>JBEDKQ010000205.1:0-3119 GCA_041172085.1 Pseudomonadota bacterium | reverse complement strand
TGAAGTGGATCGCCGGGGTATTTTGAATTCCATTGAACGCTGCACCGTTAAAAAAGTGGTGCAAGAAGGTCCCGAATTTGTCATTGAAGAAGTGGCCAACTTAGATGCGGATGCACAAGCCTTGTTGAGCTTGAAGTCAGACCCCGAAAGCAGCACGTTCATTTTGGGCAAAGACCTGCCCTTAGAGCAAACCATTGCCAACATGTCGGGCGTCTTGGCCAACATGTCGGGCGTCTTGGCCGACCTCGGCGTCAAGATTGAAATTGCCTCGTGGCGCAACATCATTCCTAATGTGTGGTCGCTGCACATTCGCGATGCGCATTCCCCCATGTGCTTTACCAATGGCAAAGGCGCCACCAAAGAAAGCGCATTGGCTTCTGCCTTGGGCGAGTACATCGAGCGTCTGAACAACAACCATTTTTACGCGGGTGCTTATTGGGGCGAAGAATTGGCCAATGCAGAGTTTGTGCATTACCCCAACGAGAAATGGTTCAAACCAGGCAAGAAGGATGCGCTGCCCAAAGAAATTTTGGACTCGCACTGCCTCAGCATTTACAACCCCGATGGCGAACTCAAAGGTTCGCACTTGATCGACACCAATTCGGGCAATGTGGCGCGCGGTATTTGCGCGTTGCCTTTCGTCAGACAGTCAGACAATCAAGTGGTGTACTTCCCGACCAACTTGGTAGAGAACTTGTATGTTAGCAACGGCATGAGCGCTGGCAACACTTTGGCCGAAGCGCAAGTGCAATGCTTGTCTGAAATTTTTGAACGCGCGGTGAAGAAAGAAATTTTGGAAAGCGAAATTTGTTTGCCCGATGTGCCGCCAGAAGTGTTGGCCCAATATCCCAGCATCATGGCGGGCATTCAAGACCTTGAAGCGCAAGGCTTTCCCGTGTTGGTCAAAGACGCCTCACTGGGCGGTGTGTATCCCGTGATGTGCGTCACTTTGATGAACCCTCGCACAGGTGGTGTGTTTGCCTCCTTTGGCGCACATCCCAGCATGGAAGTGGCGCTAGGGCGGAGTCTGACTGAGCTGTTACAAGGCCGCAGCTTTGAAGGTTTGAACGATTTACCACCGCCAACCTTTGAGAGCAATGCTGTGACCGAGCCCTACAACTTTGTAGAGCACTTCATCGATTCGAGCGGCATTGTGTCTTGGCGCTTCTTCAGCGCTACCCCCGATTACGCTTTTGTCGATTGGAACTTTGCAGGTCAAGGCAACAACGCCAATGCAGACGAAGCCGCCAGCTTATTTGGCATCTTGCAAAGCATGGGCAAAGAGGTTTACACCACCGTGCATGATCAACTGGGCTCGATGGCGTGCCGAATTTTGGTGCCAGGGTATTCTGAAATCTATCCCATCGAGGATTTGATTTGGGACAACACCAACAAAGCCTTGTTGTTTCGCGAAGACATTCTGAACTTGCACCGCTTAAACAACAAGCAATTGGCCGCCTTGCTAGACCGTTTGGAAAATAACGAGCTAGACGAGTACGCAGACATCGCCACCCTCATTGGCATTGAGTTTGATGAGAACACTGAATGGGGTCAGCTGACGGTGCTGGAGCTAAAGCTGCTGATCAACTTGGCCTTGAAACAACTGGATGCTGCGCAGGAGTTGGTGGGTGCTTTCTTGCAATACAACGACAACACTGTTGAACGCAAGCTGTTTTACCAAGCCCTTAATGTGGCGCTGGAAGTGTCTCTGGACCCAGACCTTGAAATGGTCAACTATGAACACAACTTTCGCCGCATGTTTGGCGATGCGCGCATGGATGCCGTCTTGGGTTCAGTGAGCGGCAATGTGCGTTTCCATGGCCTGACACCCTTAGACAGACATCACCGCTTGATGGACAGTTTGAGGAAATTGCATGCGGCTAGAAATTTGTTGGGCCAGCAAAGGCCGTAAATTGGCGTGAATGAATTGCCCAAAAAATGTGGCTTGTTGGCCGTGCCGAAGTTCAATCAAGCCATCCTTAAGACTGCCAGTTTCCACACGGGTTAAGTACCTTGCCATTTGAACTTGTTTGGATTGAAACCCTACTTTGCTTTCGATGTGAACAAAGTTGTCAGACAAAACCAAGGTCTCATAGTCGTTGGCATGAATGGCGTTGTAAATGAATGCGATAAGCAGAGCCGCAATTTCAACCATCGAAAAGGGCAGGATGTAGTGGGCACCAAACCAATAGAAGGCGCTTCCAATCAGCAGCGTTACCAGGCCCAAAACCCCAAAAATGCGCGCAATTTGAGACGGCGCCATGGAGATGTTCCTTTTCAGGTGCCACCGCCAAGTTGAGCCGTCACCAGTGCCAAGAACATTTTGGGTCAGGTGTCCACTGTCCATTTGATGCAAAGTTCGTATAAAAAACTGATTATCAGAAAAGACCGAAGACACGAACCTCAGTAAGGTAATTGGCAGACAAGCAGAATGGCAAACTTATCTGCAAAAGCCCGCCATATTTTCGCTATGCCCCAAAGAATTTCAATTTACGTGCTGTTGCTGGTCACTTTGGGTGTCTTCCTCAATCACTTTTCGTTTGAGCACAAAGAAAACGGTTACCTGCTGATGGTGGACGGTCGAGAAGTGGATGCCATTGGCATCGCCCAAGACAACTGGGTGAAACTGACGCGAAACTGCAGCCGTGTCAGGTCTGTCGATGCACAGACATATGAGCTTTTAACTTTGTTGCAATTGATTCGAGACTACAGTCCGCCGGCTTCCGAAACTGCGCATGTCATCCAAGCGGCCACGACGGGGAATTGGGCCTTGGTTGAGGTCAAATTCAAAGACTTGCTACCCGCTGTGGTGCTCATCGACCAAACAGTTCAGCCACCTCAAATTGTGCCCAATGCCATTTGGAGTGGTGAAACCCACCCTTGGCGACCTGCGCCTTTTGTTCGACAATACATTTCAAACAAAGCTCCTCAAGCACCTGCAGACTTACTGGACTGCTTCGAGCCGCTATTGAAAAACTTGTAACCACCGTCTTGGATATCGCATCATGCAAGACCTCGATTTGCTGGGTGTGCCAGGCTCTCCCTACACCCGCAAGATGCTGGCGCTGCTTCGATACCGCCGCATACCCCATCGAATAATTTGGGGGTCTCATTTTGAG
>JBEDKQ010000204.1:0-4136 GCA_041172085.1 Pseudomonadota bacterium | reverse complement strand
ACAGCCGCCACTTTGCACGCCATGCACTATCACCAAGTGAACGTGCCGGCATTGCAAAAGCAGATGGAAAAAGCCATTGGCAAACAAAAAGCCAAAGACCTGCGCGAAGAAACCTTGAACAAGTTGTTGCAATTCCCCGTGGTTACCAAAGCGCAAGCGGCAGAGTGGACCGCGAAGGAAAAACAAGACGAACTCGACAACAACGCACAAGGCATCTTGGGCTATGTGGTGCGCTGGGTGGACCAAGGTGTGGGCTGCTCCAAAGTGCCCGACATCCATGGTGTGGGTTTGATGGAAGACCGCGCTACCTTGCGCATCAGCAGCCAACACATTGCCAACTGGTTGGCGCATGGCGTGGTAACTGAAGCGCAAGTGAAGGCCACGATGGAGCGCATGGCCGCTGTGGTAGACCAACAAAATGCAGGCGATCCTTTGTACCAAAAGATGGCTGGCAATTTCAAAACCTCCAAGGCGTACCAAGCGGCATGCGACTTGGTCTTCAAAGGCAAAGAGCAACCCAGCGGTTACACCGAGCCTTTGTTGCACGCATGGCGTTTGAAGGTCAAGGCAGGCTAAACTCTTTCAAGGCGGTCAGTTGTCGGCCGCCCTTGAACAAGGTTTAGACATGTGCCAACTCTTGGGCATGAATTGCAACACGCCCACCGACGCCACCTTCAGTTTCAGTGGCTTTTCGCAACGGGGCGGTGTCACCGACCATCATTCAGATGGTTGGGGCATTGCTTTTTTTGAGGGTGTGGGGGTTCGGCATTTTGTCGATCACCAAGAGGCCAGCAAGTCACCGGTGGCCGAGCTCATCAGGCGCTATCCCATCAAGAGTCAGAATGTCATTGCGCACATTCGCAAAGCGACGCAAGGTGTGGTCTCACTTGAAAACTGCCACCCGTTTGTGCGTGAGCTGTGGGGGCGCTATTGGGTGTTTGCGCACAACGGCAATTTAGAAAACTTCAACCCACGACTGCACGGGCATTTTCAGCCGGTGGGTCAAACCGACAGCGAAAGAGCGTTTTGTTGGATCATGCAAGAGCTGTCCAAGTCGCATGCATCGGTGCCCAGTGTGGAAGAACTCACACTCACGCTGCGTGAGTTGGTGCCTTCCATTGCCAAGCATGGCACCTTCAATTTCTTATTGTCCAATGGCCAAGCGCTTTGGGCACACGCGTCAACCAACCTGCACTATGTGCTGCGGCAATACCCGTTCAAAACGGCCACGCTCAAAGACGAGGATGTGCAGGTGAACTTTGCCGAGCAAACCAACCCCAGCGATCGCGTGGCGGTGGTGGTCACCGCACCCCTCACGCTGGACGAGCCTTGGACGGCTTTTGTACCTGGTGAGGTGATGGTGTTTAGAGATGGGGCTTTGCTTTAAACCGTATTTTCACGCTTGCTTCACCGCTGCTTCCAATGCGTCGATGAAAATCGCCGCCACATCGGCCGCCACATCGCAACCGGTTTGATCAAAAATCTCTTGGAAGCAAGTGGGGCTGGTGACGTTGATTTCGGTCACGCTGGTGCCAATCACATCGAGGCCAATCAACAACAAACCACGCGCTGCCAAGATGGGGCCAATGGCTTCGGCAATTGAACGGTCGTTGTCGGTAATGGGTTGCGCCACGCCTTTGCCACCCGCCGCCAAGTTGCCGCGTACTTCGCCGCCTTGTGGAATGCGCGCCAAACAAAAAGGCACAGGCTTGCCACCAATGATGAGCACGCGTTTGTCGCCTTGCGCAATGGCTGGCAAAAACTTTTGCACCATGACCGATTGCGCACCGTCCAAATTCAAGGTCTCGATGATCGAGCCCAGGTTCAAACCGTCGGCACCGACGCGGAAAATGCCCATGCCGCCCATGCCATCCAGTGGCTTCAGGATGATGTCTTTGTGTTCCGCGTGGAAAGCCTTGATGGCTTCGGCAGAACGTGTGACCAGTGTGGGACCAATGAACTGGGGGAACTCCATGATGGCCAGCTTTTCGGGGTGATCGCGCAAAGCAGACGCTTTGTTAAACACCTTGGCGCCTTCGCGTTCGGCCTGGCTGAGCAAATGCGTGGCGTAGAAATACTCGCTGTCGAAGGGCGGGTCTTTGCGCATGATGATGGCGTCAAAGTCTTTGAGCCATGCTTCGCGCGATGAAGTGACCTCGTACCAAGGGGTGGCGTTGCCGGTTAAATGCAGGTCTTGCACTTGCGCTTTAACGCATTCGCCGCGCTGCCACTGAATGTGCGGCACTTCGCAGGCGCTGACTTGGTGGCCTCGCTTTTGCGCTTCGCGCATCATGGCAAAGCTGGTGTCCTTCTTGATCTTGAAGGAGGCGAGGGGGTCGACAATGAAAAGGATGTTCATGCGCGTAATGTCGCACAAAGCGCAAATCAAAGTAAAACAGCAGGGCTTTCACCCTGCTGCATTCACTTTTTCAAGAGGCATTCACACGAATTACATGTTTCTGCGGTATTGGCCGCCGACTTCAAAGAGGGCGTTGGTAATTTGGCCCAGTGAGCAAACGCGCACGGCATCCATCAAGACTTCAAACACGTTGTCGTTGTGAATCACGGCCTGTTGCAAGCGGCTCAACATAGCGGGAGATTCTTTGGCATGTTTGGCGTGGAAGGCGTGCAAACGGTCGAGTTGAGATTTCTTCTCGTCGTCGGTTGAGCGCGCCAGTTCCAGCTTCTCGAGCACTTCGTCGCCTTTGGGGTTGCGGAAAGTGTTGACGCCAATGATGGGGTACTCGCCAGTGTGCTTCAGCATTTCGTAGTGCATCGATTCGTCTTGAATCTTGCCGCGTTGATAGCCAGTTTCCATGGCGCCCAACACACCGCCGCGGTCGGCAATCTTTTCAAACTCGGCCAGCACGGCTTCTTCCACCAACTCGGTCAGTTCTTCAATGATGAAGGCACCTTGGTTGGGGTTCTCGTTTTTGGCCAAGCCCCACTCGCGGTTGATGATGAGCTGAATGGCCATAGCACGACGCACGCTGTCTTCGGTGGGCGTGGTGATGGCTTCGTCAAACGCGTTGGTGTGCAGCGAGTTGCAATTGTCGTAAATGATCAAGGCTTGTAGCGTGGTGCGAATGTCGTTGAACTGAATTTCTTGGGCGTGCAAAGAGCGGCCTGAAGTTTGAATGTGGTACTTCAACTTCTGGCTGCGCTCGTTGGCGCCGTACTTGTTCTTCATGGCCACCGCCCAGATGCGGCGTGCCACACGGCCCAGCACGGTGTACTCGGGGTCCATGCCGTTGCTGAAGAAGAAGCTGAGGTTGGGCGCGAAATCATCGATGTGCATGCCGCGCGCCAAGTAGGCTTCGACAAACGTAAAGCCATTGGACAGCGTGAAGGCCAATTGGCTGATGGGGTTGGCACCGGCTTCGGCAATGTGATAACCACTGATCGACACGGAGTAGAAGTTGCGCACGTCGTGGTGCACAAAGTACTGCGCAATGTCGCCCATCACCTTCAGGCTGAACTCGGTGCTGAAGATGCAAGTGTTTTGACCTTGGTCTTCTTTCAAGATGTCGGCTTGCACAGTACCGCGCACATTGGCCAACACCCATTCGCGAATTTTGGCAGCTTCGGTGTCGGTGGGTTCGCGGCCGTTTTCGGTTTTGAACTTTTCCAAGTTTTGATCGATGGCCGTGTTCATGAACATGGCCAAGATGGAGGGCGCGGGACCGTTGATGGTCATGGACACGCTGGTGCTGGGGTTGCACAAGTCAAAGCCGCCGTAAAGCACTTTCATGTCGTCCAGCGTGGCAATGCTCACGCCCGAATTGCCCACTTTGCCGTAGATGTCGGGACGGGGATCGGGGTCGTTGCCGTACAAAGTGACCGAGTCAAAGGCCGTGGACAAGCGCTTGGCGGGCATGCCTTCGCTGAGCAGTTTGAAGCGCGTGTTGGTGCGGAAGGCATCGCCTTCACCGGCGAACATGCGCGTGGGATCTTCGCCTTCACGTTTGAAGGCGAAGGTGCCGGCGGTGTAGGGGAAACTGCCAGGCACGTTGTCCAACATGAGCCATTTCAAAATCTCGCCATGGTCTTCGTAGGTGGGCAAAGACACTTTGCGAATGGTGGTGCCCGACAAAGTTTTGGACGTGAGTGCGGTGCGAATTTCTTTGTCGCGAATT
>JBEDKQ010000203.1:0-2915 GCA_041172085.1 Pseudomonadota bacterium | reverse complement strand
ACCTTGAAAGCCATCGAAGCCATGTTGGGCAAATTGGCTGGCCACAGCATGTTCCAAGGTGCCGCTTTAGAGCGTCTCAAAATGTGTGGCGATTGCCGCGTCATCGACATCTATTCCAATTCGGATGAGGCCAAGATTGCCAACATCCCTCCTAAATCTTGAAGAAATCCAAATGACTTCTAACCTGTCATCGTCCTCAGCCCTAGATGAAGAAACGGCACGCGCTGAAATTTATGGTTTGTTGGCGCTGCTGTTTTACCAAGTTCCCAGTTCTGAGCTTTTGGCGCAACTGAGGGTTGCGGTGACCGATGCGCCAGTCGAAGGTGGTTTCTTGGAAGAGCCATGGCGTCAACTTGTCGAGGCATCCAGAGTGTCAACCGATGATGACATTGCGGCGGAGTTTAATCAGCTGTTTGGTGGTGTTGGCAAGCCTGAGGTTTACCTTTATGCCTCGCATTACATGAGTGGATTTTTGAACGACAAGCCTGTGGCCAGGTTGCGTGAAGACTTGACGGCATTGGGCTTGGAGCGCGACGACAGCATGTCAGAGACGGAAGATCACTTTGCGTGTTTGTGCGAAGTCATGCGCTATTTGATTGCAGGTGACGATGTGACTGTTTCCAACTTGACGCATCAAAGAGAGTTCTTTGCCAAGCACATCCAGCCATGGGCTCAAGAAATGACCGAGGCCATTGTCAAACATCCAAGAGCTAAATTCTTTGGGCAATTGGCAGAATTCACGCAAGCATTTTTGAACATTGAAACGCAAGGTTTTGATTTGCTGACCTAAAGCAAGTTCCTGTCAAGAAAGCTTGCGCAACTAAGGGTTTCCCCATTGTGCGCGCTTGGCAAGCTGATACGATCGCGCACGTATGCAAAGTATTTCCTAAGCATCTTCAGAGGAAGCATTTATGAGTTCTCAAAATCCAAAAATTTCACGTCGCACTTTGTTCGCAGGTGCAGGCACAGTGGGCGCCGTGGCAGCAGCCACCAGCATGTTGCCCCAAGTGCAAGATTTAGCACCACAAGCTAGCAAAAAAGCCAAGCCCGAGCGCGGTGGTGGCTACGAGCTCTCCGAGCACGTCAAGCGTTACTACAAGACCACGTTTGTCTAAGTCCTTTCTCAAACACTCACCTCTTCTGGAGAGTTTCATGTTGTTGACCAAAAAGAATTCAGGCACCACGGGTGCTGCATCGTCGCCGTTCGTGCACAGCTTGCGCCGCGGACTGACACAGGCATTGCCAACCTTAGACCGACGCACCTTCTTACGGCGTTCTGGTTTGGGCGTGGGTGTTGGCTTGGCCGCATCGCAACTCAGCCTTGTGAAAAAAGCACAAGCTGCCAACACCGCAGGCGTCGTGGGCGCTGGCAAAGTTGAAGTGAAGCGCACCATTTGCACACATTGCTCCGTGGGCTGTGCTGTCGATGCGGTTGTCGAAAACGGCGTGTGGGTTCGCCAAGAACCTGTGTTCGATTCCCCCATCAATTTGGGCGCCCATTGCGCCAAGGGCGCTGCACTGCGCGAGCACGGTCATGGCGAGTACCGCCTGCGCTACCCCATGAAGCTGGTCAACGGCAAATACGAGCGCATCAGCTGGGACGTGGCCCTGAAAGAAATCAGCGAACGCATGATGGAGTTGCGCAAAGCCAGCGGCCCAGACAGCGTTTACTTCATTGGTTCTTCCAAGCACAACAACGAGCAAGCGTATTTGATGCGCAAGTTTGAGCGTATTTGATGCGCAAGTTTGTGAGCTTCTGGGGCACCAACAACACCGATCACCAAGCGCGTATTTGCCACTCTACTACCGTTGCCGGTGTGGCCAATACATGGGGCTACGGCGCCATGACCAATTCGTACAACGACATGCAAAACAGCAAGTGCGCCATTTACATTGGCTCCAACGCTGCCGAAGCGCACCCCGTCAGCATGTTGCACATGTTGCATGCCAAAGAAAACGGCTGCAAGATGATCGTGGTCGATCCACGCTTTACACGCACTGCAGCCAAAGCCGACGAATACGTCCGCATTCGCTCTGGCACCGACATTCCTTTCTTGTTCGGCATCCTGTACCACATCTTCAAAAATGGATGGGAAGACAAGAAGTACATCAACGACCGTGTGCATGGCATGGACGCGGTCAAAGCCGAAGTCATGGCCAAATGGACACCCGACAAGGTGGAAGAAGCTTGCGGCGTCAAAGAAGAGCAAGTTTTCAAAGTGGCCAAGATGCTGCATGACAACAACCCCAGCACCATTGTGTGGTGCATGGGTCAAACCCAGCACACCATTGGCAATGCCATTGTTCGTGCCTCTTGCATCTTGCAATTGGCTCTGGGTAACGTTGGCAAGTCTGGCGGCGGCACCAACATTTTCCGTGGCCACGACAACGTGCAAGGCGCTACCGACGTAGGTCCTAACCCCGATTCATTGCCAGGCTACTATGGCTTGGCTGAAGGCTCTTGGAAGCACTTTGCCAAAGCTTGGGACGTCGACTTTGAGTGGATCAAAGGACGCTATGCCAGCCCCGCCATGATGGGTAAGAACGGCATCACCGTGTCACGCTGGATTGATGGCGTTCTCGAGAAAAACGAACTGATTGACCAAGACAGCAATTTGCGTGGTGTGTTCTATTGGGGCCATGCGCCTAACTCACAAACACGCGGTTTAGAAATGAAGCGCGCCATGGACAAGCTCGACTTGTTGGTGGTGGTGGATCCTTATCCTTCTGCCACAGCCGCCATGGCCGCTATGCCTGGCAAGCCAGAAGACCAGAACCCCAACCGTGCGGTTTACTTGTTGCCAGCTGCCACGCAGTTTGAAACCAGTGGCTCTTGCACCGCGTCCAATCGCTCATTGCAGTGGCGCGAGAAGGTCATTGAGCCCTTGTGGGAAAGCCGCTCCGATCACATGATC
>JBEDKQ010000202.1:0-2602 GCA_041172085.1 Pseudomonadota bacterium | reverse complement strand
TTTGGTTTTTACTTTCATGTTCTTCCGTTCAAGCAGGGATAATAGCGCCATGCCTCAAATTCAATTGACTCCCGCTCAACGCAAGGTTCACAGAGCCGATGCGCACCACCTCGATCCCGTTGTCATGATTGGCAACGATGGCCTCACGCCTGCCGTTGTCAAAGAAACCGACGCGGCCCTCAAGGCACACGGCTTGATCAAAATTCGTGTTCTGGGCGACGACCGTGTCGCCCGAGAAGCCATGTTCAACCAATTGGCTGAAGACCTCAGCGCAGCGCCTATTCAACACATTGGCAAATTGCTGGTGCTTTGGCGCCCTGTGCCTGAAAAGGAAAAAACCGTTTCAGAAGATCGCATGGCCGGACCCCGCGATTTTAAGGTCTTGAAGTACAGCAGCCGCGGTGGCCAACGGCCAGAAGTCAAAACATTGCGTGTGTTGGGCAACCAAAGGCTCACATCGGGTGGACAAGTCAAGCGCGCCAAGGTCAAACAAAAATCGATCAAGAAGCGCAACCAAGCCTAAGCCATGTCTTTACAGTCTGCTCAACGCCATCATTTGCATGAAATGGGGCACCAAGTACGGCCCCGAATATGTCAATCGTTTGTATGCCATGGTGCGCAGGCATCTGAGCGGCGATTTCAACATGGTGTGCCTGACCGACGACAGTTCAGGCATCAGAAGCGAAGTTCAATGTTTGCCCATTCCGCCTTTGGATTTACCGCCAGGTATTCCTGAAAGAGGCTGGACCAAGCTGGCCTCTTTTGCGCAAGACCTGCATGGCCTGCGCGGCACCGCTTTGTTTTTGGATGTGGATGTTGTCATTGTGGGCAACATGGATGGCTTCTTTGAAGTGCCCGGTGATTTCATGATTATTCATGACTACAAGCGCCCCTGGCGCATCACGGGCAACTCTTCAGTGTACCGATACGAGCTGGGTGCACACCCCGATGTGCTTGAGTACTTCCGCCACAACTTTGACAGCATTCGTCAACAGTTCAGAAACGAACAGGCCTATCTGTCTGACTTCTTGAACAAGCAAGGCAAGCTGGCATATTGGCCTTCATCGTGGTGCCCTAGTTTCAAATACCACAGCATTCCAAGTTGGCCTACAAATTACTGGACAGCGCCACAAATTCCAGACGATGCACGCATTGTGATTTTTCATGGTGAGTGCAATCCACCCGATGCGTTGGCAGGCAAACGCAATCGAAATTTCAGATTCATCAAGCCCGCCCTTTGGGTGGCAGAGCATTGGAAAGAATAGAAAAAAGGCGTTCAACAGAACGCCTTTTGGATTGAAGCAAGGGCTGTTTTTAAATGTAAGAGACCGCCACAATTTCGTAACGCTTCTCGCCACCTGGCGCTTGCACCACGGCTACATCACCCTCTTCTTTGCCAATGAGAGCACGCGCAATGGGACTGCTGATGTTGATCAAACCCAACTTAAGATCGGCTTCGTCTTCACCAACGATTTGGTACTTGACCATTTCGCCAGTGCTTTCCTCTTCCAACTCGACGGTGGTCCCAAACACCACTTTACCGCCGGCATCAACAGATGCAGGATCGATGATTTGCGCTGCAGAGAGCTTGCCCTCGATTTCTTGAATGCGGCCCTCTACAAAACCTTGTCGGTCTTTGGCGGCATCGTATTCAGCGTTCTCACTCAAGTCACCTTGTGCGCGAGCTTCGGCAATGGCATTGATGACAGAAGGACGCTCCACCGTTTTCAATTGATGAAGTTCGGCCTTGAGCTTTTCAGCACCGCGAAGGGTAATGGGAATAGTAGCCAAGAGATGTCTCCGAATTTTTTATTAAGCAGTCAACATGGCGTGCATTTCTTGTACAGAAATGACATCCAGTTTGTCCAAGTACTTCATGCCTTCAACCGCCGCTTCAGCGCCTGCAATGGTGGTAAAGGTTGTGACCCTGGCCAGCAAAGCCGATGTTCGAATCACGCGTGAATCGGCAATGGCGTTGCGACGCTCTTCAACGGTGTTGATGACCAAGGCAATTTCATTGTTCTTAATCATGTCCACAATGTGCGGGCGGCCTTCTGTAACCTTGTTAACCGCTTGAACGGCAACACCTTCGGCAGCAATGGCGGCAGCGGTTCCTTTGGTGGCAAAAATTTGAAAACCCAAGGCCACCAAATCGCGCGCAACTTTAACAGCACGCGGCTTGTCACCATTTTTAACCGTCAAGAAAACTTTGCCTTCACGGGGCAACTTGGTGCCAGCACCCATTTGGCTCTTCACAAAAGCTTCGCCAAATGATTTACCCACACCCATCACTTCACCGGTGGACTTCATTTCTGGGCCCAAGATGGTGTCGACGCCAGGGAACTTCACAAACGGGAACACCGCTTCTTTGACGCTGAAATAAGGCGGTGTGACTTCTTTGGTAATGCCTTGAGAAGCCAACGTTTGACCCGCCATGCAACGTGCAGCCACTTTGGCCAACTGAATGCCCGTAGCTTTAGAAACGTATGGCACGGTGCGTGACGCACGTGGGTTCACTTCGAGCACAAAGATGACATCTTTGCCATCGACATGCTGAATGGCAAACTGAACGTTCATCAAACCGACCACATTCAATGCACCG
>JBEDKQ010000201.1:0-3984 GCA_041172085.1 Pseudomonadota bacterium | reverse complement strand
GGCCTGGCAACTGAGCACAAAGCCTTGCTCGGTTTCCCAGTTTTCTAGCGTGAAGTTTTTTTCCATGGCCACGGTGCCTTGCATCACTTTGGCGCGGCACGTGCAGCACACGCCGCCTTTGCAGGAGTAGGGCAGGTCCAAGCCTGCTGCCAACGCGACATCCAAAATTTTGTCGGTGGCCGACATTTGCATTTGATGCTTCTTGCCGTCTAGCACCACTGTCAGTTCCACATCGCCTTTGGATTCAGGCGCGTGTCCCAAGACCACTTGCTTGCGCGCATCTGCCGGCATTGCTTCCAGTGTGGGTGATGTGAATCGCTCTGTGCGTATGTTGCGTTCAGGCACGCCTACTTCAAGCAAAGCTTTTTCTGTGGCCTCAATCATTGCTTCTGGTCCGCAGATGAACACCTCGTCCATGCTAGCCGCTGGCAAGAGGCTGGCCACAATTTCTTTGACCTTGGCTTCATCAATGCGGCCTTCTAGCAAAGGTACTTCTTGCGCCTGACGAGACAAAACGTGAATGAGCGTGAGTCGGTTGGGGTAGCGGTCTTTGAGGTCTTGCAACGCTTCATTGAACATGACGCTGTCCATGCGGCGATTACCATAGACCAAGGTGAATTTGGATTCAGTTTGTTCTTCTAAGGTGCTGGCCAAGATGGACAAGATGGGGGTGATGCCTGAGCCAGCTGCAAAGCCTACGCGGTGAATGGCGCGCGGCCGCTGCACGATGAAGCGACCATCGGCAGGCATAACACGCAGCACATCGCCTACCTTCAGTTTTGTAGCTGCCCAGTTAGAAAACACACCGCCTTGAACAGGGCGAATGCCAACTTCTAAAGTTCCGTTTTGTGCGTAGGCGTTTTGTGAGGAGCTGATGGAGTAACTGCGGCGCACATCGTTGCCATTGATGGTGGCGCGCAGTGTTAAAAATTGACCTGCTTTGAAATTGAAACCGCTGCGGAGTTCATCTGGCACTTGCAATGTAATGGCCACCGCACCTGCCGCTTCGGGCGTGATGTTGGAAACAGGCAGGTCGTGAAATTTGAAAGCGGTCATGGTGCGAGAGTTTTCATTTTGATGAGGTGCTGTGCCTTACATGAAGTTGAGCTGAAGCGGTTCATCAATAAGGTTTGAAATAGTCAAAGGGCTCCATGCAATCGAGGCAGCGGTAAAGCGCTTTGCAGGCGGTGGAGCCAAAGTGAGATGTTTCGGTGGTGTTGTGCGAATTGCATTG
Source organism: Pseudomonadota bacterium (assembly GCA_041172085.1). Classification (GTDB taxonomy): domain Bacteria; phylum Pseudomonadota; class Gammaproteobacteria; order Burkholderiales; family Burkholderiaceae_C; genus Limnohabitans_A. The sequence continues at coordinate 2,750 of JBEDKQ010000201.1, read as the reverse complement.
CGGGCAGGGCACCGCCAGCTGGTCGTGACGACCAGGATTGCTGGCGCTGCGGGCTGCAAATTGAATGATGCTGGCGGCGCCTGATGCACTGGCTTTGCCAACTTGAGTTTGGCAGTCGTGATCAGCACCGCTGTGTGGCGGCGCAATGCCGTACGCGCGCAATTTTTCTTTGGCTTCGGGCGTGATCCAGTCGGTTGTCCAAGCTGGCGCCAATTGAGTTTTGACTTTGCCTTTCAAGCCATGCGCTTGCAGCAAGTTGTGCACATCATCTTCAATTTGTCCCATGGCCGGGCAGCCACTGTAAGTGGGCGTGATGACCACTTCCAATTGTTCTGTGCCATCTTGTGCAACAGCCGTTCGCACATCTCGCAAGATACCTAACTCGCGCAAGGTGACCACGGGAATTTCGGGATCGGTTAGCGATTCAAGCAGTTGCCATGCTTGTTCAACTGCGCTTGGTGAAAGCGCAGTCATTGAAGCAGGGGTGGCCATCGTCATGATGAACTTTTAATGTCCGAATTACCAAGTGGCATTGGGATGCGCACGCGCCAAGCTTTGCATCTCGGCCAACATAAACCCCAAATGCTCAGAGTGAACGCTGTATTTGCCGGTGGGTACAAAGCCGCCAGCGGCAGGGCGCTTCAGTGTGGCTTCGGCCAAGGCCTGGTCCACAATTTGGTTCCAGTCGTTTTGCAAGCTGGCCATGTCCAAGCCTGTGGTTTTGGCGGCTTCTGTTTCGTAAGACGTGCTGGTCCAAAACTCTTGCGTGTAAGGCATCAAGTGATTGATGGCCGCTTGTGCACGACCATGAGATTCAGCCGTACCATCGCCCATGCGCAGCAGCCAATCGCGCGAATGGCGCAAGTGGTAGCGCACTTCTTTGAGTGACTTGGCAGCAATTGCGGCCACCACACCAACACCATCAGTGCGCTGTACAAAAAGTTGCGAACCAAGGTGGTGGCAAAGTCACGTTCACTGGCAGAAGTACCCGCCAGTGGCGCGTGATGCGGCAACTCTAGCAAGGTGTAATTTTTAAAATCGGGCACATCGCGAAAGAAGGCCAGTGTGTCTTCAGTGGCACCGTTGCCCATTTGCGCGGCGGCTTCTTGGTACAACAAACGCGCTTGACCCACCAAGTCCAAACTGTTGTTGGACAAAGCAATGTCTTCTTCCAAAATGGGTCCATGGCCACACCACTCCGCATTGCGTTGACCCAAGACCAAAGCGTTGTCGGCCAAGTGCAGCCAATAGTCGACAGGCAATGTGTGGTTCAAAGTTGCTTGTGCCGCAGACATTACATGTGCCCCACTTCAGAAGGAATTTCGTAGAAGGTGGGATGACGATACACCTTGTCGCTAGAGGGCTCGAAGAACTCCGATTTGTCGTTGGGTTCGCTGGCCGCAATGGACGAAGACTGCACCACCCAAATGCTCACACCTTCTTGGCGGCGTGTGTAAACATCACGCGCCATTTGCAAGGCGTGTTGTGAGTCGGACGCGTGCAAACTGCCGCAGTGCTTGTGCTCCAAGCCTTGCTTGCTGCGAACAAACACTTCCCACAGAGGCCACTCTTTGAGGGCGGCTGTTGAGGCGGAAGCAGCGTTGGCACTTGAAGTACCTGCTTGCGAAGCTGAGTTGGTTTGATCGGCGCTCATGCAGCCTCCTTCAAATTCTTTTGTGCTTGTCTGTGCGCTTGTTTGTTGGCGTGTGCCACTGCGGCATCGCGGACCCATTGGCCATCGTTCCAAGCCTTCACGCGCGCACCCAATCGCTCTTTGTTGCAAGGTCCATTGCCATTCACAGTGGCCCAGAATTCGTCCCAATCAATTTGGCCGTAATCGTGATGCTGACGTTCTTCGTTCCACTTCAAATCGGGATCGGGCAAAGTTACGCCCAAGATCTTGGCTTGCGGCACTGTTGCATCTACAAACTTTTGGCGCAGGTCGTCATTGCTGATGCGCTTGATGCCCCAGCGCATGCCTTGTACGCTGTTGGGGCTGTCGGCATCGGGTGGTCCAAACATGGCCAAGCATTTCCACCACCAACGATTGACCGCGTCTTGCACCATCGCCTTTTGTTCGGCGGTGCCTTGCATCATCACGAGCAACGCTTCATAGCCTTGACGCTGGTGAAAACTTTCTTCTTTGCACACGCGAATCATGGCGCGCGCATAAGGGCCATAAGAGCAACGGCACAAAGGAATTTGATTCATGATGGCTGCGCCATCGACCAGCCAACCCACCACACCCACATCGGCCCAATTGAGCGTGGGGTAATTGAAGATGGAGCTGTACTTGGCTTTGCCGGTGTGCAATGCGTCGAGCCCCGCCTTCGTCTTGCACCTTGGCAATCAAAATGGCTTTGCGCTTGAGGCTAGGCGCGCGGCTGATCCAATTGCCTTCGGGCAACATGCCCACAATTTCACTGTGCGCGTGCTGGCTGATTTGTCGAACCAAAGTTTTGCGATACGCATCGGGCATCCAATCGCGCGGCTCGACTTTGCCGTCGGCATCGATACGCGAATCGAATTGCGCTTGCAAAGCCACTTCGGCTTCGGACAAAGGTTTGGGCACTGATTTCAGTGAGGCAGTGCTGGCGATGGTGTCCGGTGCGTCCGGCACATTGAAGGATTGCGTGTACATGGGCTTCTCCTCGCTGGTAGAGCGTGTATGAAGCGAAGTATAGCAATTAACCGACCGATCGGTCGGTTAATTAATCTTCAAAGTTCTAGGGGTTTTTGCTAGCGATGCT
>JBEDKQ010000200.1:2402-2736 GCA_041172085.1 Pseudomonadota bacterium | reverse complement strand
CAAGGAAAAAAACATGGTGCGGGAGACCAAGCCAGAAAACGTGATCATCTCGGTGGATGTGAAGGGCAAGATCTTCTTGTACGACACGCCCATTAAAAATTCAGACGACCTGCTGCAGCGCATGAAGAAGTTTGCGGTCATGAAACCCCAGCCTGAAGTGCAGATCCGGGGTGACGGCAAGAGCGACTTTGAGTCTGTGGGGCGGGTGATGTATGCGGTGCAGCGCGCCGGCATTACCAAGGTCGGGTTCATCACTGAGCCGCAATAAAGGAAGAAGATCATGGGAATGAACGTAGGCTCAGGCTCGGGCAGTGACGAGCCAGAAGTGATGATG
>JBEDKQ010000200.1:0-2391 GCA_041172085.1 Pseudomonadota bacterium | reverse complement strand
ATCATGTTGATCATCACGATTCCAGCGCAGCTTCACTCGGTGAATTTGGACATGCCGGTCTCAACCCCGCCCACCAAGAAGGTGGAGCCAGTGGTGATTAAGATTGATGTGGACGCGGCCAGCGTGATCAACTGGAACGGTCGCCCCATTGCGGGCCGTGCAGACCTGGAGGCCAAGTTGGTTGAGGCGTCAGCGATGCAGCCACAACCTGAGTTGCACATTCGCTCGCATGCCAAGGCCAAGTACGAGTCTGTGGCGCTGGTGATGGCCAGTGCACAGCGCTTGGGCCTGAACAAGCTGGGCATTGTGGGCTCTGAGCAGTTTGTCAATTAAGCATCGTGAAGATTTGATTTGTGACTGATACGTTTCCGCGTTTATTGGGAGATGTGGGCGGCACCAACGCCCGGTTTGGATGGCAAGCCAACGCGCAAAGTGGCATTGAACATGTGTTGGTTTTGCCGTGTGCAGCACACGAAACGCTAGAAGCGGCCATTCGCACTTATCTAGACTTGAAACGCTTGCCCATGCCCCGTGCAGGCGCATTGGGCATTGCCAACCCCATCACAGGCGATGTGGTTCGAATGACCAATCACCATTGGTCGTTCTCAATTTCTGAGATGCAGCGCAATTTGGGGCTAGAACAGTTGAACGTCATCAACGACTTCACTGCACTGGCTTTGGCATTGCCATCGATTCCTCAAGACAATTTGGTTCAAGTGGGCGGCACCGTCGCGCAAGCGTTTGCCCCCAAGGCATTGATCGGCGCAGGGACTGGCTTGGGCGTGTCCGGTCTGATGCCAACGGATACCCACGACCATTGGTTGGCGATTGCAGGCGAAGGCGGCCATGTCACATTGGCTGCGCAAACAGAGACGGAATACCGCGTGATCGAGCTGATTCGCCAACGCTATGGCCATGTGTCGGCTGAGCGCGTGCTGTCGGGTCCGGGCTTGGTCGATTTGTATTTGGCATTGCGCCAATTGCAAAAACAACTGCCTGTTGACGTGGCAGGTGCCGCAGAGATTACCGCTTGGGCATTGCAAGACAAAGACCCGTTGGCACAACAAAGCATCGAAATGTTTGCAGGTTTTCTAGGCTCAGTGACGGGCGATTTGGCCCTGACTTTGGGCGCTCGGGGCGGCGTCTACTTGGGCGGTGGAATTGTGCCGCGTTGGCTGGGTTGGTTTGAAACCTCCAACTTCCGTGAGCGGTTTGAGGCCAAAGGACGTTTCAGTGCTTACCTCAAAGACATACCGGTATGGGTGATCAATGCCAGTGAATCGCCGGCTTTGTGGGGCGCGTCGCGATCGCTTTCTTAAGAAATGTCAGGCATCAAAAAAACCGCTCGATGAGCGGTTTTTTTTGGATGCCTTACAACTGCATTAGTCTGCGTAAACGCCCGCTGCCTTGATGATGGGGCTCCACTTTGCAATTTCTGCAGCCACAAATTTCTTGTGTTCTGCGGGTTCAACACGCTTGTCAGTGACGACCACAGCGCCCAAACCTTCTTGCTTCTTGACGAAATCAGGATCTTTCAAAGCCGTCTTCAAAGCTGCATTGAGTTTGGCCAGCACATCGGGGGGCGTGCCCTTAGGGGCATACAAACCGTGCCAAATGGTGACCTCAAAGCCTTTGAGACCTGACTCCTGCATGGTGGGCAAATCTTTCAGGGCAGGCGTTGTCAAATGCTTGCTGGTGGTGACCGCATAACCCTTGACCTTTTTGCCTTCAATTTGGCTGGTGGTGTTGGTGGTTTGATCGCACATCAAGTCAATTTGGCCGCCCATCAAATCGGTCATGGCAGGCGCTGTACCCTTGTAAGGCACAGTGGTCATGTCGACCTGAATGGCATTTTGATAGAGCAAGCCGCACAAGTGAGAGGCAGAACCGACGCCCGCATTGCCCAAGTTAATTTTGCCTTTGTTGGCATTGACCCAAGCCGTCAATTCTTTGAAATTGTTGGCAGGCAAAGATGGCTTGCCAATCAATGTCATGGGCACATCGTTGATCATGCCAACGTATTCAAAGTCGCTGTCAACTTTGAATGGAATGTTGCGAACCAAGGTGGGCATGGTGGCCATGCCGATGTGGTGAACCAACAATGTATGGCCATCGGGTGCGGCTTTGGCAACCTTGTTGGCGCCAATGGAGCCACCTGCACCCGCGGCATTGTCAACCAACAGGACAGCGCCTCCCAAGGGTCCGCGCATGGCTTCTGCCAAGTCACGGGCTACTCGGTCTGTGGGGCCACCCGCGGCAAAAGGCACAACCAAAGTGATGGGCTTTGTGCCAGGGAAATTTTGAGCCTGTGCCACAAGCGCCAATGCTGCGGCAGCGATTACCAAGATGCGTTTCATCTAAAACTCCTTATCTAGAACCTTTAGTTTAGTG
>JBEDKQ010000199.1:0-3771 GCA_041172085.1 Pseudomonadota bacterium | reverse complement strand
CCTTGAAGAGATGGGCGCGCAAATCATTTTGGGCAACACCTTTCATTTGTGGATGCGGCCGGGTCTCGACATCATGAAAAGTTTTGGCGGCTTGCATGGCTTTGAAAAATGGCAAAAACCGATCCTGACCGACTCGGGTGGCTTTCAAGTGTGGTCCTTGGGCGAGATGCGAAAAATTACCGAAGAAGGTGTGCACTTTTCATCGCCCGTGAATGGCGACAAATTGTTCATGTCACCCGAAGTGAGTATGCAAATTCAAACGGTGTTGAACTCTGACATCGTGATGCAACTGGACGAATGCACGCCGTATGAAACGAAGGGCCACCTCACCACAGAGGCCGAAGCGCGCAAGTCAATGGAAATGAGTTTGCGTTGGGCCAAGCGCAGCCAAGATGAGTTCCATCGACTGGAAAATCCGAACGCCTTGTTTGGCATTGTGCAGGGCGGCATGTTTGAAAACTTGCGTCAAGAATCCCTCGACCATTTGGTCGACATGAACTTTCCGGGCTACGCCATTGGCGGTGTCAGTGTGGGCGAACCCAAAGAGCAGATGCTGCAAATCATGGCACACACGCCACACCGATTGCCTGCTAACAAGCCGCGCTATTTGATGGGTGTGGGCACGCCGGAAGATTTGGTAGAAGGCGTGGCGCAAGGTGTCGACATGTTTGACTGCGTCATGCCCACGCGCAATGCGCGCAATGGCACGGTGTTCACACGCTTTGGTGATTTGAAATTGCGCAACGCGCGTCACAAGACCGATCATCAACCTCTGGACACCACCTGCACTTGTCATGCCTGCGCTGGAAGCTCTGGCGTGTCATGGGATGCGGGCGGCCGGGATGGTTTTAGCCGCGCATATTTGCATCACTTAGACCGCTGCGGTGAAATGCTCGGCCCCATGCTGACCACCATTCACAACTTGCACTACTACTTGAACCTCATGCAAGAAGTACGCGCTGCTTTGGAAGCTGACAGCTTTGCAGCGTTTCAATCGCAATTTAAGCAAGCACGCGCGCGGGGTGTTTGAGAAGTGATGTTGAGTGTGGTTCAGCTTGATTCTGCTGGTGTGGTGAAAACCGTCAAGACACCGGTATAGCCATACAGATGGTGGTGTGCAATTTCACCGCTGGCAAAGAAGCCCACCAAAGGCACATCGCCCAATGCGTGACGCACCCATTGCAACTCGGCACTGTCGCCGCCAAAATGCGGACCGCCACGTCCTGAACAGCTGACATAGACCGCGCCTGCAATGCGCCTCGCAGGATGGGGTGCGGCTTCGGCTTCACTGGCAGCCAAGGCATTGGCGGTTTCTACGCTCAGGGTTTCGGGCTCGAGTTCTTCTCTGATTTCTGCACAAATTCTGCGCAAGTCGGCTTTGGCTGCTTGCAAACTCATTTGGCAAAATGCCAATCGCTCGCCGGCTTCAACTTGCTCTGCGATGGCAATGCCTTTGCGCGCAGGGTCAAGCCCAATGATGTGGCGCACACGAACATCGGCACCCAAGCTGCCTGTGCGGCCAATGGCCCGTTGCCCTGCCGAAGTTAAGCCCACCAAGGTGGCACGTACTGCGGGCAAGGCTTTTTGTGGATCGCTCAAGGACACTTGCAAATCTTCGAACAACACATCGAGTGCCGGCTGGCCATCGAGTTGGTAAATCACATTGCCTTGTGCTTCGGTTATTTCGCGCTCTTTGCTGAGCGGTGCGCAGCCTTGCGTGACACGCGACAAAATTTGCACGTCGGGCGACCAAGCTACACCACTGAGGCCACCTGTTAGAACGCCGCCTTCTAAAGTGCTTTGTGCCTCGGTGTCTACGCCGCCGTTGGGTGAAAAGGAAGTAGCGTGTTGATCTTGATTCTGCGTTTGCCAAGCAAACTGAACATTCTGTTTGCGACTGGCCGTGAGGCCACCAAACAAATAACCAGACCGCGTACGGCCCGCCATTTCGGCAATCAGTTCAGCCAAGTCAGGCGTTTGGGGGTCGGCATGCACGAGCGCGCTCTGCGCCACAAAATCTGCAGGCAAGGCTTGTGCGCCCGAAAACACCCGGTAATGCGCTGTTGGCACATCGCACAGCATCAAGGCCATGCCAGGCTCGTCAAAGTATTCAGCGTTGTTGGCGGCCACGCCCACACCCACGGTGCCAGCCCAATCTTTCACCATGGGCAACTCTTGCCTCAGGTGCGACAAGATGGCTTGTGCCTCATTGGCGTAATGGTCGGTGATGTAGAGCAAGCCCAAGCGCGGCTTGGCTGCATGACCTGGTAGTGTCATTTGGGCGCGCAATTGCGCGATGACAAGGCCAGCTGCCATCTGCCATCTGCCACTGCGGATGGGTGGCATGGCCAAAAGGAAACAAACTCATGGTGGGACTTAGGTATCGTTGGCCGCTCTTTTGGCTGTCTTTTTGGCGGCTGTCTTTTTGGCGGCAGCGCTGGCTTTCTTAGCGCCAGTAGCGCTTGTTTTTTTAGCCGCGGCCTTCTTTTTGACGGGCTGCGGTGCCTCTTTCATGGCATTTGCCGCCACATCTTTGACGGCTGCGGCCGCTATGTTTTGGAATTGCTGTGTGATGGCACCCCACCATTGCATGGGGTCGACGGCTGGCTTGTCGCCTGCTTGTGCTTGCGCCTCCGAAGAAGCATTGGCAGCATCGGCAGCATCGGCAGATTCTGAACTGGCTGCACCCTCCGCAGATTCTGAACTGGCTGCACCCTCCTCCGGCGATGCTTTGTCATTGGCAACAGGGGCCTCTTTGCCGGCTTGCAGGTCTGGCATTTTGGCAGTGAAGGCCTTGGCCAAATCGGCCATGTTCACATTCATGCCCTGCAAAGTCGACAAGGTCATCTTTTGAACTTCCAAGGCTTGAATGGTCGCCTTGAGGGCATTGGTGTTTTGTTCCAGCCAAAACTGAACCGTTTTGAGTTCTTGAATGCGTTTGTCCAACTCCTCGATGTTCATCGTGGGTGCCACCCAGCTGGCCATGTTGGGCATGCCTTGGGGCGAGCCCTTGGCACCTGGGTTGGCGGCTTGACCCAGATTTTGTAAAAAATCGAAACCGGGTACAAATTTTCCAAATCCGAAAGCAGATGTGTCGCTCATGGGGTGCTCCTAGAGGAAGGTCTTGGGTAGAAGCTTAACGCATCGCCAAGTTGCGTCAACTTGGAGACGCCAAACGGTCAGTTCTGCGCATATGCTGTCGCCATCTAACAGGAGACACAAGATGTTGACACTCTGCGGCTTTGGCGCCAGCAATTATCACAACAAAGTGAAATTGGCTTTGATTGAAAAAGGCGTCGCCTTTGAAGAAGAATTGGTATGGGTGGGAGAAACCGACCCACTGGCAAGTCCACTTGGCAAAGTACCTTATTTGAAAACCGAGCAAGGCACCTTGTGCGAATCTTCAGTGATGCTTGAATACATCGAGCAAGCGCATACCGCCCATCCTTTGATGCCCAAAGAGCCGTTTGCTGCAGCCAAGGTGCGTGAATTGATGACCTTCCTCGACTTGCATTTGGAATTGGTCGCTCGCAACCTCTACCCAGAAGCTTTCTTTGGCGGCAAGGTGAGCGACTCAACCAAAGAAAAAGTGGGCGCTCAACTTGAGAAAAACGTAGCGGCTTTTGCCACCTTGGTGCAGTTCAAACCCTTCATTGCAGGTTCAGAAATGACCTTGGCCGATTGCACGGCAGCTGTTCACTTGCCATTGATCACGGCCGTCTCTAAAACCATCTATGGCCGAGACTTCTTGGCAGACCTGCCTGTTAAAGA
>JBEDKQ010000198.1:0-4114 GCA_041172085.1 Pseudomonadota bacterium | reverse complement strand
TTGGCAGAAATCCCAAACCTAGGTTAGGCTTTAGGGTTGCCCCTAATTTTAGCGGCTCTTTGCACTGTTTTTTGCACCCCATTGACCCATCTCAAGAAGTTCCATGGCCGTTACCCCCGATTCTTTTGAACCCGTTTTAGAGGCCGTTCCTTATGTGGCGCCCGACGGCAAGTTCGTCCAATACGAAGGTTCGCCTTTTGAGCTGTACCAACCTTACCCGCCCGCCGGCGATCAACCCACCGCCATTGAGGGTTTGGTCGAGGGCCTGAACGATGGCGAGGTGTTTCAAACCCTGCTGGGTGTGACGGGTTCTGGCAAAACTTTCACCATGGCCAACGTCATTGCCCAAATGGGCAAGCCCGCCATTGTGTTTGCGCCCAACAAAACTTTGGCGGCTCAGCTTTACTCTGAATTTAGAGAGTTCTTTCCCAAAAATGCAGTGGAGTATTTCGTCAGCTATTACGACTACTACCAGCCCGAGGCCTATGTGCCTCAGCGCGACTTGTTCATTGAAAAAGACTCCGCCATTAATGAGCACATCGAGCAAATGCGCTTGTCGTGCACCAAGAGTTTGATGGAGCGCCGCGACGTGGTCATTGTGGCCACCGTGTCGGCCATTTACGGCATTGGCGAGCCTGAGAGTTATCACCGCATGATCATGACTTTGCGCACCGGCGACAAAGTAGGGCAGCGCGACGTCATATCTCAACTCATTCGCATGCAGTATCAGCGCAATGACCAAGACTTTAGCCGCGGCAAATTTCGAGTGCGCGGCGATACCATCGATGTGTTTCCTGCGGAACATTCCGAATTGGCCGTGCGCATTGAATTGTTCGATGACGAAGTCGACAGCTTGCAATTGTTCGATCCCCTGACGGGTCGTATTCGTCAAAAGATTCCGCGCTTCACGGTCTATCCGTCAAGCCATTACGTCACGCCGCGTGACAAAGTTTTGGCCGCTGTTGAAACCATTAAAGTGGAGTTGGCCGAGCGCCTTCAACAGCTGGTGGGCATGGGCAAATTGGTGGAAGCGCAACGCTTAGAGCAGCGCACCCGATTCGATTTGGAAATGCTGAGCGAAGTGGGCCATTGCAAAGGCATTGAAAACTACACGCGGCATTTGTCAGGCGCTGAACCTGGCGCCGCGCCTAGCACGCTCACCGATTACATGCCACTCGACTCGATCATGTTCTTGGACGAGAGCCACCAAATGATTGGCCAGCTCAATGCCATGTACAACGGCGACCGTGCGCGCAAAACCACCTTGGTTGAATATGGCTTCAGGTTGCCCAGTGCGTTAGACAACCGACCGCTTAAGTTTGAAGAATTTGAAACCAAGATGCGGCAGTGCATTTTTGTATCGGCCACGCCCGCCGATTATGAGAAAACGCATGCAGGCAAAGTGGTGGAGCAGGTGGTTCGGCCCACTGGCTTGGTCGATCCGCAAGTGGAAGTGCGGCCTGCCATTCATCAAGTGGACGATGTGCTGCAAGAAATTCGTATTCGTGTTGAGAAACACGAGCGCGTTTTAATTACGACGCTTACAAAGCGCATGGCCGAGCAACTCACAGACTACCTGTCGGACAACGGCGTCAAGGTGCGTTATTTGCACTCCGACGTGGACACTGTCGAGCGTGTCGAAATTTTGCGTGATTTGCGTCTGGGTTCTTTCGATGTCTTGGTCGGCATCAACTTGCTGCGCGAAGGTTTGGACATTCCCGAGGTGTCCTTGGTGGCCATTTTGGATGCCGACAAAGAAGGCTTTTTGCGATCCGAGCGTAGCCTGATTCAAACCATTGGCCGTGCTGCGCGTAACCTCAATGGCCGCGCCATTTTGTATGCCGACCGCATGACTGAGTCCATGAAGAAAGCCATTGGCGAAACCGAGCGCCGCCGTACCAAGCAGGTGGCACACAACCTGGCACTGGGCATTACCCCGCGCAGCATCGTCAAGCAAGTTCGAGATTTGATTGACGGTGTCTACAGTGAGAAAGCAGGCAAAGAAGCCGAGCGCTTGGAATTGGCCGCAGTTCAACGTGCCAAGGTCGAGGAAATGAGCGAGAAGGACATTTCGAAGGCCATCAAGCAACTGGAAAAACAGATGATGGAGCACGCCAAAAACCTCGATTTTGAGAAGGCCGCCCAAGTTCGCGACCAATTGCAGATGCTCAAGGCTCAGGCTTTTGGGGCGCCAGGTACCGACAACGTGGTCGTTCTGAAGGCTTAAACACCTGAAGAGATGAGCAAGACTGGTTTGACCTTTCATTCACAAAGACCTTCAAATCACCGAATTAGTCAACAACCTAGGATTCAGCCATGCGCCTCACCACCAAAGGACGATTTGCGGTTACCGCCATGATCGATTTGGCCCTGCGACAGCATTCCGGACCCGTCACCTTGGCTGCCATCAGCCAGCGCCAAGAAATCTCCTTGTCTTACCTAGAGCAGTTGTTCGGTAAATTGCGCCGCCATCAATTGGTGGAGTCCACACGTGGTCCAGGCGGCGGTTACACCTTGGCCAAAAAAGCGTCTGAAATTACCGTCGCCGACATCATTTTGTCGGTGGACGAACCCATTGATGCCACCCACTGCGGTGGCAAAGAAAACTGCCACGGCAGCACAGGCCGTTGCATGACCCACGATCTGTGGGCTTCCTTGAATTCCCGCATGGTTGAGTTTTTAGACTCTGTCACTTTGCATAAATTGGTTGAAGACCAGTTGGCCTCGGGGCACACCATTGAAGACAAGCCCGCCATCAAGCGCGCTATTTCGGCCATGCCCGTGGTTCAGCCGATGCGCGTCAATGCCCCCAACTCCGTGTTTGCCTTAGGCAATACCTTGGTTAAATCTTGAGAAGTTTTCAAGCATGAACTCCACACCTCATTTCCCCATTTACCTCGACTACAGCGCCACCAATCCCTGTGATCCGCGTGTGGTCGATGCCATGATTCCTTGGTTGCGCGAGCACTTTGGCAATCCCGCTTCACGCAGCCACGCTTGGGGCTGGGAAGCCGAAGAAGCCGTAGAAAAAGCCCGCAAAGACGTGGCCGACCTCATTGGTGCCGACCCTCGCGAAATTGTCTGGACCAGCGGCGCCACCGAGTCCAACAACCTGGCCTTGAAAGGCGCTGCGCAGTTTTACAAATCTCGCGGCAAGCACCTCATCACGGTCAAGACTGAACACAAAGCCGTGCTCGACACCATGCGTGAACTAGAGCGTCAAGGCTTTGAGGTAACTTACCTTGACGTACAAGACGATGGTTTGGTTAACCTCGAGGTGTTCAAGGCTGCTTTGCGCCCAGACACCATCTTGGTCAGCGTTATGTTTGTGAACAACGAAATTGGCGTGATTCAAGACATCCCCGCCATTGGCGCCATCTGCCGCGAGAAGGGCATCATCTTCCACGTCGATGCTGCACAAGCCACAGGCAAACTGCCCATCGACCTCAACACCTTGCCCGTCGATTTGATGAGCTTGGCTTCGCACAAAACCTACGGCCCCAAAGGCATTGGTGCTTTGTATGTGCGCCGCAAGCCCCGCGTGCGCCTCGAAGCGCAAATGCACGGCGGTGGTCACGAGCGCGGCATGCGTTCTGGCACTTTGCCCACACACCAATGTGTGGGCATGGGCGAAGCCTTCCGCATTGCGCGTTTGGAAATGGACCAAGACATTGCCAAAGCCAAAGCCTTGCAAGAGCGCCTCATCAATGGCCTCAAAGATGTTGAGCAAGTATTCTTGAACGGTCACCCCACCCAGCGCGTGCCCCACAACATCAACATGAGCTTCAACTATGTTGAAGGCGAGTCGCTCATCATGGGCATCAAAGGCTTGGCGGTGTCATCAGGTTCTGCCTGTACTTCTGCCAGCTTGGAGCCTAGCTATGTGTTGCGCGCTTTGGGCCGCAGCGACGAGCTGGCCCACAGCAGCTTACGCATGACCGTGGGTCGTTGGACCACCGAAGCAGAAATTGACTTTGCCATTGAAACCATCAAAGCCAACGTGGCCAAGCTGCGTGAACTCAGCCCCTTGTGGGAAATGTACAAAGACGGCGTCGACCTCAGCACCATTCAGTGGGCTGCGCACTAAGCGTTTTAGCGTTCAAGAACAGATTAA
>JBEDKQ010000197.1:0-2504 GCA_041172085.1 Pseudomonadota bacterium | reverse complement strand
ATGGTTGGCCACCAAGCCATCGCCCAAAGCTTGCGTGAGTGCAGTGTCTGCTTCTAGGGCATCCAAAGCGCCAGCAAGGGTGTCGGGCACACTCTGGGTGGCGTCTTTGTTTTCTAAGCAATCACCGGTCTCAATGGGCTGTAATGGATATGCATTAACCACACCCAAGCGTGCAGCTTGCAACACAGCGGCAGTGTGAGTGTAGGGGTTGGCCATGGCATCGCCCATGCGGTGTTCAATGCGCGCACCAGGTCCAGCTTCTGCCGACAAGCGAACAGTCACGCCGCGGTGATCGACAGCCCAGTTTTGCCAGAACCCCGACAAGCTGGCCGGTTGGAGTCGTTGATAGGAATTGGCACTGGGCGCCAACAAGCCAGCCAAGGCTTGGTGGTGTTTCATCAAACCGGCGGTGCAGCCTAGCGTGAGCGCATTGAAATGACGCGCGTCGTGTCCACCCGAAATGGCGTTGTGACCTTTTTCATCTTGCAAACTGAAGTTGATGTGAACCCCACTGCCACCCAAAGTTAGGATAGGCTTGGGCATAAAGGTTAAGACAATGCCGTGCTGAAAAGCCACTTCGCGCGCCAGCAGTCTGAACAAGAAAATGTCGTCAACCGCTTTGACAGCTTTGTCGTAGGTCAGTGTGAATTCAAATTGCGGCGCATCGTATTCGGTGTTCATGCTGTCGATGCGAAACCCTGCGGCTGTGGCTTTTTCCCACAAGGCATCGGTAAAGCCTCTGGGGTCTGAAAAGGGTCCTGTTGAATAGACATGCGCAGCAGGCGTTTCGTAGGGCTTTAAAGAGCCATCGGGTTCAATTTGAAAAGCAAACGCTTCCAGCTCAATGCCCACCATGGGCTCGTAACCCATTTGCTGCCAATCGGCCACAGCACGCTTCAAGGCACTGCGTCCGCACATCGGCAACGGCGTGCCATCGTTGGCCTTGAGATCGCCAATGGCCACCTTGGTAAAGGGCTGCCATCCGGGCCGAATGTCCTCGGCCGTATAAGCCGCCTCCATATCGGGCAAGCCTTCCATCACCATAGCGCCAGGTGCTGGAATCAGCTCTTTTTCAAAGGTGACGCCAAAGGTGCCACGGCAAAACCGCGCGCCACCGCCCTGCCCAGCCTTGAGCGTGACGTACTTGCCGCGCGCTATGGCCAGATGGTCACAAAACAACACCCGCAGGCGTTCTTGAACGTTAGACGTCATGGTTAATTTCCTTCAAGAAAGATGCATTCGCACAGGCAAACGTTTGATGCCACACACAAAATTGGAACGTAAAAACAAATGCTCACCGGTTTGTTCAATGCGCTCCACGCGCTTGATCAACTCTTGTAGCAGAACTCGCAACTCCAACCTGGCCAACCACATCCCCAAACAAGCGTGTGCACCGCCTTGGCCAAAGGACAAATGTCGATTGACACCTCGGCTCAGGTTGACTGTCATGGGTTGGTCAAAGGCACGCTCATCTCGGTTGCCCGAAATGAACCACAGCAAGACTTTGTCGCCGGCTGATATTTTTTTGCCGTGGTACTCAAAGTCTTCTGTGGCCGTGCGGCGGAAATGCGTTGCAGGCGACGCCCATCGAATGAACTCATCGGCTACGCCTTCCCAAGCTACGTCACCCTCTATAGATTTAAGTTGCGCCATCAATCCGGGCTGGTTGGCCAAAGCATGCAAGGCCGCCGCAATGGAATAACGCGTGGTGTCATTTCCAGCAGCCACCATCAGGCAAAAGAAATTGCGAAACTCAGTATCACTGATCACATTGCCCTGTGCATCTGGCTGGGTAATGAGATGCAGCACGCCAGTGGTGTCGCCGCTGTTACGTTTGCGTTCCATGAGTTGCGCTGCATAGTCGTAGAGATCTGCGCCAGCAGGTGAACGAAATGGCATGAAGCGATAGGCATCGGTGTCTATCTTGTCCACCACATGGCTGGTAAAGTCGCTGTCAGTGTTGCCCATCAGAGCATCGCCTTTGTCGACCAACCAATCTAGGTCTTCTTCTGGCAGGCCTGCAATACGGCCTAGCATGCGCATGGGCAATTGGCGCGCAATTTGATGCGTGGCGTCAAACTCACCCAGCTCCAAAGCTTGATCGAGAATGGTCACACACAGCGCTCGAATTTGATCTTCATACAAGGCCATCATGGGCTTGGAAAAAGCTTTGGCCACCAGCATGCGCGTTCGCGTATGTTCTGGCGGATCGGTTTCCTGAAAAGTTCGCCTTGCCAAATACTCTTCTCGCGTTTGGTCTTCCATGCGAATACCTTGCGCTGAACTCAATCTTTGGTGATTGCGATTGAGCTCCAAAATATCGGCATGCCGAGTAACGGACCAAAACCCCTTGCCGCCCGACCAATCGCACCAGGCCATCGGGTCTTCATTGCGCAGTCGCTTGAAGGTGTTGTGTGGCGCACCCGGCACGAAGCTGTCGTGGTCTGTTAAATCGGCATGGCCATTGTCCGTCGGGTTCCAGACCGTCATGTTGTTGCTTTCCT
>JBEDKQ010000196.1:0-4498 GCA_041172085.1 Pseudomonadota bacterium | reverse complement strand
AGGGCGGGCATCAATTTGCGCCAAACGAGGTCGCCAGTGCCGCCAAAAAAGACTAAATCGAAGGACATGTTTATTTGTTACATAAAAATGAGTTTGTAATGTAACTTTGTTTCATCGATAATTCAAGCCTTGTTTTAATTTTTTTGCCATGAACCAACTCGACGCTCTCAAATCTCACACCACCGTGGTGGCTGACACCGGTGACTTCAAACAATTGGCGCAGTTTCAGCCACAAGACGCGACCACCAACCCGTCGCTGATCTTGAAGGCGGTGCAAAAGCCTGAATACGCGCCTTTGCTGACAGAGTCTGTGGCTGCGCACAAAGGTCAACCACTGGATGTGGTGATGGACCATTTGTTGGTTCGCTTTGGTTGCGAAATTTTGAAGACGATTCCTGGCCGTGTGTCGACTGAAGTCGATGCGCGTTTGAGCTTTGACACTGCGGGCACTTTGGCGCGTGCGCGCCGTTTGATGAGCCTGTATGAAGCGCAGGGCATTTCACGTGACCGCGTGCTGATCAAAATTGCCGCCACTTGGGAAGGCATTCAAGCCGCTGCCGAGTTGGAGCGCGAAGGCATTCACACCAACCTCACTTTGTTGTTCTCGTTTGCGCAAGCTGTTGCTTGCGGTCAAGCCAAGGTGCAGTTGATTTCACCGTTCGTAGGTCGTATTTACGACTGGTACAAAAAGACTGCAGGTGCTGCTTGGGATGAAGCGGCGAGTGCTGGTGCCAACGATCCTGGTGTGAAGTCTGTCCGCGCTATTTACAACTACTACAAGAAGAATGACATTGCCACCGAAGTGATGGGGGCAAGCTTTCGCAATGTGGGTCAAATTGTGGCTTTGGCAGGTTGTGATTTGCTCACGATTAGTCCTGATTTGCTGGCTTTGTTGGCTGCGAATGAAACACCCTTAACAGCATCATTGGATGCGAAAGCTGCCAAAGGTATGGACTTGCCTTTGGTGCAATACAACGAAGCTGGTTTCCGTTTTGCGCTGAACGAAGACGCCATGGCGACTGAAAAATTGGCAGAAGGCATTCGTGCTTTCTGTGTCGATGCCATCAAGTTGGAAGGCTTGATGTTGGCCGCGCAAACGGCTTGAGAAGGACGTTTATGCGAGGTGATCAAACAGCTGCTTGGCAAGACTTGACTGGGCTGGCGAAAGCGTTTTCTGGGTTTGATTTGCGCGATGCGTTTGCATCTGACGCAAAGCGGGCTACGCATTTCAGCCAAGAAGCACCTGGTGTGTTTGCTGACTTGTCGAAAAACCACTGGGATACAGCCATAGAGGCTCAATTGTTGGCTTTGGCAGAACAAGCGGGTGTGTTCACGCATCGCAATCGCATGTTTGCGGGTGAGGCCATTAACGCGACAGAAAACCGTGCCGTGATGCATTGGTTGTTGCGTCATCCCGCGGCGGGCGCTGCAGCGGATGCACTCCCTGCTTCGGTTCAGGTTTGTTTGAAAGAAGTGCATGAGACTTTGAACGCCATGCTCTCTTATGCCGAAAATATACGTGCAGACAAGCAGATCACCGATGTGGTCAACATTGGTATTGGCGGTTCCGACTTAGGTCCGCAAATGGCGGTGATGGCTTTGCAGGCTGATGCCATGCAGAGCAAGCGGTTTCATTTTGTGTCCAATGTGGACGGTCATGAACTGGATGCCGTGTTGAAGGGTTTGAAGGCTGAGAACACTTTATTTTTGGTAGCCTCTAAAACCTTCACCACTTTGGAAACCATGACCAATACGTTGTCTGCCAAGCGTTGGTTTGAAACCCAGGGCGGCACGGATGTGGCGCGTCACTTTGCAGCGCTCACCACCAATGTCGAAGCCGCAGGCAAGTTTGGCATTCAAACTTGTTTTGGTTTTTGGGATTGGGTGGGCGGCCGTTATTCTTTGTGGTCGGCCATTGGTTTGCCTTTGGCCATTGCCATCGGTGCGGACAAGTTTCGCTCGTTTTTGGCAGGTGCACATGCCATGGATCAGCATTTTCTGCATGCCGATCCTGCACAGAATTTGCCCATTCGATTAGGTCTGTTGGATGTTTGGTATCGCAACTTTTTGCACTACACAAGCCGCTGTATTGCACCGTATCACAGCGCCTTGAAACGCTTTGCGCCTTACTTGCAGCAGCTCGAGATGGAGAGCAATGGCAAGCAGGTGGACCATGCGGGGCAAGCTTTGTCCTACGGCACGTCACCGGTGTTGTGGGGCGAGCCTGGTACCAACGGGCAGCATGCATTTTTCCAAATGTTGCATCAAGGAACCGATGTGGTGCCACTGGAGTTTGTGGCAGTCAAAAACGCCACGCATGCGCTGCCCGATCACCAAGCTTTGTTGTTGTCCAACGTGTTGGCTCAGGCAAAAACTTTAAAGGTAACCGGCCCAGTACCTTCATTTTGTTGGAAGACTTAACGCCATTTAACTTGGGCGCTTTGATTGCCTTACAAGAACACCGCGTATTTGTGAGTGGGGCGGTGTGGGGCATAAATAGTTTTGACCAATGGGGTGTGGAGTTGGGCAAGGTGTTGGCCAAAGACATTCATGCGCGCATTGAATCGGGTGATGTTGCCGGGCTAGACGCCTCTACAGCGCAATTGCTGCAGAGGGTTCGCGCAGCTTAAGCTTGAACAGGGCCAGACATTTCTGGCCCTTCTTTCTTCAGTGCTTGTGGCTACTGTGATCGTGTTCGTTGACGGGTTTTTTCGTTTGCGCTGAGGGCATTGTTGCCCCCTTGTCCTGCACAATCACTTGCCCCTTCATGCCGGCTTCAAAATGACCTGGGATGAGGCAAGCCATCTGCAAAGTCTGAGCTTGCTCGAACTTGATCACCCACTCTTTGGTTTCTCCTGGCTTGACGCTCAGTGCCAGCAAGTCATTACCAGAAGCGTGATCGTGCCCGCCTGAGTGCCCTGCCGATTGTTTCATCTCAAGCGCGTGGGCTTGGAGCGCGGCTTCAGAGCCCAAGACCATTTCATGCGGCAATTTACCGCTGTTGTGCACCACCAATTTGAGTGTTTCACCCGCCGCAACTTGTAGCAGGTCGGGGGTAAAACGCATCGTGTCGTTCATGTCGACTTGGACGGTTCGATCGATCACCATGGCGCTGTGCATGGGTGTGTTGTCGGGCGCACTGTGTGTGTCATGCGCGTCTTCTGCGCCGTGTGCATGACCACCCGCCGCCCATTCTGGGTTGCGCTCTAAGGCTTGATAAGCCGCCCAACTGCTGGCGCACACCGCAAGCCCCAAGCTCAATGAATACACCATCAATGCGCGTTGCATGCGCATTTTGAGTGTGAACATCAGCGCCAAAATAGAAATGGCAAATCCCAAAGGCACGACCCACGCACTGCGCGCAGGCGAGTCTGGGAAGTGTTGCAGGCCGCCTGTGAAGAAGCCCAAACCAATGGACAGTAACGTGCCCACCCAAAGTGATTCAATCAAACTTTGCGTGCTGTTTTGACTGCGGTGTTCCATCCATGCGCCGGCCACAAACAGAACGATACCGATTGCTGCGGTCCATAGCGAGCGTTCGCCACTGAAATGGTTGACGGCGCCCGAAATAAAACTGATGCCCGAATATTTGAGCAGCATGGCGCTGTGTTGAATTTGAAAAGAGACTGTCATGAAAATTCCTTGCGCTCTGCATTGAAGCGCGACATGGATCAACCTTCTTTTGACAAGAAGGGACTGAAAGTGCGATCTAGGAATTTCAGGAAATGGGCGGTCGCAGGTGCGGTTGTGGCGCCGAGTTCAGCCAAGCAATGGGCTTGTGCGCGGGCGGCATTTGAGGTTTCATCAAGGACTCTGGGATGCTTGCACGGAGTAGACCCATGGTGCAGCATTCATGGCAATCGGATGCGCCATGCGATGAATCTGATGAATGGCTTGCTTGATCAGTCTCTGAAGTGTGCCCACCACAATGGTCTTGAAACGCCAATGGCGTTGTACTTGAATGCATCGTGCGCTGGGTGTCGGTTGACGCGGCATGAGCAGTCGACATCAATCCCAAGCTGGCGCTGAAGATCAACTTCATCAGAAGCGACATCACCAAAAGCCAAGGCATTTTTTGCATGCTCACATCTTAAGTCTCATTCAAGTCTCTTGAACGGAGGGCATAAAAAAACCCCGCAATTGCTTGCGGGGTTTTGGGTGCGAGGTCAAAGGTCTGTGCAGACCCTTGAGGCAGCAGGCAATTACATGCCCATGCCGCCCATACCACCCATGCCGCCCATGTCAGGCATGCCGCCGGCAGGTGCGTCGTCTTTCGGTGCTTCTGAAACCATGCACTCTGTGGTCAACATCAAAGAAGCCACAGACGCTGCGTTTTGCAAAGCAGTGCGTGTTACTTTGGTTGGGTCCAAGATGCCCATTTCAATCATGTCACCGTAGGTGTCGTTGGCTGCGTTGAAGCCGTAGTTGCCTTTACCGGCCATCACAGCGTTCACAACAACGGATGGCTCGCCACCTGCGTTGTACACGATCTCGCGCA
>JBEDKQ010000195.1:0-2961 GCA_041172085.1 Pseudomonadota bacterium | reverse complement strand
ACGTTTTGGAGGCCGCCTTTGCGGCAGTTCAGGAGGGCCGCGCATGAAGCGTCCCACCATCCTCATTGTGGGCACGGTCGATACCAAAAGTGATGAGATTGGCTTTATGCGTGAACAAGTCCTGGCTGCAGGCGGGCAGTCTTTGATCATGGACGTGGGTGTGTTGGCCAAGGGCCGTGTGGTGCCCGACATTGCCAACACCGAGGTTGCAACGGCAGCTGGCACGACATTGCAACAAGTGATGGACAGTGGCGACGAGAACAGCGCCATGGCCTTAATGGCGCAAGGTGCTAGCAAGTTGGCTTCGCAGTTACAAAAAGCAGGTCGCATAGATGGTCTGTTGGTACTGGGCGGTACCATGGGCACCGACTTGGCGCTGGATGTGGGTGGCTTTTTCGCCACTCTTGCCGCCCGAACGCATGCCGCCTGATTTGATGATGGTGCTGTGGGCAGGTGGCCTCTATGGGCTCAATAGCCTGTGCCAGTCAGCGTTGGCGCAAGCCGCTGGCGCTGTCGTGGGTGCGTGCCGTGTGGCCCGAGCGCCAAAATTTGAGCGACCTGTGGTGGGTATGACCTCGTTGGGCTCAAGCTGTTTGAAGTACATGGTTCAACTTCAGCCCGAATTGCACCGACGTGGGTTTGACTTGGCTGTTTTTCATACAACGGGTATGGGCGGTCGCGCATTTGAGTCGTTGGCAGCGCAGGGTCAGTTTGCCTGTGTGATGGATTTCAGCTTGCAGGAAATGGTCAACCAAATGGGGGGCTCGGTGGTCAGTGCCGGACCTGATCGGCTACTGGGTGCAGGACTCAATGGGGTGCCCATGATTGTGGCGCCAGGGGCGACTGATTTGGTGGATTACCCAGCCTGGGGACAGATGCCTGAGCGCTTTGCAGGCCGACCCTACCACGCACACAATCGCTTGATCGCTTCAGTTGGCATCGACGCGAACATGCGCAGAGAGTTTGCGCAAGAGTTGGCCAGTCGCTTGCGTCAGGCCAAAGGTCCGGTGCATTTGGTGTTGCCAAAATTGGGCATTGAAGAGTGGGACCGTCCCGGTGCGCCAATGCATGACCCAGAGGGGATGACTGCGCTGCTAGATGAATTTGAGCGCTGTAATTTAAAAGGTGTTGAAGTGTCACGCATTGACGCGCACATCAACGATGCTGGCTTCGTTCAGCAAGTGCTTGCGGTGTTTGATGAATGGATTGCTCGTGGTTTTGTGAAGAAAGTCGTTCAATGACTGTTCGTTCTTCTAAGGCCTTGGTGCTTGATTTTGGTGGTGTGATTAGCCGTACCTTGTTTGAGACACATGATTTGAGTGAGAAGGCTTTGGGTTTGCCGCGTGGCACCCTTACCTGGCGAGGTCCGTTTGAGCCCGAGACCGATACCTTGTGGCAAGCCATGCAGGCTGATCAAATCAGCGAGCGTGATTACTGGATGGCACGTACACGTGAAGTGGGCAAACTGTTGGGTGAAGACTGGCAAGATATGCAGACATTTGTCCAGCGTGCGCGAGGTGCCGATGTTGAAGCGGTCATTCGACCAGAGGCTATTGCGGCGGTTCAACAAGCAAAGGCGGCAGGTTGCAAGATGGCGGTGCTCTCCAATGAGCTTGACCTTTTCTATGGCGCCAGTTTTAGAGAAAGATTGCCATTGCTACAGATCTTTGACGTCATCATTGACGCAACCTATACCGGTATCCTGAAGCCAGATCGCAGAGCCTACGAGCTGTGCTCAGAAGCCTTGGGCGTGCTACCCACAGACTGTGTATTTGTAGACGACCAAAGTCGCAATGTGATTGGGGCTATCAAAGCAGGTTGGCACACGGTGCAATTTGATGTGACGAATCCAAAAGATTCTTATCAGATGGCACTGGGCTTGCTGGGAATTTCTACGGTGTAGTTCAAGGCCATTCGGCCACCGTCTACCGTGATCACTTCGCCTGTGATGTAGCTGGCTGCATCGCTGGCTAAAAACGCAACAACATGCGCCACTTCAGAGGGGTCACCAAGGCGCTTCAGGGGTGTGCGGCCAAGGATTTTGTTGCGCGCTTGATCGCTGGTTAAAACTGCCTTACTGGCCAATTCGGTTGCAATGGTGCCTGGCGCGACAGCATTGACCCTGATGCCGTCATCGGCCAATGCCAAGGCCATGGCACGCGTCAATTGGTTGAGGCCACCTTTGCTGACGTTGTATGACGCAATTTCTGGAATGGCCAAAACGCCATTGACAGAACTCATGTGAACGATGGCACCCCCGCCTTTTTCTTTCATGACACGCGCCACGGCTTGCCCCATTAAAAATGCGCCTCGCAAATTAACGCGCAAGACCTCGTCAAAATCGGCTTCTTTGACTTCTAAAAATGGTGCGGCTTTGAAGATGCCGGCGTTGCTCACCAAAATATCCACACGTCCATAGCGTTCAAGTACTTGGCCGATCAATGCATCAACTTCTACTTTGTTGCCAATGTCACAGGGAATGAAGAGAACTTCGTGACCTTGTTGTTGCAATTGCGATTGAAGCGACTCTCCCCGTTCTTTGTGAACATCGACGATCACGACTTGAGCGCCTTGATCTAAAAATAAACGCGCACAAGCTTCTCCAATGCCTTGTGCACCGCCAGTAATCAGGCAAACTTTTTCTGCTAGACCATAAGAAATTTTGTTCATGTTGGCATGCTCCTTCTTTTGATTTGCAGTCTATCGCAAGGCGTCCAGAACTGATTTCGATGTTGACTTTTCAAGAAAGCGTGCGGTGTTAATTCGTAGATTTTTTGTCGGTGTTTTCCCTTGCGTCTCATTTCTCAAACTACAAAAAAACCTTAATTTTTCATAAATTAGATGTCAAAAAAATTGGTTTTCCCAATGAAAAATGCACATCCATGAACTGTCAATTTAAATTTACTCATTTTAAAAAAGGGCTTTCTTTTGATTAGGCAGAGAAGACGCTAATTCCTAGAA
>JBEDKQ010000194.1:0-2591 GCA_041172085.1 Pseudomonadota bacterium | reverse complement strand
ATAGCCATGGCTTGGAAAGCTGAGCCAGGAAGTGCGGCCGGTACGTTTCGTTATTACGCCGAGTGTGTCGACAAGATCAATGGCGAAATTGCCCCAACACCAGAGGGCACATTGGGGCTCATTCACAAAGAACCCGTAGGTGTGGTTGCAGCCATTGTTCCTTGGAATTTTCCTTTGATGATTGGCGCTTGGAAAATTGCCCCTGCACTGGCTGCTGGCAATTCTGTGGTGCTCAAGCCTTCAGAAGACGCGTCTTTGTCATTGCTCCGTTTGGCACAGTTGTGCCTTGAAGCAGGCTTGCCAGCGGGTGTTCTGAATGTGGTCACGGGCACTGGCGCGGTGACAGGGGAGGCGCTTGCCCGTCACATGGATGTCGACATCTTGACCTTTACGGGCTCTGGCCCTGTGGGGCGCATGCTCCTCAAAGCATCGGCCGAGTCCAACCTGAAGCGGGTGTACTTGGAGTTGGGCGGTAAGTCACCCAACATTGTGTTTGAAGATGCCACTGACTTGGCGCAAGCGGCCAAAGTTTCGGCCTTAGGCATTTATCGCAACAGCGGCCAGGTGTGTGTGGCGGGGTCGCGATTGCTGGTTCAGCGCAGCGTTCACGATGAATTTGTAGAGCGACTTCACAACATTGCAGACAAGTTACGTGTGGGCGATCCGTTGGACGTGACCACCGAAATCGGTGCGGTAAGCAGTGAGAGGCAATTGGCCAAAAATTTAGCAGCAGTTCAAACTGCTCTTCAAGAAGGTGCGCGTTTGCGTGTGGGTGGTCAGGCGCTCAACCCGGTTGCTGGCGGAAGCTACATGGCACCTGCTTTGTTTGAAGGGGTTACGCCCAACATGACACTGGCGCGTGAAGAAGTATTTGGCCCTTTGTTGGCTGTGCTGCCCTTTGAAGACGAAGCGGATGCTGTGCGATTGGCCAACGATTCAACCTATGGATTGGCGTCTGCCGTTTGGACGGGCAGTCTGTCGCGTGCGCATCGCATGGTGCGCGCTATCAAAGCCGGCGTGGTGCATGTCAATACTTATGGCGGCCCCGACATCACGGTGCCATTGGGTGGGGTAAGGCAGTCTGGCAACGGGCATGACAAGTCGATGCATGCCATGGACAAATACCTTGATCTGAAAACAGCTTGGATTCAGCTTTGAATTGAAAGAAAAAATCATGAACAATGACCAACTGAAGGCCGATAACGCGCAATACATTTGGCACCCTATGGCGCATCCAGGTGCCATGAAAAAAACCACGCCCGACATCATCGCCAAAGGAGAAGGTTGTTGGATTTGGGACGTTGATGGCCACAAGATGTTAGACGGGGTGGGCGGACTGTGGGCGTGCAATCTAGGTCACAGCAATCGCCCTGTGCGCGACGCCATCGTGGCTCAAATGGACGAGCTGCCTTTCTACAACGTGTTTCGCGGCACCACCCATGTGCGAGCCATCGAATTGTCCAAACGTTTGGTGCAGATGATGCAACCAGAAGACGTTGCAAGCGTGATGTTTTCAAACGGTGGCTCGGATGCTGTGGAGGGAGCGCTTAAAGTAGCACGTCAATATTGGAAGCTCAAAGGCCAAGCCGACCGGTTCAAGTTCATCAGCTTGCGACAGGGCTATCACGGCGTACATTTTGGTGGCATGAGCGTGAATGGCAATACCAACTTTCGCCGTGCTTACGAGCCGTTGTTGCCTGGCTGTTTTCACATCGACACGCCTTGGGTATATCACAACCCCTACACCGAAGACCCGATCAGACTCGGAGAAATTTGTGCTGAACTGTTGGAGCGAGAAATTGTGTTTCAAGGGCCGGACACTGTTGCTGCGTTCATTGCCGAGCCAGTGCAGGGTGCCGGTGGCGTCATTGTGCCACCCCCTAACTACTGGCCACTGGTTCGCCAGATTTGTGACAAATACGGCGTGCTCTTAATTGCAGATGAAGTTGTGACCGGTTTTGGCCGCAGTGGCGAATTGTTTGGAACTCGATTATGGGGCGTGAATGCCGACATGTGGTGTCTGGCAAAAGGCATCTCATCGGGCTACATCCCACTGGGTGCAACAGCCATCAATCGACGCATAGCAGAAGTGTTTGATGCTGATACCACGGGCACAGCTTCGGTGTCGCATGGTTATACCTACAGCGCCCACCCCATTGCAGCAGCAGCGGCGCTGGCCACTCTTGAACAAATTGAAACGCTCGACGTGACCGGCAATGCAGCCCGTGTAGGCGCACATTTGCAAACACGCTTGCGAAAGTTGGTTGACACCTGCAGCTTTGTGGGTGATGTGCGAGGTGTTGGTTTGATGTTGGGCATTGAGATGGTCAGCGATAAAGCAAAACGTATACCGATGACCCGCACAAGCGATATTCCAGCAAGAGTAGCCAAAGCTGCCTACAAGGCTGGCCTCATGGTGCGTATCTCGGGACCCAATTTAATTTTGTCACCCCCGCTTGTGATCACGCGTGAAGAGGTTGATTTCATGTGCGACGTTTTGGAGGCCGCCTTTGCGGCAGTTCAGGAGGGCCGCGCATGAAGCGTCCCACCATCCTCATTGTGGGCACGGTCGATACCAAAAGTGATGAGAT
>JBEDKQ010000193.1:0-2611 GCA_041172085.1 Pseudomonadota bacterium | reverse complement strand
TTGCGGCTGGATTTACGACGAGGCCGCAGGATGTCCTGAAGATGGCATTGCCCCCGGCACCGCCTGGGCCGATGTGCCCATGAACTGGACCTGCCCAGAGTGCGGCGCCCGCAAAGAAGACTTTGAAATGGTGGCCATCTAAGCCACTTTTTTAACCACGGCGTAGCGCGCCAAGGTTTTCTCTCTGGCCTCTGCATGGTTCACCACTGGCAGGGGGTAGTCTTTACTCAAAGTAATGCCGGCCGCTTGAAGCGCCAATGGCTTGGCTTCCCATGGCGCGTGAAGATCTGCACCTTCTAGTCCGGCCAATTGCGGTAAATACCGCTTGATGAATTTGCCCTGAGGATCGAACTTCTGGCTTTGCGTGACGGGGTTGAAGATGCGAAAGTAGGGCTGGGCATCGCAGCCACTAGAACTGGCCCACTGCCAGCCGCCGTTGTTGGCCGAAAGGTCAAAGTCGATGAGGTGCTGGGCAAAGTACTTTTCTCCCCAGCGCCAATCGACCCCCAAATCTTTGGTAAGAAAAGAGGCCACCACCATTCGCAGGCGGTTGTGCATGTAGCCCGTTTGGTTAATTTGTGCCATGGCAGCATCGACCAATGGGTAACCCGTGCGGCCTTCGCACCAAGCGGCAAACAGGGCTTTGCCGTGTGGCCCGTGATCCCAATGAATGGCGTCGTATTCGGACTTGAAGCTGCGCTCGGCCACATGTGGAAAATTGGCCAAAATTTGGGCGTAAAAGTCGCGCCAAATGAGTTCCGACAACCAAACGCTAGCGCCCTCACTGGTTTTGTAGCGGCCCCAGGCTTCTGAAGCCAACTGCCGAATGGACACCGTGCCAAAGCGCAGGTGCACGCTAAGGTAGCTGGGGCCTTTGATGGCGGGGAAGTTACGAGTCTCTTCATAGCGATCAATGCGGTGCAAAAAGTCTTGTAGCAAGGTTTGTGCACCCGAGACGCCAGTTTTGTAATGCAATGCCGCAAGGTCGACTTCTTCAAAATCAAGGTCGGGCAAGGTCGGTACCGGATTTTGGTAAGCCTTGGGTCTTGGGGCCAGGGCAGCCGCGTGCTCGGCCACAGGGTGGGGCGCCAGATCTTGCGCTTGCAGCTTTTTGAGCCAGGCATTTTTGTAGGGGGTAAACACGGTGTAGGGGTTGCCAGCCAAGGTGAGGACTTCTTGTCGTTCAAACACCACGTGGTCTTTGTAGGTGTGAAGGGGAATGCCGGCATTGGCCAAGGCGCCTCGAGCTTGGGCATCGCGGGCGAGGGCGGCAGGCTCGTCGTCGTGGTTGGCAAAAACGGCCTGGGCTTCAATGTGTTTGGCCAGGTGTGCTATTTCTTTGACAGGATTGCCGTGCAACACAATGAGTCCTGCTTGGGCTGCCAGTTTGGGGTCAACCCCTGCCTCGGTGGCGGCTTGACGCAGCAGGTGGTCCAGTTCAAGCAAGGATTCTTGGATGAAAGCAACCCTGCGATCCTTGCGGGGTAAGGGGTTCAGGATATCGGTGTCAAAGACAAACACACACTGCACTTTGTTGCAGTTTTTGAGGGCGTGAAACAGGGCGGCGTTGTCGGCAACGCGTAAATCTCGCCGAAACCAGACCAAGCCGGTAGAAAAGGGTTTGTGCATGGGTTTGAGACCGTTAAAATTGGAGCATGTCTGCCGATTTTGCCTCCACTCAGCTTTCGCATCATTTTTTGATTGCCATGCCCGGTTTGGAGGACCCAGTATTTGCCAAAAGTGTGGTGTACCTGTGTGAACACTCAGAGCGGGGTGCCATGGGCCTGATCATCAACAAGCCCGGCGATCTCAGTCTGAAGCATTTGTTCGAAAAAGTCGAGTTGCCCCTCACACGTCAAGACCTATTGCAATCCAATGTATTGCATGGCGGGCCGGTTCAAACCGAACGAGGGTTTGTGCTGCACGAACCCATGCTGGAAGCAGATTCAGATGAAAAAACCAACTCCATCTATGCCTCCACCTTAAGCGTCCCCGGCGGCTTGGCCATGACCACCTCCAAAGATGTGCTGGAAGCCATGGCCAATGGCTCTGGCCCCCAACGGGTCTTGGTCACCTTGGGCTACGCCTCTTGGGGTGAAGGCCAGTTGGAGTCTGAAATTGGTGAAAACAGTTGGCTCACTGTGGCCGCCGATCCTGTCGTCATTTTCGACACCCCCATCGAGCAACGCTACGACAAAGCCCTGAGCTTGTTGGGCTTGCAATCTTGGATGCTGTCCACCCAGGTGGGCCACGCATGAGCCTAGACCAGGCGCTCTCTGTGCCTGCGTCACAGCAGAGTTTTTTGGCCTTTGACTTTGGCATGAAACGCACTGGCGTCGCGGTGGGCAATCGCATGCTGCGTCAAGCCACCCCCCAAGCGACTGTGGTGGCCGAAGGCGACGCCCGCTTTGCACACATCGAAAAACGCATCAAAGAATGGGCGCCCGACGCTTTGGTGGTTGGCGTGCCTTTTCACCCAGATGGCGCATCGCATGAAAACACCCTTCGGGCCCAAAAATTTGCGCGGCAACTGCGCGGACGTTTTGGTTTGAACGTCTACGAAGTGGACGAACGTTACAGCACCACCGAAGCCATTTCGGCGGGTGCCAAA
>JBEDKQ010000192.1:0-2635 GCA_041172085.1 Pseudomonadota bacterium | reverse complement strand
TAGGGCACAGGAATCAGTTTGGTGCCGTACTTCATGTTCATCATCTCGGCCACAAAGTGCGGTGTGCTGCCCGTACCTGCTGTTGCAAAGTGCGCGCCTTGACCTTGCTTGGCGTTTTCAATGAACTCCTTCAGCGTGGTGTTCTTTGATTTGGCCGACGTCACGATGATGGAGGGCGCCAAACCAATCATGACCACGGGCACCAAATCGTTGTCTTTGTAGGGCGCAGATTTTTTAATCATGGTGTTGGAAATCACACCTGCCGCACTGATTAAAAACGTGTAGCCATCGGGCGCGCTTTTGATGCCCAGCATGGTGCCCAAAGTGCCACCAGCACCCGGTTTGTTTTCAATCACCACGGGCTGACCTAGCACCTTGGCGGCGCCCTCTGCTGCGGCTCTGGCCAACAAATCGTTGGCCCCACCAGAGGCAAAAGGCACAATGAATTTAATGGGTTTGTTGGGCCAGGCAGCTTGGGCCCAAGCGCTAGACGCCAACAATTGAAGAGCAGCAAATGACAAAACTGCTGCATATTGCGTGAGTGATGTTCTCCGGTTCCAAGTGCGATGTGTCATGGTGTCTCCTGTTGGCCAATAGAGGGGCTGTCTGTCAGTTATTATTTTGGATCATTCAAAGAGGACATGGTATGACAATTTCTCGACGTCAATGCTTGAATCAACTCCTACAGTGGCAAGTCGCGCTTGCGGCTTCTGGTTCGCTGGCTGCCAGTTCTTTGGCCCAAGCGCAATCTGCATGGCCTTCCAAAGCTTTGAAGTTGGTGGTGCCCTTTACGCCCGGTGGCACCACAGACTACGTCACGCGTTTGGTGGGCATTGAATTGGCCAAACAGATGGGGCAGCCAGTCATCGTTGAAAACAAACCAGGTGCGGGTACGGTGATTGGCGTGGACGCAGTTGCCAAGTCTGCTGCTGATGGCTACAGCTTTGTCACGGTGGCCAACAGTTTTGCGGCCAACCAAACCTTGGTCAAGAAGCTTCCCTACGATACGCTCAAAGATTTGCGTCCTGTGGCGCTGATGGGCATGTCCGAACATGTGCTGGCCACGCATCCTGGCAGCGGCCTTAAAAAACTCAGTGACCTCAAAGCGTTAAGTGCAGCGGCAGCAGACAAAATCAGCTATGCCTCCTTTGGCAACGGCACCTCAGCCCATTTGTCTGGTGCAGCATTGGCACAGCAAATGGGCATGAATTGGGTGCACGTACCCTACAAAGGCCAAGCGCCAGCACTGTCAGATTTGTTGGGCGGGCAAGTCACATTGATGTTTGGCAACTGGCCAGAGTTTAGAAGCCATGTGCAGTCTGGCAAATTGGTGGCACTGGGCATGGCCACAGCCAAACGCTCAGTGTATGCGCCAGACATTCCTACTTTGGCAGAACAAGGCGTGCCATTGGAATCGAACTCGTGGAATGGCTTGCTGGCGCCTGCCAACACGCCCGATGCCATCGTGGAGCGCTTGAATGCTGAAGTGAACAAAGCATTGCTGGCACCGGCAATACTGGAGGCATTTCAAAAAGGTGGCATTGCCTCTTTGTCGGGTACCCCTGATAAGTTTGCACAGTTTTTGAAATTAGAAATTGAAAAGTATGCGCAAGTGGTGCGCAAGGCCAACATCACGCTGGATGCTTGAGGCGCTCGGCTCGCAAGATGAGCAAGCCCGAAACCACCAGCAATGCAATGCCCACCCAAGCCAGCAGGTTGGGCACTTCGTCCCACACCACATAGCCAATGAGCAAGGCAAACAGCAAGCCGCTGTAGCGGAAGGGTGCCACCAAACTCATTTCTCCAGAACGCATGGCCACAATTAAAAAATAGTAGGCAATGGACAAGAAAAGAGAGGCACAAAACAGCAGAGCCATAGATGTACTTGAGACGGGCACCCAAGTTTGCGTGAGGGTGATGCTGCCCGCTGCAAAGGCCACTGACACAGCAGTGGACAAGGTGACGAGCAAAGATGGTATGTGAAGGCCAATAGCCCGTGTGAGCGTGTCGCGCGTGGCATGAAACAACGTAGCCAACACACAAATCCATGCATAAACATTGAAGCCGTCAGACCTAGGTTGCACCACCATCAACACCCCAGCAAACCCTAAAAGAATGAGTGCACCGCGCTGCAAGGTAACACGCTCTTTGAAAAAGAAAATAGCAAACAAGGTGATGAACAAAGGCGAAGCCAAGTTGATGGCCGTGGCATTGCCCAAGGGCAAATGAAAAACTGCGGTTAAGTAGGTTAGTGAGGCCATGGCATCGACTGCGCCCCGAAGCCACAACTTGCCATTGAGCATCATGCGCCAGTTTTTTAAATGACCCATGGCCTGCGCCATGATGAGTACCAAGGTGGTTGCCATCAGGCCTCGAATGAAAATGAGTTGGGGACCAGGCAGTGATGCGCTGACTTGTTTGACCAGCGCATCGTTGGCAATGAACAATGCCATGGCCAGGCTCATGGCCAAAATACCGCGGCGGTTGTCTGCGTTCATGGGGCCTGCCTGTTCAAAGTCCATGAAAAAAGCCCCCAGTGCATGCACGGGGGGCTCTAAGTTTGGTGGCTCTTCACGGATTCGAACCGCGGACCTGTGGATTATGATTCCATCGCTCTAACCGACTGAGCTAAAGA
>JBEDKQ010000191.1:0-3001 GCA_041172085.1 Pseudomonadota bacterium | reverse complement strand
GGCCATGGCGTTGCGCTGGAACACTTCGGCATAGCCGCCCAAGGAGGCCACACCCTCTTGAATGCGCGCACCGCCCGAATCGTTCAAGCCAATCACAGGGGCACCCACCTTCATGGCTTGGTCCATGATTTTGCAAATCTTCTCGGCATGTGATTCAGACAAGGCGCCGCCAAACACAGTGAAGTCTTGGCTGTACACAAACACCAAGCGGCCATTGATCATGCCGTAGCCGGTGACCACACCGTCACCTGGAATCTTGTTGTCTTGCATGCCAAAGTCTGTGCAGCGATGCTCCACAAACATGTCCCACTCTTCGAAGGTACCCTCGTCTAGTAACACTTCAAGGATGCGCTTTTGGCCACCACCCATGCGGGCTGCGGCGCGTTTGGTTTCGAGTTGTTGAATGATGTCTTGCATGATTTACTTTCTTCACTCCAATACGGGATATTTCAATTCGTGGGAAAACCAGTTGCTTGATAAGCAGCCAGCAGTTGTCTAGCAGCAGTGGATGCAGGCACTTGGCCTGAGATCACCTTTTGAGTGAGTTCAGGCAGCAGCGCTTTCACACTGACCTGACCTCGAAAATTTTGTTTCAAGCCCGCATCGATGCGTTCCCACATCCAGGCTTGAGCTTGATGTTGTCTGCGTTGTTCAAATTTTTGATTGGCCTGCTGCAGGCGTTTGAACTTTTGCACGCGGTGCCAAAAACTGTCGACTCCCTGATTCAGCAACGCACTGATTTGCAAAACTTCAGGATGCCAAATGTCTTCGTTGTGGTGCGCATGATCGTGGTTGCCATGCAAGCCCAACAAACGCAATGCACTTGTAATTTGCGCTTCTGCGCGCGTTGCAGCAGAAGTGTCAATGTCGGCCTTGTTAATCACCACCAAATCGGCCAATTCCATCACGCCTTTTTTGATGGCTTGCAAATCGTCACCGGCATTGGGCAATTGCATCAGCACAAACATGTCGGTCATGTTGGCCACAGCCGTTTCGCTCTGCCCTACGCCCACAGTTTCCACAATGACCACGTCGTAGCCTGCGGCTTCGCACACCAACATGGCTTCACGCGTTTTTTCAGCCACACCGCCCAAGGTGCCACTCGAAGGGCTGGGGCGAATGTAGGCTTTCTCGTGAACGCTGAGGTGTTCCATGCGCGTTTTGTCGCCCAAGATTGAGCCGCCAGAAACTGTGGACGATGGGTCAATGGCCAACACTGCTACACGGTGACCTTGCGCAATCAAGAACAAACCCAGCGCTTCAATGAAAGTCGATTTACCGACGCCTGGCACACCACTGATGCCCAAGCGAAATGACTTGCCTGAGTGCGGTAACAAATCCGTGAGCAATTCATCCGCTTGCACACGGTGTGCAGGCAGCGTGGACTCGAGCAAGGTGATGGACTTGGCCATGGCGCGACGTTGAACCGCGGGCTGGCCCTGCAACACACCTTGCATGAGGTCTTGAGGGGTCAACCTAAGGCCTTTTTAATTTGCTCCAAAACATCTTTGGCGCTGGCTGGAATGGGGGTGCCGGGGCCATAGATGCCCTTCACACCGGCTTCGTACAAAAAGTCGTAATCTTGACGTGGAATGACGCCGCCCACAAACACGATGATGTCGTCAGCGCCCTGCTTCTTCAACTCAGCAATGATGGCAGGCACCAAAGTTTTGTGACCTGCTGCCAAGGTTGAAACGCCTACAGCGTGTACGTCATTTTCAATGGCTTGGCGCGCGCATTCTTCTGGCGTTTGGAACAAGGGTCCCATGTCCACATCAAAGCCCAAATCGGCAAAGGCCGTGGCCACCACTTTGGCGCCGCGGTCGTGACCGTCTTGGCCCAACTTGCTGATCATCACGCGAGGGCGGCGGCCCTTAGCATCAGCAAATTCGTTGATTTCTTTTTTCAGTTGGTCCCAACCTTCGGCTGAGTCGTAAGCAGCTGCGTACACACCGGTCACCTTTTGTGTATCGGCGCGGTGGCGTCCAAAAACTTTTTCCAATGCATCCGACACTTCACCCACCGTTGCTCGCAAGCGAATGGCTTGAATGCTGAGGTCGAGCAAATTGCCTTCGCCGCTTTCGGCCGAGGCCGTGAGTGCGTCCAATGCGGCTTGCACCTTGGCGTTGTCACGCGTGGCGCGGATTTTTTTCAAGCGCTCAATTTGACCGTCGCGCACTCGGACGTTGTCGATGGCCAAGATGTCAATTGGATCTTCTTTAGCCAGCTTGTATTTGTTCACACCCACAATGACGTCTTTGCCCGAGTCAATGCGTGCTTGCTTCTCGGCTGCCGCCGCTTCAATTTTGAGCTTGGCCCAACCACTGTCAACGGCTTTGGTCATGCCGCCCATGGCTTCTACTTCCTCAATGATGGCCCAGGCTTTGTCGGCCATTTCTTGTGTGAGGGATTCCATCATGTAGCTGCCAGCCCAGGGGTCGATCACGTTGGTGATGTGCGTCTCTTCCTGAATGATCAGTTGCGTGTTGCGCGCAATGCGCGAGCTGAACTCGGTGGGCAAGGCAATGGCTTCGTCAAAGCTGTTGGTGTGCAAAGATTGCGTGCCACCAAACACCGCCGCCATGGCTTCAATGGTGGTGCGCACCACA
The DNA here is from genome assembly GCA_041172085.1 of Pseudomonadota bacterium. GTDB lineage: Bacteria > Pseudomonadota > Gammaproteobacteria > Burkholderiales > Burkholderiaceae_C > Limnohabitans_A. Next base: position 392 of record JBEDKQ010000191.1, on the reverse strand, counting down.
TTGTTGTAGGGGTCTTGCTCGGTGAGTGACCAGCCAGAGGTTTGACTGTGCGTGCGCAACATCAGGCTCTTGGGGTTCTTCGCATCGAAGCCCTTCATGATGCGGCACCACAGCAAACGCGCTGCGCGCATTTTGGCAATTTCCAAATAGAAATTCATGCCCACTGCCCAGAAGAACGACAAGCGGCCTGCAAAGTAGTCCACGTCCATGCCTTTGGCAATGGCGGTTTTGACATACTCTTTGCCGTCGGCCAAAGTAAAGGCCATTTCAAGCGCCTGATTGGCACCCGCTTCTTGCATGTGATAGCCCGAAATAGAAATTGAGTTGAACTTCGGCATGTTCTTGGCCGTGTACTCAATGATGTCGCCAATGATTTTCATCGACGGCTCGGG
>JBEDKQ010000190.1:0-4019 GCA_041172085.1 Pseudomonadota bacterium | reverse complement strand
GCCTTGGCAGCCGCTTCAAAATAAGCGGCCATGGCTTTGCTTTGTGTGAGGGTGGTGGCATCGTATTCGGGCAAACCGTAGTCGGCCACAAAACGTGCCGCCATGACGCGGGGCAACTCGGTCATCTCGGATTGAACACGCGCCACCCAATCGCGACCAATCACCAAGGGTGGCAAATCGGGATCGGGGAAATAACGGTAATCGGCCGCATCTTCTTTGGTGCGCATGGCGCGTGTTTCGCCCGTATCCGGATCGAACAGCACCGTGGCTTGTTGAATTTCAAAGCCGTCTTCAATTTGTTCAATTTGCCAGCGCACTTCAAAGTCGATGGCTTGCTGCATGAACTTGAAGCTGTTCAAGTTTTTAATTTCGCGGCGTGTGCCTAAAGGGCCGCCAGGCTTGCGCACCGACACGTTGGCATCGCACCTGAAACTACCCTCTTGCATGTTGCCATCGCAAATGCCAATCCAGGTCACAATTTTGTGCAACTCTTTGGCATAGGCCACCGCTTCTTCGCTAGAGCGAATGTCGGGCTCGGTCACAATTTCCAACAGCGGTGTACCTGCACGATTCAGGTCAATGCCGCTTTGGCCAATGAAGTCTTCGTGCAATGATTTGCCCGCATCTTCTTCCAGATGCGCGCGCACCAAGCGAACGGTTTTTTTCTCGTCGCCCACAAAGAACGACCAAGCGAACGGTTTTTTTCTCGTCGCCCACAAAGAACGACACCTCACCGCCTTGCACCACGGGAATTTCAAACTGGCTGATTTGATAGCCCTTGGGCAGGTCGGGATAGAAGTAATTTTTGCGCGCGAAGATACTCTCTTCTGCAATGTGCGCACCCACCGCCAAGCCCAATTCAATGGCGCGTTCTACGGCACCTTTGTTCATCACAGGCAGCGTGCCTGGCAACGCCAAATCCACCGCACACGCTTGCGTGTTGGGCTCTGCACCAAACGCTGTAGGCGCACGGCTGAAGATTTTGCTTTGCGTCGAAAGTTGGGCGTGGGTTTCAAAGCCAATGACCACTTCGTAGCCTTGGACCAACAGCGATTTTTGTTTCGTGCTCATTTTGCGCCCCCTGGTTGACGGAGGTGAAAGTCAGTGGCCTGCTGCAAACGGTGTGCGGCATTGAGCAACTGTGCTTCTTTGAAGTAATTGCCAATGAGCTGCAAGCCCACAGGCATGCCCTCTTCGCCAAAACCTGCGGGCACGCTCATGCCTGGCAAGCCAGCGAGTGACGCAGGCAAGGTAAAGATGTCGGCCAAATAATTGGCCACAGGATCGTCGGCTTTTTCGCCCAACTTCCATGCCACCGTTGGTGCCACAGGACCCGCAATGACATCGCACACTTTGAAGGCTTGCTGGAAGTCATCGGAAATCATGCGTCTGATTTTTTGCGCTTGCAGGTAATACGCGTCGTAGTAACCGTGCGACAACACATAGGCACCCGTCATGATGCGGCGCTTCACTTCTTCGCCAAAGCCTTCAGCGCGCGAGCGCTTGTACATCGACACGAGGTCGGTGTAATCCTTGGTGCGATGGCCAAACTTCACGCCGTCAAAACGACTCAAATTGCTCGACGCTTCAGCGGGCGCAATGATGTAGTAAACAGGAATAGAAAGTTCTGTTCGCGGCAAGCTGATGGGGACCAACTTGGCGCCCAGCTTTTCGTATTCTTTTAACGCAGCATCGACAGCTGCGCGAACACCAGTTGCCAAACCCTCACCAAAGAATTCTTTGGGAATGCCAATGCGCAAGCCATCGAGAGAAGCGTTTAAATCGCGCGCAAAGTTTTCTGCGGGCACATCGAGTGACGTAGAGTCGCGGTCTAAATCGGGGCCGCACATGGCTGACAACATGAGCGCACAGTCTTCTGCCGTGCGCGCCATAGGGCCAGCTTGGTCCAGACTGGACGCATAGGCAATCATGCCGTAGCGCGAAGCACGGCCGTAGGTGGGCTTGATGCCCGTAATGCCGCAAAAGCTGGCGGGTTGGCGAATAGAGCCGCCTGTATCTGTGCCCGTTGCAGCTGGCACCAAGCGTGCAGCCACGGCAGCAGAACTGCCGCCAGATGAACCACCCGGCACTCGCGACGTGTCCCAAGGATTGGTCACAGGCTTGTAGGCCGAGTTTTCGTTGGACGAGCCCATGGCAAACTCATCGCAATTGAGCTTGCCCACATTGACCATGCCGGCGCCGCCTTCTTGCACGCCCAATTTGCGCACCACAGTGGCGTCAAACGGTGAGCGATAGCCCTCCAACATCTTGGAGCCGGCCGTGGTGGGAAAGTCGGTGGTCACAAAAATATCTTTGTGCGCCATGGGCACGCCAGCCAAGGGGCCCGCAGTACCAGCGGCCAATTGGGCATCGGCCACTTTGGCTTGCGCCAAGGTGGCTTCTGGATTGAGGCTTAAAAAAGCACCAGAGGCATCGGCTTGGCTGCGTTCCAAAAAGTGCTGGGCTAGCTCTGTAGCGCTGACTTTTTTAGCGCGAAGTTCGGCGGCCAAAGTGGCGACGCTTAAATCATGTAAAGCTGTCATGACGGTTCCTTACTCGATCACTTTGGGAACCAAAAACAAACCACGCTCGACAGCGGGGGCACTTTGTTGGTTGGCCTCACGCTGATTGGGCTCGCTGGCCACGTCATCGCGCAAACGCAAAGCCACTTCTTGGATGGTGGCGATGGGGTGCGGCAGGGGCTGGACACCGGTGGTGTCCACCGCACGCATGGCTTCCACAATGGTGAAAAAACCGTTGATTTGGTCCAACATGCGTTGGCCTTCCTCGGGCGGCAGCTCCAACCGAGCCAAATTGGCAATTCGGTCAATATCTTGGGCAGTCAATGACATAAAAATTAACTCTTTACGGGCTCTTTACAGGCGTTGAAGCCCTCAAATTTGGGGCCTCATTTGGCGTTTTTTTTCAAGCGATCGGTTATTATCGTGTGTTCGCTGCAAGCTCTTCAAAAAAGCTTGTTCAAGCCCTCAAATTTTTCCCTTTCATGCCCCCCAAACCGCAGTTGACCGCTTCATGACTGCAGTTGTTTAGGATTTGTTATGTTCAGCTCGTTCCGCCGCTATTTTTCTACCGATTTGGCCATTGACTTGGGTACGGCCAACACCCTCATTTTTGTTCGCGACAAGGGCATTGTGCTAGACGAGCCCTCTGTGGTGGCCATTCGCCACGAGGGCGGCCCTCAAGGCAAAAAAGTATTGCAAGCCGTTGGCCACGAAGCCAAGTCCATGCTCGGCAAGGTGCCTGGCAACATTGAAGCCATCCGCCCCATGAAAGACGGCGTGATTGCCGACTTCACCGTCACCGAGCCGACTTCACCGTCACCGAGCAAATGCTCAAGCAATTCATCCGCATGGTGCACCCCCGCAGCACCTTCCGCCCCAGCCCCCGCATCATCATTTGCGTGCCTTGCGGCTCTACCCAGGTCGAGCGCCGCGCCATTCGCGAATCTGCTTTGGGCGCCGGCGCCTCCGAGGTGTACCTCATTGAAGAACCCATGGCTGCAGCCATTGGCGCAGGCTTGCCTGTGTCCGAAGCCTCAGGCTCTATGGTGGTTGACATTGGCGGCGGCACCACCGAAGTGGGCGTCATCTCTTTGGGCGGCATGGTCTACAAAGGCAGCGTGCGCGTGGGTGGCGACAAGTTTGACGAAGCCATCATCAACTACATTCGCCGCAACTACGGCATGCTCATTGGCGAGCCCACCGCAGAAGCCATCAAGAAAAACATTGGTTCGGCCTTCCCAGGCAGCGAAGTGCGCGAAATGGAAGTCAAAGGCCGCAACCTGTCAGAAGGCGTGCCACGCAGCTTCACCATCAGCAGCAACGAAATTTTGGAAGCGCTTACCGATCCACTGAACAACATCGTGTCAGCGGTCAAAACAGCACTCGAACAAACCCCGCCGGAGTTGGGTGCCGACATCTCCGATCGCGGCATGATGCTCACGGGCGGCGGCGCTTTGCTGCGTGACCTCGATCGCTTGTTGTCCGAAGAAACCGGCC
>JBEDKQ010000189.1:0-2802 GCA_041172085.1 Pseudomonadota bacterium | reverse complement strand
GGTGAAGTTTGACATCTACACGCTGCTGGTGGGTACCCCCATGGATCAGCTACCGGGATGGATAGCGCGATGGAATGTGGTGGATCCCACGCTGATGGCAGTGTCTGACATCAACAAAGATGGCATCTTGCAGTTGGCTGAAATCCGCTTGGGCGGTGACATTGTGGTGCTGGCCACCCCTGAAATTGGCGGCTTGCCGTTCGTGATTTCTGGCTTGGTGGCTGCGGGTGGTTTGGCAGCGGCTTTGTCTACTGCTGACGGCTTGTTGCTGACCATTGCCAATGCTTTGTCGCACGACGTGTACTACAAGGTCATTGACCCTAACGCTTCGGCCAACCGCCGCGTGTTTTTGTCTAAAGTGATTTTGGTGTTCGTTGCCATTGCTGCCGCTTATGTGGCATCACTGCGAATGGCTGACATTTTGTTTCTGGTGTCTGCGGCGTTCTCTTTTGCTGCTGCAGCATTCTTCCCAGCGTTGACACTTGGCATCTTCTGGAAGCGTGCCAACAAGTGGGGCGCTTCACTGGGCATGATGGCCGGTTTGGGCATTTCTTTCTACTACATGGTCAAGACACATCCTTGGATGTATGGCTTGTTCCACAACGGTAGCTTGACGCCTGAAATTCTGAAGGCCAACACGTGGTGGGACATTGCACCGATTTCTGCTGGTATCTTTGGTGTGCCAGTGGGCTTTGCAGTGATCATCATTGTGTCCCTCCTGACCAAAGAGCCTGAGAAAGAAGTTCAAGATTTGGTGGAGAATGTCCGCTTCCCAAGCTTTGACGGTACAACGTCACAAGGGACTGCGATGCACTAAGTGTCATATGTTTGCAAGCTCAAGTTTGCAAACATGACGCTCAACAAAAAACCCCCGATTGCGTTCAGCAATCGGGGGTTTTCTTTTGGGTCTGTTGTTTAAGAGTCTGCCTGCACCTTGGCATCCTTGATCACTTTGGCCCACTTCTGAGTTTCGCTGCGAATAAATTCTGCAAAGCGCTCTGGTGAGCCGCCGCCATCTTCGGCGCCGTATTGATCAAACTTTTCAATCACATCGGGCATGGCCATGACGCGGTTCATGTCTTCGTTGATGCGTTTGACGAAAGAGGGATTCATTTTGGCGGGACCCACCAAGCCGTACCAAGTGGTTGCGTCAAATCCACTGAAACCTTGTTCTTCCATGGTGGGCACGTTGGGGTGGCCTTTGGCGCGCTTGGTACGTGTTTGCGCCAACGCAATGGCCTTGCCACTTTTCACATGCGGCGTGGCAGAGGTCATGGTTTCAAAGCAGTATTGAACTTGGCCGCCAATTAAATCTGTGAGCGCTGGGCCAGAGCCTTTGTAGGGCACATGCAGGGCATCAATGCCTGCACGCAGCTTGAACATTTCAAGCGCCAGGTGTTGTGCAGAACCTCCGCCTGCAGACGCAAAACTGATCTTGCCAGGATTTTGTTTGCAAAGATTGACCAAGTCTTTCACTGTCTTGGCCGGTTGGCTTTCGTTGCAAATCAGCAAGTTGGGCGTGACGCCCACCAAGCCAATGGGTGTGAAGTCACGCTCTACGTTGTAGCCCAACTTGGGCTGCAAACTGGTGGCCAAAGCGTGGCTGTTGATGTGGGCCATGAGAAGTGTGTTGCCATCACTGGGCTGCTTGGCCACAAAGTCTGCCGCAATCACACCCGCAGCCCCTGCCTTGTTGTCAATGATGATGCTGACGCCCCACATGGCTTGGAGTTTTTGTGCCAGAACCCTGGCCAACGCATCGGTGCCACCCCCTGGCGGAAAGCCCACCACAATTCGAATCGGACCGCTGGGCAAGCTTTGCGCTTTGATCATGGGCGCGCTGAGTGTGGCTGCAGAGGCTACGGTAGCTTGCAAGAGGGTTCTGCGTTTCATGGTGTCTCCTGTTGTTGTGATGAAGTTGGCTTGTATTGAATCAGGGCCTGATCAATGCGGGAATCGGGTTGGCTGAAAAATAGTCCATGGCGGCTTGCACGCCCGAAGCACTTAATTTGACGCCGCTCAGTTTCAATCCCATTTCGCAAGCGGACAACGCCGCAATCAAGGTGAGGTCGTTGCAGTCGCCCAAGTGGCCAATGCGGAACATACGACCCTTCACTTTGCCCAAGCCTGTGCCCAATGAGCAATCGAAGCGTTCGTAGATGACTTTGCGCACGGCATCGGCGTCAATGTTCTCTGGTGTCATGACGCCAGTTAGGATGGGTGAATACAGTTGCGGGTCGGCACATTGCACTTCGAGCCCCCATGCTTTGACAGCTGCAACAGCACCTTTGGACCATCGCTTGTGGCGCGCAAACACAACGTCCAAACCTTGACCCAGAATCATGTCGCAGGCTTCGCTCAAGCCGTACATGAGGTTGGTGTTGGGCGTGTAAGGGAAGTAGCCTGTTTTGTTCATCTCCAACATCTCATCCCACGCCCAAAAAGATTTGGGCAAGGTCGATTTTTTGCTGAACTCAATGGCTTTAGGGGAGATGGCGTTGAAGCTGATGCCAGGGGGCAGCATCAAACCTTTTTGAGAACCACTGACCGTGACGTCCACGCCCCATTCGTCGTGACGGTAGTCGGCAGAGGCCAAACCAGAGATAGTGTCCACCATCAGCAAGGCAGGGTGCTTGGCATTGTCGATGGCACGGCGAACAGCGGCAATGTCGCTGGTTACACCCGTTGATGTTTCGTTGTGCACAACGCAAACCGCTTTGATACTGTGACCAGAATCTTGCTTGAGGCGCGCCTCAATCATGTCGGCTTTAACGCCTTGACGCCATCCTTCAACACCTGGCA
>JBEDKQ010000188.1:0-2866 GCA_041172085.1 Pseudomonadota bacterium | reverse complement strand
TGTTGTTTGAGTCGGCTTACACGCAAGAGCTCATTGCCCTTGGCGAAGCTGATGCCCTTGCGCAGAAAGAAGAGATCTACAAATTCTTTGGCTGGGCGGTTAAATAATTAGGGTCAGATCAACCTTAATTTGCAATCAGTGAGGGTAGAGGCTGAGGGGGGCTGAACGATTTCTGGTACTCCAGTATGAGGAAGCCCCCCTCAGCCTCTACCCTCACTGATTGACCAAATTAAGGTTGATCTGACTCTAATTATTTTTTTACGCCTGCAATTTGAAGCGGGCTACTTCACGGCGTGTGGCATCGGCGCTGTTGGACAGAGAAATAACACTGGCGGTCATTTCTTCTGATGCCGCAGCGTTGCTGTTGGCAATGCGATCAAGGCCTGACAAGTTGGCGTTGATCTCTTCAATGGCAGAGGCTTGTTCTTCCAAAGACGCAGAAATGCGTTGCAACAAACTGTCTGTCATTTGCGAAATTTCGCCTACTTGGGCCATGTCCTGGCTTACTTCGGTTACCGCCAAAACAGCCTTGGCAGTTTCGCTAGACGCGGCCTGAACCAATTGTGCAATTTCTTGCGAGCTGGCGGCACTGCTCACTGCCAACTTGCCCACCTCATCGGCCACCACTGCAAAGCCTTTGCCGTGCTCGCCTGCGCGCGCAGCTTCAATGGCGGCGTTCAATGACAACAGGTTGGTTTTGTTGGCAATCTTTTCAATCACGCTGGTAATCTTGCTGATCTTTTCAGAGTTGTTGGCAATGGCTGTGACAACTTCCACCATGGCCGCCATTTTTCCAACGCCTGCTTGCACACGAGCAACCGACTCGCGTGACCTTTCAGAGGCCATTTCGGTATTGTTGGACACGTCATCAATGGCTTGGCTAGATTGCTTGACTGCTGCGGCCACTTGGCTAATGGCCATGGTTTGGTTTTGCGCGCCATCGGCAATTTGACTAATGGCCTCAGAAGTTTCTCTAGAGGCCAAAGCCAACTGACGGGTATTGACGTTGATCTCTTGCATGGCCTTGACCAATGCATCCAAGGACGAATTGATGTTGTCGCGCAAGGCAGACAAATCTCCTTGACCTGAAGCTTCAACGCGTTGGCTTAAATCACCATTGGCCAATTGGCGCATGACTTGGCCCACATCGCTCAACATCACATTGAGGGAAGACATGGCTCGCTGCGCATTGTTCATGGCCTTGCCATATTCACCTTGTGCGTTGACATCGACGGTGTAGGCAAAATTGCCAGACTGCAAAGCCCCGGTCACATTGTTCAGTGTGGCAATGGTGCCCTCCACACGAGCCAGACTGGTGTTAACCGCCGACTTGAGTTTGTCCATGTCACCTTTCAGGGCGGCTTTGACAGGTTTGGAAAAATCGCCTTGTGCCAGATGTTCCATGGTGATGTTGACTTCCACCAAGGCATCGGCAACGACTTGTAACATGCGGTTGAATGAGGCAGACGTTAGCGCAATTTCGTCCGAGCCGCGAACCTGAACACGGTGCGACAGGTCAAAGCTTTCGGCAATGGTGTTCATCGATCTTTGCAAATTGTGCAAAGGTTTTTCAATGCTGCGCGTGATCCAGTAAGACAAGCTTAAAAAGAAAATTGCGCACAAAATAGACAGGGCGCTGTCAAGGGCAAAGCTAGAGGCCGCCTTGCGCGACAGTTCGTTGGCCAAGTCACTGAGTTGTTGGGTCAGTTGGTCGTCTTGCGCTTTCAGAATGTTCATCTTTTCTGAAATGGCAGCCCACCAAGCGGCAGGTGCGATGTCATAGTCACCATCGGCCGCCTTTTTCAAGACCGCATTGCGCATGGCCAAGGCCTCTTTGACGCCTGGTTTGTCAAGCGCCTGCGTCAGCGACTGCACATCGGCTGCGCTGGCGGTTTGGCGATACAGTTTCTCGAAGTTTTCCTGACGCGCAATGTTGCCAATCAGTTGCGTCAAAGCCTCGGGTGGCATGGGCTTGTTGGCAGTTAAGGTGGCATTGACGCCGGCGCGCTCACGACCTGCATACTCCTTAAAGCTGACCAGGTAGCTGTATGCGCGAATGCGTTGTGCAAAATCGACAGAGGGTGCATCGGCCACAGCACTGTCGATGGTGTCGATGATGGCACTGATTCGACCCGAGTACCACTGAATGGCAACACCCCCAGCCAAAGCTTTGGCATCAACTTCTTGACGCTTGGCGCTGAGGGCTTGGCGTAAAGCAGCCAAACTTTGATCGGCAGGGTTGGGTGGTGTGCCAGTTGTGCCTGCGTTACTTAAGCGTTTGACGGTTTGCGTGGCCTGTACCAGCTTTTCGTCGGACTTCAGCCGCTGTGCTTTTAAAGCGGCTGTGGTGGCTTCATTGCCCCCAGAAGCAAGGAAGCCCGCCGTCATTCCGCGCTCGGACTGCAGTTCATGAACCAATTGCCCCAAAGCAGCCACTTCAGTGACCACTGAGGCACTGGCTGCGTATTCGTTTTTCTCAGTCCAATCGACCCATACTTTGCTTAAAGACAAAAAGCCCAAGGCGGCCAACAAAGGCAAGACCAGCAATGTTAGTTTGGTGCGAATTTTGAGGTTTTCAAGGGCCATGTTCATTTCCTGTTTTAAACCATCATAACTGCAAATATTTGGAGTCAGATCAAACTTAATTTGGTCAATCAGTGAGGTTAGAGGCTGAGGGGGCTTCCTCAAATAATTGGGGTCAGATTAACCTTAATTTGGTCAATCAGTGAGGGTAGAGGCTGAGGGGGGCTGAACGATTTCTGGTACTCCAGTATGAGGAAGCCCCCCACAGCCTCTACCCTCACTGATTGACCAAATTAAGGTTAAACTGACCCCAATTATGTGAGGAAGCCCCCTCAGCCACTAC
>JBEDKQ010000187.1:0-3136 GCA_041172085.1 Pseudomonadota bacterium | reverse complement strand
AATCTCATCCAGACCTTGATCTTGAATCAGCACCTTGATGGTGGCATAAGCGTCTGCAATAGAAGATGGATCGTCGCGCACCACCACAAAGCGGCGCGAGCAGGCAGACATAAATGCCAACACCTCAGGGGAAATGCCTGCAGCCATGTCGACGATCAAATAATCGATGTCATCGGTGAGTGCACTGAAGGCACGCACAATGTTGGCAGCCTGGATATCACCTAAAGCGGCCATCTGTTGGATGCCCGAAGCACCTGGCACCAGCTTGATACCTTGCCGAGTAGTGACAATGATTTCGGCAAGCGTCTTCTCGCCACTCATGAAATGACTGAGGTTGAACGGACAGCGGCAGCCCAACGCAATTTGGGCATTGGCCAAGCTCATGTCGGCGTCAAACAACATGACGCGATGACCCATGGCTTGCAATGCAACCGCCAGATTCACAGAGACCGTGGTTTTACCCACCCCTCCTTTGCCACTGGCAATGCCAATGACTTGGGTACTTTTTGCTTTATCCATGAAGCTCACTTTGAGGAATTTCGACGGACCAATGGGGACGACTCAAACCCCTGGTGTGGGTTAAAGCTTCATTGGCAGCCTCTGCCTCGTTCTCATGAGGGTGTAGTGTCGCAGGTTTTGCGGTAGCTTCGATCACATCATCTTCCAAAGTCTCTGAATCTGGCGTCAATTGGGCCATGGCAATGTTGATGAGTTTTTGCAGCCCAGAAGATCTCAAGCCCTCTGAAACCCGGTCAGACCCACCACCAGCCGACACCTTGCACTGAGCACCCTCTGCGATCAAAAATTGTATCAGCGGCCATGGCGCATGCGATTCGTCTAGCTTGCTGATTATCAGGCTTTGCCAAGTCAGGCTAGATTTCAACATGATGCGTGACAAAGTAACGCCGGAAGAGTCGGCTGGCACCACCGCATGCAGGCCCGCTTCAGGGCACACCTGCACGATTTCAGCCAATCGTTCGTTCATTTGAACTCCTGGGGTGTCAATCAAAATCAATCGGCGAGTTGAGAGTTCACTGAGCAACAAAGACAAAGTCTCAGTGTCCGCAGCGCGGAAGCATTCCACCCCCAACTGGGAACAAAGCATTTGGGTTTGAGCCCACGCACCTGCACGCATGTCGTGGTAGCTCAGCACGGCCACATATTCAGCGCCGTATTGCAAGGCAGCTTGTTGGGCTGCTTTGGCCACCATCAAGCTTTTGCCAGAACCTGATAAACCAGCCAACACATGCACGCCGCGAATGGGGAAGCCCTCCTGGGGACGCTCTAAATTGTGTGTCAATTGTGCGCGAATGCTGGCCAGTGCAATGTCTAAGCTGGGTTGCTCGCGCAAGCCTTCTTGTAGCAAGGCACGCAAACCGGTTGGTACACCAGCCTCTGCCATAGATTCCACCAGCGGTTGAATGTGGGCTGGCCAGTATTGGTTCATTTGCCAGCTGGCAGTTTGCTGGCTCAAACGAAATTCTTGACGAAGTGCAGCCAACTCTTCGCGTACCAAAGACACAATTTCTTGACTCCGAACTTGTTCACGGCCTTGTGTTAGCAATTGCTCAGTGGTCGGATTGTCTAAATTGACTGCGCTCAATTTGGTTTCAGATTTGGTCTCTGACTTTGCGCCAGCTTGTGCGCCTGGCTTCAACAAATGGTGTAAGTGATCGCTGAACGGGTTGTTCACAGAGGAAGGCGTATTCGACATGCGCTGAGCGGCCGCTTTAGCGGGCTGCTGAACAATGTCCATCTCCGCTTCTTCTTGCATCAACTCTTCTGAGCTCACCTCGGCCACTTCCAATGCCACAATCAGTTCGGTCTGTCCTTCGACGCGTTGATTGGAGATGATCAACACATCAGGACCATACAAAGCCATGGCCTTTTCGGTGGCGCTGCGCGTGTCGCGGGCTAAGATGCGTTTAAGTTCCATGGTGCTATCTCTTCATCAATCTAAGGGTTGAATCTTTTAATTCGTTTGTATTAGGCGTGTTTCAGCGTGTTTCTGCATGCACGGTGTGAACCACTTTAACGGTCTGATCGTCTGGAATTTCACTGTAAGACAACAAGGTCAAATCATTCACGCGGTAGCGCACCGCTTTCGACAACCAGGGGCGAATCACAGGCGAGACCACCAAAACGGCAGGGTGTCCCATTTCTTCTACGGCGCGAGCGCCATCGCGCAGGGCGCCAAACAATCTTTCAGCCAAACCGGGTTCCATCGCGATACTCTGACCAGGGGCTGTTTGCTGCAAGATGTTGTGAATCAACTGCTCCAGACCTGGGTCCAGCGTCATCACGGACAAGCTGTTGGCCTCATCAACCAAACTTTGAACAATCATGCGACCCAACTTGGGGCGAACCAAGGCAGTCAACTGTTCTGGCTCTTGTGTTCGGTTTGCAACTTCAGACAAGGTCTCGGCAATGGTGCGCATGTCACGAATCGACACCGACTCATTCAACAAGTTTTGCAAGGTGCGTGTGACCACGCCCAAAGACAATTTGCCTGGCACCAAATCTTCCACCAATTTAGGCGACTTGGCAGCCAACTTGTCGAGCAGCTGCTGAACTTCGTCGTGACTGAGCAAATCAGAAGCGTTATCACGCAATACTTTGTTTAAGTGTGTGGCCACAGCCGTGCTGGCGTCCACCACGGTATAGCCCAAGGTACGGGCCAAGTCACGCTGCGAAGGATCAATCCAAACCGCATCCAAACCAAAGGCTGGCTCTTGCGTGGCCTGACCTTCCAAGGGACCATATACTTGACCTTTCTTTGCCCACTTTAATTTGACCTTTGCCGCGAACCACACCTTTTAAAACGATGTGATAGGCATCGGGGTCGATGGTGAGGGCATCGCGAATGCGCACAGGCTGAACCAAAAAGCCCAATTCAGCTGACAACTTTTTACGCACACCTTTGACGCGGTTCATCAACTGGCCACCAGTTTCAGGATTGACCAAAGGAATCAAACCATAACCAATTTCTAGGCCGATCAAGTCCACCTGGTCAACATCGTCCCAATCCAATTCTTTAGGCTCGTCCAATGCAGCTTGTGCCGCTTGTTCTGCTGGGGTGCTGACAGGTTGCGCTTGCTTGAGCGTAATTCGATAAGCCAAGGCTGCACTGGCCACG
>JBEDKQ010000186.1:0-2888 GCA_041172085.1 Pseudomonadota bacterium | reverse complement strand
TCAACATTAATTCCAAGGTCGTGAAGGAAGATGGGCTGACCTTGCACGAGTGCTTCAATGTCATCGCGGCCTTCGGTCATCGTCAAGGCTGTGGACTTGGTGGACACTGTGAAGTCGACTGTCAACTTCACATCTACATGTGAATGCAATTCCGCATAAGAAGAGCATGCATACTTTTTAAAAAGCTGCGCCGCATGCGCGCACGCTTGGCGAATGGCCAAGCCAGAATCTTGAACAGACAAACTGCCAGACGTCATGCCCTCATCGGGGCTGTTTTGTGTATTGGCTGCCTCGATGTGAACGCTGTCAAAAGGCAGATCCAATTCATGGGCCGCCATGAGTTTCAATGCATGCAAGATACCCTGTCCCAGCTCGGCTTTGCCTGTGAACACGGTCACAGAGCCATTGGCTTCAAAGCGCAGCCACTGCGATAGCCGTGGATTGGTTTTTAAACTCACAGAGGGTTGAAGCAACTGACTCATGCTGACACCTCTGATGGCGTTACTTTCAAGCCACATTGAAGTGCGGCTTTCTTCACAGCTTTTAAGACTCGGTTGTGAGTGCCGCAGCGGCAAAGGTGTGGTTCTAAGGCTTCACGAATTTGCAGGTCAGACACAGATTCATGCGCATTCATCAGCAAGGCAGTGGCGCTGATTAAGAGCCCACTGGTACAGTATCCGCACTGCGCGGCTTGCTCGTCAATGAACGCTTTTTGCAGTGCTTTTAAGTAGGGCGTGCTGGGCAAGTCAGGGTTTTGTGCTGACTCTAGTGTCACAACGCTTCGTCCCAACAGAGCTTCCACAGGCAATTGGCAGCTAGGCTTGGATTGACCATCGATCAAGACATGGCATGCACCACATAGCTCTTGACCGCAGCCGTATCGACTGGCGGTTAAGCCCAATTGGTTGCGAATGGTATGCAGAGCGGTGCTGTCAGCGCCGGATTTGAAGGTGACAACTTGATCGTTGACATTCAACTGATGGGTTTTCAACATGGTAACTTTGCTCTTGGACAGTGGCCATGTTAAGGGATCCTTTCTGTCATTTCAAAATTTTCCAAACGCCACCTTTTGCAGGGCCTTGTCGCTCCAAACGTCCGATCTCTCGCAATGATTGAATGGCGCGCTCGATGGACCTTTCCGAGATCTCTAAGGCTATGGACAGCTCGGCTATTGTTAAATTTTCATCTTGCTTGATGAGATTCAAAATCTCCAAAGTCGTTTTCCCCGACGTTTTCCCCGACGCTTTTATGGTTTTCTCCGACGTTTTCCCCGACGATTTGTTTGATTTCCAGTCCATCGTCAGTAACGACTGGTCATAAGGCTCAAACAACTCTGTCATTTTCAGTGCCCGCCCCTCGCTTTGCCAACTGGTCAAAATGCGGGGCAATCCTGATCCAGCGCGCTCGCCCAAGTTGATCATCAAGAACATTTGTTGCAGCGTGCGGTTGCGACAATCGCTCTCCCCGCCTTTAAGCGCCTGAGCAACGGGGACGCGCAGCCCACCAGGATTGCGAAACTCAAAGCCTGAAGGCCTTTTAATGACCCGCACCGATGCACGATCCGAATAGTCGGCATGGACCAATGTGTTGACCAAGGCCTCCCGCAGCGCTTGATGAATAGGCGTGTCGTCTACACGCTTGTCGCCTTGCAGATGAAATGGCACCTTTAAGTCGGCGGTCAATTTGCGAATGACCTTTCTGTAAAAGTCGAATAAATTACCCGACCAAGTGCCGTCTGGCACCACCCTGTCTAGCCATCGAACTGAGGTGTCGGGTTCATCGGGTTGTTCTTGGTAATCCACAAAATAAAGTGGCGCGCAGGTCATGATGGCTGGCCATTGACCAAACATCAGCAAACCCGCCAATGTGAGCCCGTTCTCTTTGGTTTCTCGGTCTTCTCGCCAGGCCCCTAGTAAGTGCAGAAACTCGGTGTCGTCCGCGCTGACCCATGGATGCCCAGACTTGTAACTTGCAAACTGGTTTCGGTAAGCATGCAAACTCTCTAGGTCAATGTCATTCAAGCCATATCGGTTACAGATGTAAGTATCTCGGCTGTCCTGCACCTGTTCTGCCAGCATGCGTTTGACTGTGGTGTCATCGCACTTCCGATCACCGTCATTCAGCCGGCGATAAGTGTTGCCAAGCGGCTGCCCGTTCAAATAAACCGGTTTGTCTTTTCGACCCGCCTGCGGTATGGACAAAATCAAAACAGCCTGCCTCTCCAAAATGACCTCTTGGACATGCGCGTCGCTCAGTAGGTTGACGCTGACTTTGCCGGCGTTGTTCAAGTTGTTGAACAAATCAGCTCGCACCTTGTTGATGTCTATCAGCCCAACTGCACTGAATACGCCTGATTTTTCTTGAATACCCAAAATCACCACCCCGCCATGCGCGTTCGCCATGGCTGAGTAGGTTGGCCAGAAATCCTTTGGTACTTCGCCTTGACCTGAGGCTCCTTGAGCGGCTTTGCATTCAAGCTCAACGCTTTCACGCAACAAACTTAGGTCTTCTAATGAGCTGAACTTGTTCATTCCGTATGTCTTTGAATACTGATGTGTCTTGTAATTTTTTAATACTTTTAGGTTCAATATGCAGATTAGCAAGCTTTCATCCAAATTCAAGCTTTGAAAGCAAATGCAAGAAGTGCAGCCTATTGGCTGGGTGCTTGGGTTGAATTACCCCTTTCAAATCCCCTCATTTTTCAAGCCCCCTCTTGAAATCCTTCCAAACACCCTTATCATTAGCACTCGCAGGAGATGAGTGCTAACAACATCAGCACCCTCCAAAGAACCCTAAAGTATTCAATTTTGAATACTTTTTGTTTTTAACCTTGTTTCATATTTAGGAGATCCAATGAAACTGCGTCCTCTCGGCGATCGCGTGATCGT
>JBEDKQ010000185.1:0-2889 GCA_041172085.1 Pseudomonadota bacterium | reverse complement strand
TGCTTACGGTTCTACCTTGCCACCTTGGTCTGCAGCGCACGCGTACACCAATTTGTATGGTCCTAAATCGCCCACGCAAGCCACAGTGGTCGGCAACTTTAAAGTGAACGAGGCGGGTACAGCCAACGAAACCCATCACATCGTGATCGATTTCGGCAGCATGCCTTTCCCCGTGTTGGAAGGCCAGTCTGTGGCCATCGTG
Source organism: Pseudomonadota bacterium (assembly GCA_041172085.1). GTDB lineage: Bacteria > Pseudomonadota > Gammaproteobacteria > Burkholderiales > Burkholderiaceae_C > Limnohabitans_A. The sequence continues at coordinate 2,687 of JBEDKQ010000185.1, read as the reverse complement.
CCGCCAGGTGTGGATGCTTCTGGCAAGCCGCACCATGCGCGCCAATACTCCATTGCCAGCCCGCGCAATGGTGAGCGCGCCGGTTACAACAATTTGTCTTTGACGGTGAAGCGCGTGGTGGAAGATCACGACGGCAAGCCGGTCAAAGGCGTGTGTTCCAACTATTTATGCGATGTGAAAGTGGGTGACACGATTCAAGTGATCGGCCCGTTCGGCAGCAGCTTCTTGATGCCCAACCACCCCAAGTCCAATATCGTGATGATTTGCACCGGCACAGGCAGTGCGCCCATGCGCGGCATGACCGAGTGGCGCCGTCGTTTGCGTCAAACGGGCAAGTTTGAAGGTGGCAAACTCATGTTGTTCTTCGGTGCCCGCACCCAAGAAGAGCTGCCCTACTTTGGTCCGCTGCAAAAGCTGCCCAAAGATTTCATTGACATCAATTTTGCGTTCTCGCGCACGCCAGGCCAGCCCAAGCGCTATGTGCAAGACGCCATGCGCGAGCGTGCTGCCGATTTGGTGGCCTTGCTCCAAGATCCCAACACGTACTTTTATGTGTGTGGTTTGAAGAGCATGGAAGAGGGCGTGGTTTTGGCTTTGCACGACGTGGCCACCCATGCAGGACTGAACTGGGACCAGTTGGGCGCCACGCTCAAGAAAGAAGGCCGTTTGCACCTCGAAACCTATTGATGTTCGCAAACAGACCTCTGAGACTTCTTTGAATTTCAGAAGTTTCACGCCGTCTGAAAGGCGGACAAGCGCCAATGACTTTGATTCATTGGTACTATCCGCCCATGAGTTCCAGACCCTCCATTGACGTTGCCGTTGTCATGCGCCGTGAGCGCGTGCAGGGAGACATGTCCAAATGGCAGACTTGGCGATGGGTTTTGGACGACGTCACGCCCCAAGAAGAAGGTTTTGGCACCAGCCCCAAATGTCTGCGCGAAGGCGATGACGGCGCGCTTTGGCTGTTCCCCAATTTCAAAGTAGAGCTGTATCCAGACGATGCCGAAGGCTATTTGCTGAACGTGACCTCCCCCGATCCGTGTTTCTTTGTGATGTGGCGAATGGAAGAGCAATCCGCCTTGAGCGACGATCTGGTGGCCGTGCCCGAACGCGTCTCGCTCAGTTATCACGATGCTGGCCGATGGCTAGACGCTCAAGAAACCATTGAGCAAGTGCCAGCTTCTTCCGACATCGTTGAATGGGTGCGTGAATTTGCCAAGCAACATTACATACCTGAGGTGAAGCGCCGCCAGCGGCCGCAAAGTTTTCAAGCCCTCACAGATCGTTTTGGCCAACCCGCCAAAGTGACCACCAGCGATCGCTCTGGCCGAAAGGTGGACGGCACATGAGCGAGAACGAAGGTGGATTCTTCAGCCGATGGTCGCAGCGCAAGCAGGCTGTGAAGTTAGGCTTGGCTGAAGAAGAAAAACCACAGCCAAAAAATACAGAGCTTGTTCAATCCAAGGCAGCACCGCTGGCTACCCTCCACCAAGATGCAGCTGACAACAAGGCTGAGCCTGTGAAGCTGCCTACCTTGGCCGATGTCGAACAACTCACTCCTCAATCCGATTTTTCCTCTTTCATGTCCCAAGGCGTCACGCCTGAAGTTCGCAATGCGGCCATGAAAAAACTCTTTACCGACCCCCACTACAACGTGATGGACGGTCTGGACATCTACATTGGCGACTACAACACGCCCGACCCCATGCCCGCAGGCATGTTGGCCAAAATGGTGGGTGCTCAATTTCTGGGTTTGGTCAAAGCCCCCGAAGATGTGGCACAGTCCAACCCACTTGAAACCCAAATTCAACATTTACCAGAGACAAGCTTGACTGCCCAAGCAGACAAGTTAGACAAATCAGAGCCCCTAGAAAATAACTCGGCACAACATGACCACACTCATTTGCGATTGCAACCAAACCATGCCCCTGCAGACCCAGAAGCTGGGTCAGGCGCTGGGTGAATCGCTGACACTGCACAGCACCCTTTGCCGCAGAGAAGCGGGCGCATTTCAAAAGGCCATTCAATCGGGCCAGGAAGTGGTGGTGGCTTGCACCCAAGAGAAAAAGCTTTTCTCTGAATTGGCATCTCAAACGGAAGGCGCTACTTCACCCATCAAATTTGTGAACATTCGGGAAGCTGGCGGCTGGAGCAGCGAGGCGCAAAACGCTTCTCCCAAATTGGCGGCCTTGTTGGCTGCTGCACATTTGCCCGAACCCGACCCCGTGCCTGTCGTGCCCTTCAAGAGTGAAGGTCGTTTGCTCATCATTGGCCCGCTCGATCAGGCTGAAAAAGCAGCCGCCATGGTGGCCGATGTTTTGGAAGTGACTATTTTTGCGCAAGGTCCTGGCGAGGCCGGTGGTTCACAAGAGCGTCAATTCCCCATCATTTCGGGTCAATTGCAAAGCTTGACTGGATGGTTGGGTGCATTTGATGTGTCTTGGACAGACAGCAATCCGATCAACTTAGATTTGTGCACCCGCTGCAATGCTTGCGTGCAGGCCTGCCCCGAAAACGCCATTGGTTTGGACTATCAAATTGACATGAACCTGTGCAACGCCAGCCGCGCTTGCGTCAAGGTGTGCCAATCAGCAGGCGCCATTGATTTCAACCGTGTGCCTCATGAAGGCTCAGAAAAATTCGACCTGATCTTAGACCTGCGTCAAGCGGGAGCGACGGGCCCG
>JBEDKQ010000184.1:0-5021 GCA_041172085.1 Pseudomonadota bacterium | reverse complement strand
TGATCAAAGATGCCAACCGCTTTGCTGTGTTGACCGACATCTTGGGCGACGAAGATCACCTCGGTGACATGGACTTCAAAGTGGCCGGTACCACCAACGGCGTCACTGCTTTGCAAATGGACATCAAAATCCAAGGCATTACCAAAGAGATCATGCAAGTGGCATTGGCACAAGCCAAAGAAGCTCGCATGCACATCTTGGGCAAGATGCAAGATGCCATGAGCGAAGCCAAAACCGAAGTGTCCAACTTCGCACCCAAGCTCTTCACCATGAAGATCAATCCCGAGAAAATTCGCGATGTGATCGGCAAGGGCGGCGCCACCATCCGTGCGTTGACCGAAGAAACTGGCACACAGATCAACATCAATGAAGACGGCACGATCACCATCGCTGCTGCCGATGGCGCCAAGGCTGACGAAGCCAAGCGTCGCATTGAGCAGATCACGGCCGAAGTTGAAATTGGCAAAGTCTACGAAGGTCCTGTCACCAAGTTGTTGGACTTCGGTGCTTTGATCAACTTGTTGCCTGGCAAAGATGGCTTGTTGCACATCAGCCAAATTGCCCACGAGCGCGTTGAAAAAGTGTCTGACTATTTGCAAGAAGGTCAGATCGTCAAAGTCAAAGTGCTCGAGACCGACGAAAAAGGCCGCGTGAAATTGTCCATGAAAGCCTTGATCGATCGTCCTGCTGCACCTTCGCAGTCAGAGTGATCAAACACCAGGCAAGAAGAAGTTAAGACCATGAAGAAAAAGCTCATTGCAGGCAACTGGAAGATGAATGGCAGTTTGACTGCCAATGCTTCTTTGTTGCAAGCGGTGCTGGAAGGCAGCAAAGGCATGAACTGCCAAGCTGCGGTGTGTGTACCTGCAACTTATTTGGCGCAAGTACAAGCTGTTCTTTCCGGTCAATCTCTTGTTGCCCTGGGTGCGCAAGATGTGTCGGCGCAAGAGGTGGGTGCCTTTACCGGCGAAATCTCTGCTGGCATGTTGAAAGATTTCTCGGTGCGTTATGCCATCGTGGGTCATTCAGAGCGTCGCCAATACCATGCCGAGTCAGATGCCACGGTGGCCCTCAAAGCGCAGCGCGCTTTGTCGGCTGGCATCACACCCATCGTGTGTGTGGGCGAAACTTTGGCCGATCGTGAAGCAGGCAAAACCGAAGAGGTGGTGAAGCGCCAATTGGCTGCTGTCATTCACACCAACGGTCATTGCATCAGTGAAATTGTGGTGGCATACGAGCCCGTGTGGGCCATTGGTACAGGCCGCACGGCTTCACCAGAACAAGCGCAAGAAGTTCACGCAGTTTTACGCGCGCAACTGAAAGCGGCCACGGCGCATTCAGACCGTATTTCTATTTTGTATGGTGGCAGCATGAATGCCACCAATGCCGCACAGTTGCTGGCACAACCCGACATTGATGGTGGCTTGATTGGCGGTGCCGCCCTCAAGGCGCCCGACTTTTTGGCCATCATGGCTGCTGGTTCAACGCACGCTTGATGCGCGCTTGAATTGTGGACAGACGATATTTTGATTTGGAGTAAAGCATGAATGCAATGATCACCGTAATTTTGGCTGTACAAATGTTGTCAGCTTTGGCCATGATTGGTTTGATCTTGGTGCAACACGGCAAAGGCGCTGACATGGGCGCAGCATTTGGCAGTGGTGGTTCCGGTAGTTTGTTTGGTGCCTCTGGTGGTGCCAATTTCTTGTCCCGAACCACGGCTGTTTTGGCGGCGGTGTTTTTCATCACCACTTTGATGTTGGCTTATTTTGGCAATCTTCGCCCAGCAGCATCAGGCAGTGTGTTGGAAGGCACGGCCGTGGTGGCACCCGCAGCACCCGTTGACAACAGCGCCGCTTCGCAAATTCCTGGTAACGCACCTGTCACAAATGGTGCACCAGCGCCTGCAAGTTCCAAGTAAGAAATTGCGCATTCCAGTGCTTCTGGATGCGCTGCATAATTTTCGTTGTTTACCTCGAAAGAACACCCCTGTTTAGAGGTAAACTACGAGCTGTTCTGAGCGCTACAAACCTTCGTGTAGGTGCCTCATGCCATCAGAACAAATAACCGCCGTCGTGGTGAAATTGGTAGACACGCAAATAACCGCCGTCGTGGTGAAATTGGTAGACACGCTATCTTGAGGGGGTAGTGGCGAAAGCTGTGCGAGTTCGAGTCTCGCCGACGGCACCAACACAAAGAGTCGCTGGGTGTGATCACCCAGCGCTTCAAGGGTGACAATATCTCCATGACCAACCTCGATCAGTATCTCCCCATCCTGTTGTTCATTTTGGTCGGTGTCGTCGTCGGCGTCCTGCCTCAAGTCTTGGGCTACATCCTTGGCCCCAATCGCCCTGATGCTGCCAAAAACTCCCCCTACGAATGCGGCTTTGAAGCCTTCGAAGATGCCCGCATGAAATTTGACGTTCGCTACTACTTGGTTGCGATCTTGTTCATTTTGTTTGACCTCGAAATTGCATTCCTTTTCCCTTGGGCGGTGGCCTTGAAGGAAGTGGGTCTGGCTGGTTTTGTGGCTGTGGTTATTTTTCTCGCCATTCTGGTTGTGGGCTTTGTCTACGAGTGGAAAAAAGGCGCCCTGGATTGGGAGTGATCCAGTTTGACTTTGTGCTTCAACAAGGATGTAAGCAATGATTGAAGGCGTGATGAAAGAAGGCTTTATTACCACGAGTTACGACTCTGTGGTGAACTGGGCCAAAACAGGTTCTTTGTGGCCCATGACCTTTGGTTTGGCCTGCTGTGCGGTTGAGATGATGCACGCAGCCACTGCGCGCTATGACTTGGCACGCTTTGGTGCAGAGGTGTTTCGTGCCAGTCCCCGTCAAAGTGATTTGATGATTGTTGCGGGCACCTTGACCAACAAAATGGCACCTGCTTTGCGCAAGGTCTACGATCAAATGTCCGAGCCCCGTTGGGTTATTTCTATGGGCTCCTGCGCCAATGGTGGTGGCTACTATCACTACAGCTATTCGGTGGTACGCGGCTGTGATCGCATTGTGCCAGTCGATGTGTATGTGCCAGGTTGTCCGCCTACTGCAGAAGCGCTGATCTACGGCATCATTCAATTGCAGCAAAAAATTCGCCGTACCAACACCATTGCACGGGTTTGAAAGAAGCACCATGACTTTTTCAATTCACCCCGAACAACTCCTTCAAAATTTGACGCAAGCCTTAGGTGATCAAGTCACCGATGTTGACTTGGCCTTGGGCGAAGTCACTGTCCACGTCAATGCAGCCAATTACTTGGCCGTTATGCAAACGCTGCGTGATGCCCCAGCTTGCAAGTTCGAGCAGCTCATGGACCTCTGCGGCATGGACTATTCAACCTATCGCGAAGTAGGGGACGAAGGTCCTCGCTTTGGCGTAGTGGTGCACTTGCTGTCGGTGAGTTTGAACCAGCGTGTGCGCGTCATGGTGCGTTGCCCTGAAGACGACTTGCCCTTGGTGTCTTCGGTCATGCATTTGTGGAATGCCGCCAATTGGTACGAGCGCGAAGCATTCGACCTCTATGGCATTGTGTTTGATGGCCACATCGACTTGCGTCGCATCCTGACAGATTACGGCTTCATTGGTCATCCATTCCGCAAAGACTTCCCAGTTTCCGGTCACGTTGAAATGCGCTACGACGCCGAGCGTGCTCGCGTGATTTACGAGCCGGTGTCTATCGAGCCTCGCGAAATTACACCTCGCATTATTCGCGAAGAAAAATACGGAGGTCTGCACTGAGCGCTTTGCGTTTGTGTGAATCAACATGGCAGAAATTAAAAACTACACCCTGAACTTTGGCCCGCAGCACCCTGCGGCCCACGGCGTTTTGCGCTTGGTGCTCGAGCTCGACGGCGAGGTTGTGCAACGTGCCGATCCGCACATCGGTTTGTTGCACCGTGCCACCGAAAAATTGGCCGAAACCAAAACCTACATTCAGTCATTGCCTTACATGGACCGCTTGGACTATGTGTCCATGATGTCCAATGAACATGCCTACTGCTTGGCCATCGAAAAATTGATGGGCATTGAAGTGCCAGAACGCGCGCAGTACATCCGTGTCATGTTCTCCGAAATTACGCGCTTGCTAAACCACCTCATGTGGCTGGGCTCGCACGCCAACGATTGCGGCAGTTCCACAGTTTTGATCTATGCCTTCCGCGAACGCGAAGACTTGTTTGACATGTATGAGGCTGTTTCTGGCGCCCGCATGCACGCTGCGTATTTCCGTCCGGGTGGCGTTTACCGCGATTTGCCAGACACCATGGCGCAGTACCAAGTCAACAAAATTCGCAATGCCAAAGCCATTGCCGAGTTGAACGTCAACCGCCAAGGTTCCTTGCTCGATTTCATTGAAGATTTCACCAAGCGTTTCCCCAAGTGCATCGACGAGTACGAAACCTTGCTCACCGACAATCGCATCTGGAAGCAACGTACGGTGGGCATTGGTGTGGTGTCAGCCGAGCGCGCTTTGAACTTAGGCATGACGGGCCCCATGTTGCGTGGCTCTGGCGTTGCTTGGGACTTGCGCAAAACCCAGCCTTACGATGCCTACGACAAAGTTGAGTTTGATGTGCCTGTGGGCAAAACAGGCGACAGCTACGACCGCTATTTGGTCCGCATGCAAGAAATGCGCGAATCCAACCACATCATTCAACAATGTATCAAGTGGCTGCGCGCCAACCCCGGTCCTGTCATTACCGACAACCACAAAGTGGCGCCCCCATCTCGCGAATCCATGAAGTCCAACATGGAAGGTTTGATTCACCACTTCAAACTTTTCACAGAAGGCTTCCACGTGCCCGAAGGCCAAGCCTATGCAGCCGTTGAGCACCCTAAAGGTGAGTTTGGCATCTACCTCGTCAGCGACGGTGCCAACAAACCTTACCGCTTAAAAATCCGTGCCCCGGGCTATGCCCATTTGGCGACCCTTGATGAAATGGCCCGTGGCCACATGTTGGCCGACGCAGTGGCCATCATTGGAACCATGGACATTGTGTTTGGAGAGATTGACCGATGAT
>JBEDKQ010000183.1:3064-7551 GCA_041172085.1 Pseudomonadota bacterium | reverse complement strand
GTCGGATTCGGCAAAGCTCCCAAATCAATTTTGGGCTTGAGTGTTTATCAACAATTGCATTTGGTCGATACCTATTTTGACAAAGTCGGCTTGAAAAAATCCGGGCCCGTTCCCTTGGATGAGCTCTATTTGGCTGTGCTGCAACCCGCAGCGCGTGTGGAAAAGCGCCCTGAAGAACCACTGGGAATTCCTGGTAAGCAAGCCAAGTACTTGTATGAAGGTCGCGATCCACAAGCGCCCATGACGCGAGCATCGATCACACAGGGCTTGGTTCAAAATGCAGCCGATCGCCTTGGAATAAAGGGCATCAAGACACAACCCCCGGGTAACGCGGTTAACAACGCCATCCAGAATGCGCTCAATCCAACAGACGCAAATGCCAACGCAACTGCACGCATTCGCTTGCAAGTTCAAAAAGCGGCTGACTACGACGCCATAGAAGCACCCAAAATTTGGTTGCGATAAGCATTCTCTGAAACTGCATTTTCGCAAGCGGCAAAAACTTGCCGCTTGAACGCCTCCCTCTTCTTAAACGTCAATGGGCTGACAACCCGCATATTTACTTGCAATCACGCATTCTTGTGCATCTCAGACCTGTCAGCCTAATTGGCATGGCACGGCTCTTGCAATCGAACTCTTTGCAAAGAACTTTAATTCTTTGGGATGTCGGGTAACCGGCAATAAGAGTGACGCGAAGGAAAGCACATCATGAACATGATTGACAACGCACTGGGAGTACATGCTCAGGCATTGGGATTGCGCAGCAAGCGCATGGAAGTACTGGCGCGCAACATTGCCAACGCCGACACCCCTCACTTCAAAGCCAAAGACCTGGACTTCAGGTCTGTCTTGAAACAAACCAAAGAAGCAACGCTGAACACGACCAGCAACTTGCACTTGCCCATGCCCATGGACGAGAACCCAAGTGGCGAGAAGTACCGCATTCCTTTCAATGCTTCTTTTGACGGCAACACCGTTGAGATGAACATCGAGCAAGCCAAGTTTGGTCAGGTCGCAGCCGATTACCAAGCCACTTTGAACATTCTTGAAAACCGTGTCAGCGGCATACGCCGCGCACTGCGTGGAGATTAAACAGCATGGCACTCGACCACATTTTTAACATCGCGGGTTCTGCGCTGAATGCGCAAACCACGCGCATGAACACCACCGCATCCAACTTGGCCAATGCGGGCACCGTTTCTGGCAATGAGGGCGAAGCTTTTCGCGCCAAGCGGGCCATGTTCAAAACCATTTTGCAAGAACAGCAACGCCCGCACGAGCAAGGTTTTGCAGGTGGCGTTCGCATTGAAAAGCTCACCGACGATCCCTCCCCCATTCGAAAAATGTCAGACCCAGGTAACCCCATGGCAGACAAAGATGGCTATGTCTATTTGGCCAACGTGAACGAGATGACCGAGATGGTTGAAATGATGGCTGCTGCGCGCTCTTACCAAAACAACGTGGAAGTGGTTAACACCACGCGTCAAATGATGATGCGCACCATTGACATTATCAAAACGTAATTCACGTCAAACAAAGACGCCGATAGGAACTTAGCACCATGATGACCTTGTCCACCAACAACAGCTTGAATGCTGCCGCGAGCACCGCCAACAGCAAAGCAAAGATCAATGCACCAGCCGGCATCAAAACCACTGCAGACGCTGCCAACGAAGCATTGACAGCCAAGACAGGTACGTCCGCAAGCATGGGACAAAAAGATTTCTTGACGCTGTTCACCACACAACTCAAATGCCAAGACCCATTGGATCCCGTAAAGAACGAAGCTTTCGTTGCGCAGCTTGCGCAGTTCTCGCAACTTGAAGCCACCACGGGCATGTCTGAAACACTCAAGGCCTATGTCGACAGCATGGCTGGCGAACGCATGATGAGCAGCACCAGCATGATCGGCAAAACTGTGGCGGTGCCAGACGCACCCGCCATCATGACCGTCGACGGTAAACCTGCACAAGGTTTTGTGAGCTTGCCCACTGGCGCAGAAGGCGTGAAATTAGAAGTCTTCAACGACAAGGGTCAATTGGTGGCCAACCAAATCATGGGGCCTCAAAACATTGGCGACATGCCTTGGGTGTGGAACGGTGTCAGCGATGCTGGAAGCCCCGTTCCACCAGGCAACTACAGCTTCAAAGCGACGGTCATTAGCCAAGGCAAAACGCTTAAACCATCGGTCCATGTGCTGTCTACCGTCACTGGGGTCAATCAGCAAGCTGACAAAACTATTTTGTTGGAAGTTGCAGGTGGCCGTTCAGTCAAGTTGACTGACGTTCAGCGCATTGGCTCTTGAACACGTTTCGCCATTACCGATTTATTTCATTCTTTCAAACAAGACTCAACTCAAACTTAGGAGTTATCCACCATGTCTTTTTATACCTCGCTGACCGGATTGAATGCTGCCACCGCCATGTTGGGCGTGACCAGTAACAACATCTCCAACGTGGGCACCACCGGTTTCAAGCGTTCACGCGCCGACTTCGGTGACATTTTTGCGACTTCTCCGCTGCAAAAAGCTTCGTCTACTGTGGGTCAGGGTGTGTCTCTGAAACAGGTGTCGCAAGAGTTTAGCCAGGGCAATATTTCTTTCTCTTCTAATGCGCTTGACTTAGCGGTAACGGGAGACGGTTTTTTCCCGATGCGCTCCTCCGACGGATTGCAAGAAGTGTTTACACGAAACGGCTCCTTCTTGCTTAACGAACAGTTCAACGTGGTGAACTCTTCAGGTCAACGACTGATGGCCGCGACAGTTGACTCGACGGGTAGTGCGAATGTCAATGAGCGCGTGGTGCTGACCATTCCACAAAAAACATCTGGTGATGCAAAGCAAACCTCTCTTGTGTCATTGGGCCTTAACTTCCCAGCCGATGCCGAGGTGATTACAGAAACATTCAACCGCGCCAACCCGGCCACTTTCAACAAGTCAACGGCCTTCACGGTGTATGACAACGGTGGCAATGGCTATTTGGCAACCATTTATTACGTTAAAACAGCGAACGCCAACCAGAACGTGCCCTTTAACAAATGGCAAACACACGTGTTCGTTGGCGAAGATCAGGTTAACGCATCGCTTGTTCAGGCGACAGATGCCAACAACGAGAGAATCTATGTCAATCAGTACGGTCAAACTCAGCCCTACAGCGCAATCAAGGATGAATTAACGACTGCCAAAACGCAGCTGTTTTCTCTGGACGAGTTAACCGCCAAGAAAACATCGATTGCCGCCGAAGTAGCTGGCGATCCCGTTTCCGAAAGCAATTACGATTGGATCGCTGGTAAAACAAAAAGTGAATTGACAAGCCTTTTGGTACCCAATGCCTTCAAGGTCGACATCGAGATGGCAGCGGCGTCCCTGTCTCGGTTGACTTGTCGAAACTGGCCAATCTACCTGCATCGACGAAGATCACTGGTGACATGATTGCCGAAGAGGCCACAAATCAGTTGATCAAGGGCTTTGGCGCGCCTCGCGTTGCAACATCAGGCAGCACCACCGTCACAGGCGGAGAGCGCTATGGCATGAAGGTGGAATTCGATGCTGTGAATAAAAGATTCCTTGTTTTATCGGGCACCACCGGTGACACATCAAGCATTGAAGTGACCTCACCTCTGACGGCCATTACACAAGCTTTGGGTTTAAAAGCAGACTCAACCCCAACTGAAACAGTTGCAACACGCGGTATCCCCTCAACGCATGCAGTTGCTTATGGATCACCTCCAACCGTGAACATTGCGTCCAACTTCAATGTTGACTCAACCAACAACAAATTCATTGTGACAGTTGATGGCATCAAATCGACCGTCACCGTAGACGTCGGTGAATATTCATTGGCTGAATTTACGTCTGCATTGCAAAACAAAATCAATGCGATGGCTGAAACACGCACAGATGGCTTGACGCCTAAAGAAATTAACGGTGTCAAAGTTGAATTTGACCCCATCAAGAAATCTTTCAAATTTACCAGTGGAACTTCGGGCGCCGACTCATTCATCAAAATTTCAGGTGAACCTATTTGGGGCTTGTCTGCGGTTGAAGCGGGTCGCGGCACAACCTCCACATGGATTCAACCCACACAACACGTTGACTATGTCAACGGTACCCCACAACCCAAATACATTGACGGTGAAGGCAATGAAACAACCAGCAGCGACGGCTACACCGGACTGCCTGCTTGGTCGCCTGTTTACTTGGACAAAGGTGAGCTGACTTTTGACACGGGTGGTAACTTGGTATCGCCTGTAGAAGGTACACAGTTGGAAACTGTTTATCTGGCGGGTGGTAAAGGTGCTTTGACCATCAACATTGACTACTCTGCTTCGACTCAGTTTTCATCTGCTTTTGCGGTGTTGTCTCAGTCTCAAGACGGTGCGCCCGAAGGTGACTTGGTGGGTGTGACCATTGGCAACGACGGCTTGGTCAGTGCTTCTTTTTCAAACGGCTCACAGAAATCATTGGCCAAAATTTTGCTGGCCAACTT
>JBEDKQ010000183.1:0-3013 GCA_041172085.1 Pseudomonadota bacterium | reverse complement strand
GCCAACGTGGACTTGACACAAGAATTGGTCGATTTGATTACCGCCCAACGTAACTTCCAAGCCAATGCCAAAGCCATTGAAACATCAAGCACGATGACTTCGGCCATTATTAACTTGCGCTCGTAATTGATTGACGCACTGAATTAGCACCAGGACTTCAACATGGATCGTTTAGCCTTTAACGCTGCTGCTGCCATCAATGAAGGGCGAACCGCCCGTCAAATGACGACCAACGAGTTGGCCAACGTTGCAACCCCAGGTTTCAAGCGAAGCTTTGAAGCCGCCATGTTGACCTTGAAAGTTCAGGGTGCAGGCTTTGAATCGCGCTTACAACCACAAGCGTACAGCACCGACAGCATCAACTTAAAACCTGGTGTGATCATCAAAACGGGGCGCGACTTGGACGTGGCCATGGATGAACAAGCGGTCATGGGCGTCACAGCACCCAATGGTGAACTGGCGTTTACAAGGCGCGGCGACTTGAAACTCAATGGCAACGGCGTCTTAGAAAACGGCACGGGTGCCTTGGTGCGCGGTCAAAATGGTGGGCCCATTACCATTCCGCCAGGATTTTTAATCAACATCAACAAAGACGGTTCCGTCTTTGCAACCAATCCAGCACAAGTGGGCGTTGCTGCGCCCGTTTTAATTGATCGGATTTTGTTGCGCGATGCGGGCAAAACCGGATTAGAGCGTCGTGAGGATGGCCTGTACCGCGTTGTGGGCAAGCCTAACGAAGACATTCCCGTCACGGGCAAGTTAACCACCTTGACCCCACAAACTTTAGAAGGCTCCAACGTCAACGCCATGGAAGTGATGGTGAAGTTGATGGACCAAAGTCGTTCATTTGAAATGCAAGTGAACGTGATCAAACAAAGCAAAGACGTTGACGAAGCCGGTGGCAGCATGATGCGCGCTTCGGGCTAATGACGCTTTGAACTCTTAACAACAAAATAACACATCAAAGGAGCTTGCCATGGACGCTAGCATGTGGGTTGCCAAAACAGGCCTAGACGCGCAACAAACGCGTATGAATGTAATCTCCAATAACTTGGCCAACGTCAACACGACTGGCTTTAAGCGCGACCGCGCAGTTTTTGAAGATTTACTCTATCAAAACATTCGCCAAGCAGGTGGCCAAACGGGTGCCAACACACAGAACCCGACAGGCCTGATGCTGGGTACAGGTGTGCGCGTAGTGTCCACTGAAAAGCAACACGCACAGGGCAACATGGTCAACACCCAAAATCCTTTGGATGTGGCCATCACGGGTGAAGGATTTTTCCAAATTGCACAACCCGATGGCACCATTGCTTACACACGCGACGGTAACTTCAAATTGTCCAACACAGGTCAAATTGTCACGGCCTCTGGCGCCTTGCTACAACCGGCCATCACGATTCCAAACACGGCATCCTCGGTTACCTTTGGCCGTGATGGCACAGTTTCAATTGAACTGGCCGCCGGTGGTTCGCAAGTAATTGGCCAGATTCAATTGGCCCGATTTGTCAATCCAAGTGGCTTGGAATCCAAAGGCCAAAACCTGATGAAAGAAACACCCGCGTCAGGTGCACCTCAAATCTTGCAACCTGGCGTCACAGGTGCGGGCAACCTCATGCAAGGCACCTTGGAAGCTTCTAACGTGAACGTGGTGGAAGAGATGGTCAACATGATCGAAACCCAACGCGCTTACGAAATTAACTCCAAAGCCATTTCCGCAGTGGACGGCATGTTGAAGTTCATCAACAACAACCTGTAAAGCACAACATCATGACACTGCTTCGAACTCCCGCTTCCAAAACTGTCTGCTTGTTAGGCCGCAGTTTGGCGTTGCTGAGCACCGCCATGTTGGCTTTGAGCATGAGCGCTTGCACAAGCGTCACGTCGCCACAGGCCATGACGCACTCGCCTCAGTTCGAGCCCGTTTATCCAACACCCAATGCCCGCGAGACGCTTGCAACAGGCGCCATTTACGTTGGCCGTCAAAGCGACAGTTGGTTTGGCAAAGGCCGTAATTTTCAAGTTGGCGATGTGATCACAGTCTTGCTGAACGAGTCGACACAAGCAGCACGCACGCAAAACGGCACCATCACACGTGACTCGTCCAATACCTTGGTACCCCAAGGTTTGCAAAACTATGGCGCAGGTTTGGGCGGCTTCATGAAAGGCATCAACCTCACCGGTGGCTCTGTTTCCAACAAGGGCACGGGCGCTGCAGATCAGCAAGCCAGCTTGAGTGGTTCTGTGGCCGTGGCCGTTGTTGAAGTTATGCCCAATGGCAACTTGGTGTTGCGCGGCGAAAAACAATTGGCACTGACCGAAGGCACCGAAGTGATTCAGGTCGCAGGCATCATTCGCCCAGACGATGTGGCCCCCAACAACACGGTTCAATCTCGTCGACTGGCCAACGCTCAAATTGCCTATCGCGGCACGGGCGATTTGGCCAATGCCACAAAGGCCGGCTGGGGCACCAGTGCGTTGCTGAAAATCTGGCCTTTCTAATTTGGCCACCCTCATTACAGGCAACTCTGATCATGACAAAACTCTCAAACATGTGGACTGCACCTTGGACAATATTGGCATTGGTGTTAACGCTTGCTTGCTCCAATGCATCGGCTGACCGCATCAAAGACCTAACCACCGTTGCGGCCATGCGCTCCAACCAGCTGATTGGTTACGGCTTGGTGGTGGGCTTGCAAGGAACAGGTGATGGTGCCGATGTGTCGTTCACAGCCCAAAGTATGAAGACCTTGCTCAATCGCCTTGGCGTCAGCATGGAAGGCCCTTTGTCAGACTTTGAAACAGCCACCAGCTCGGGCAAGCTCGACATTAAAAACGTTGCCGCGGTCATGGTGACCGCAGAATTGCCTGGCTTTGCCAAGCCAGGTCAAAAAATTGACATCAATGTGTCAGCCATCGGCAAAGCCAGCAACTTGCGCGGCGGAACTTTGCTGTTGAGCAGTTTGCGCGGTGTTGATGGTGAAATTTATGCGCTGGCACAAGGCGCACTGAC
>JBEDKQ010000182.1:0-3035 GCA_041172085.1 Pseudomonadota bacterium | reverse complement strand
GTTGCCGCCGTAGCGAGCACCCAAAAAGTCTGGAATGGTGAACTGGCCAAACTTACGCAGGTAAGGCGCCAAGAACAAGGCCACCAAGCAGTAGCCACCTGTCCATCCCAAAATGAAGGCCAAACCGCCATAACCTGTGAGGTACAACGTGCCCGCCATACCAATGAAGGACGCTGCTGACATCCAGTCAGAGCCCGTAGCCATACCGTTGTAGATGGCGGGCACACGCCGTCCGGCCACATAGTATTCAGCTGCATCGTTGGTGCGACTCATCACACCAATACCCCCGTACAAAAGCACTGTGGCAGCCAAGAAGGCATAACCAATGTACTCCTTAGGCATGCCCAGTTGTTCTAGGAATGCAAGGGCAATGACAAAGGCTGCAAAGCCAGCGCCGTAAAAGATAAAAACTTTGTTCAGAGATTTCTGAAACTGGCCTTGGGATTGGCCTTCTCCGCCAAAAACGCTCATGACGCTTCTCCTTCAGCAACGCCGTATTCTTTGTCAAGGTTGTTCATGTAGCGTGCGTAATACCAAATGATCAGGCAATAGACGATCAATGCACCTTGGGCAGCAACCCAAAACGAAAATGGCCATCCAAAAAAACTGAAGGTTAAATCGCGGGCGAAATACAAAAGCACGAAGGTTACAAAGAACCACAAGGCCAGCAAAAGCCCCGTGATCCTTAAATTCTTGCCCCAGTATTCCTGGTGCCTTTCCGTAAGCTGCATCGTCATCTCCTTTTTTGTTAAAAATACCGACTCTCTCACTCGACTTATAAAGCCAGCATGTGTGGCTTCTAATTTCAGGCAGGTTGATCTATTTTCAAACCTGTTTCTCTCTCTAACTGCGCTGCCACTTTGGGCTCGAAACCTTTCAGATGTCGCATCACCTCTAGAGCTTTGTCTGGCTGGTTCAGTTCCATGTGAACCCGTGCCATTTGGTACCAGGCATAAGGGCTCATAGCCTGCAATTCAGTGTTGCGCTTGAAGGCCTGCAAAGATTCTTCAAACTTTCGCTGACGCACCAGAACCAAGCCCAAGCCATACCAAGCGCGGTCCATTTTTGAATCGATGTCTATGGCTGCTCTGAATGCCACTTCGGCTTCTTGGCTGCGCCCAAGCTCATCACACACAAATCCGACATTGAAATGCGCGTTGGCGTTGTTGGGTGTTTGCACTAAGGCACGCTCAAAGTAATTCAGGGCCTGTTGAAAATGGCGATTGTTCAAGTCTTCGAAACCCAGACTGTTGAGAGCCAAAACATCGGTGGGCTGGTGCAAAAGAATTTCTTCAAAGACTTCGTAAGCTTTGGCTCGCAAGCCAAATACCAGCAAGGTCTTGGCCTTGAACTTCAACCACACGCATCGGCTGCGGCTGGACGTGTGGGTGTTGCCGGCGGCAAGATGGGTGTTCACTGACATGCTGCGATTCCCATCTCTAAGCACATCTCAATTTTCATTTGGACCATCACCACCCAAGCAATGATGAGCCAGCTGCTGGTGGCCAAAGGAATGTGCTGATCCAAGATGAGTTTGGGACTGATCTTGCGAGTGATCCACAGTGCGGGCTTGGAGGCGACATCCAGCAACTGCCAGAAAACATTGTTGTCTCGATTGGACCCCGCCAACAATCCCAATAGGAATCGCCCGACGATGAACATGAGAGAAAGCTCAATCAAACTTTTGGCAATGACAACAGCTAGCAACATAAAACTTTCTTGACTTGAGTCAAATGAATTTGGCGGATTCTAGGAATTAGCGTCTTCTCTGCCTAATCAAAAGAAAGCCCTTTTTTAAAATGAGTAAATTTAAATTGACAGTGCTTCAGCGCAAGCTCCTCATTGGAGAAATCAAGTTTTCTGACATCTAACTTACGAAAAAATAAGCTCTTTTGTGAAGCTTTAAGTTCATCACGCAAGGGAAAACACCGACGAAATATTTGTAATCAAGCAGTGCGCGCAATGGCGACATGATTTTCTGGGCGACTGCGCTGCTAGCCCTTGCGCTAGACTGGAAAACTAACGAAGGAACATGGCAAGCATGAACAAAATTTCTTATGGCCTAGACAAAAAAGTGTGCCTGATCACGGGGGGCGCCCAAGGCATTGGAGAAGCTTGTGTACGTCTATTTTTGGAACAAGGCGCAAGAGTCATCTTTGTTGATGTACACAAGGAACGGGGCGAATCTCTTCAATCGCAATTGCAACAAAAAGGCCACGAAGTTCTCTTCATTGCCAGCGACATTGGCCACAAAGTAGAGGTCGACGCATTGATCGCTCAAGTGCTTGAGCGTTTTGGTCGAATTGATGTTTTGGTTAGTAACGCTGGCATCTTCAAGGCCGCACCATTTTTAGACGTGACCGAAGCCGATTTTGACGAAGTCTTGCGGGTCAATTTAAGAGGCGCATTTTTAATGGGGCAAGCTGTAGCGCGCGTCATGAAAGAAAAAAGCGGGGGAGCCATTGTTCACATGAGTTCTGTCAACGGTGTATTGGCCATACCAGAAATTGCCTCATACAACGTCAGCAAAGGCGGCCTCAATCAATTGACCCGTGCCATGGCTCTGGCATTGGCCGATGACGGTATTCGGGTCAATGCTGTAGCCCCGGGCACAATAGCCACCGAGTTGGCAAGCAAGGCAGTTCTAACAAGCGACGAGGCTCGCAACAAAATACTTGGCCGCACACCGATGAAGCGATTAGGCAATCCATCTGAGGTGGCCCACGTGGTAGCTTTCTTGGCCAGCGACGCAGCAAGTTACATCACTGGCGAAGTGATCACGGTAGACGGTGGCCGAATGGCCTTGAATTACACCGTCAAAATTTAAATTAGGCTGGCTTGACTGGGCGGTGCAACACGCAAATCTTGTTGCCCGTTGGATCGCGCAGATAGGCCAGGTTCAAAGCACCAAATGAGCCTTCGCGGGGTCCTGGTGGATCTTCACAAGTGGTGCCGCCGTTGGCAATGCCAGCTGCATGGAATGCGTGAACCTGCTCCAGGGTCTCTGCCAGAAATCCAATCGTGCTGCCATTGGC
>JBEDKQ010000181.1:0-3523 GCA_041172085.1 Pseudomonadota bacterium | reverse complement strand
CTTCCACCTTGCAAATTGCCTGGCCACAAAGGCTGCGAGAAACATTGACGGCATCGGGTCCTTGGCTGGTGGCCCTGAGCTTTGCCATGTATTCGGGGCAATGGTTGGCTGTGGTGGGTTTCTTGCCATCGATCTACACGCAAGCAGGCTTGGCCGGCGTTACCCTGGGGGTGCTCACGGCCATTGCAGCTGCAGTCAACATGGCTGGCAACATGTCTTCTGGGCGTTTGTTGCAAAGAGGTCTTCATCCCAGTGTGTTGCTGAGTTTGGGATTTGGTGCCATGGCCTTGGGTTCTTTTTTGGCATTTTCCAACTGGACTTCTGCCGTACCTTGGGTGCGCTACGCGGGTGTCTTGTTGTTTTCTGCTTGTGGTGGCCTGGTGCCCGGTACTTTGTTTTCACTGGCTGTGCGCTTGGCGCCGCATGAGCGCAATGTGTCAACCACCGTAGGTTGGATGCAGCAAGGCTCTGCGGCAGGGCAGTTTGCAGGGCCGCCCACTGTGGCCTGGTTGGCCTCGCAAGTAGGTGGCTGGCAGTGGACATGGGCCGCCACAGGTTTGTGCTGCGTGGGGGGGTGGATCTTGTCGTTCTTGATTGCCAATGCCTTGAATTCTCCAAAGGATTCTGTATGAAACAAGTCACTGCGGACGTGATGGTTCAAGACACCTTGCGTTGGTTAGAGCGTGCGGTCATCGGCTTGAATTTGTGCCCGTTTGCCAAGTCGGTGTATGTCAAAGGGCAGGTGCACTGTGTGGTGAGTGATGCTGAAAATTTGGAAACTTTGCGTGACGATTTGCTGCGCGAGTTGCGCGACTTGGTATCGCTTGATGCGTCGGTGCGCGACACCACCGTTTTGGTCATCCAGAATTTGTTGCACGACTTTTACGATTACAACGATTTCTTGAACGTGGCCGACGATTGTTTGGTGGCGCTCGATTTAGAGGGTGTGATTCAAATTGCCAGCTTCCATCCGAAGTACCAATTTGCGGGCACCGATGAAGACGACATCACCAACTTCACCAACCGGTCGCCGTACCCCACTTTGCATTTGATTCGTGAAGCCAGCATTGACCGCGCGGTGGCTGCGTTTCCGGACGCTGAAGATATTTTTGAAGCCAACATGGCCACCATGAACCGATTGGGTTTGAAGGGATGGCAAGACTTGAACGTGGGGCCTTCATTGGCTCAGAATGACAACGATGAAAAATAACAAGACCAAGCTCGATGTTGCTAAACCGTTAGACCTCGATTTGCGTCCTGGGCAATCGATCGAGTTGCTCAAAGAGTTGCACATCCTGACGCGAGAAGGCAAGCTGAACCAAGACTCGCGCCGAAAACTCAAGCAGGTTTTGCATCTGTATCAGTTCATTGAAAAGATTCTGAAGGAGTTGGCCGAGGAGACTTCAGCGCATGACGCCCTGGGCCTGACCTTGGCCGATCATGGCGCTGGCAAGTCGTATTTGGGCTTCATCGTCTACGACTTGTTTTTCAAGGCATTGTCTGAGGGTCACATTTATGGCATTGAAACTCGAGCCGAATTGGTCGAGGCTTCTCGTGCGTTGGCTCAGCGCTTGGATTTCAAGCGCATGGTCTTTTTGAACACCTCGGTGGCCGAGTCATCGCAGTCTGATCAAATGCCCGCGCAAATCGATGTGGTCACCGCCTTGCATGCTTGCGACACTGCTACCGACGACGCGATTGCCTTTGGCTTGCTCAAAAAAGCCCGCGCCATGGTCTTGGTACCCTGTTGCCAAGCCGAAGTTGCCGCCAAGCTGCGCCAAAACAAAGCCCTGAATTTGTCTCGCACGCCTTTGGCCGAGCTGTGGCGCCACCCCCTGCACACCCGCGAAATTGGCAGCCAACTGACCAATGTGTTGCGCTGCTTGTATCTAGAGTCCAAAGGCTATACCGTCACGGTCACCGAACTGGTGGGCTGGGAGCACAGCATGAAAAACGAACTCATCCTGGCCCGTTACACTGGCCGCGCAAAAGCCGGTGCCGCCGACCGCCTCCAAGCCCTCTTGGCCGAATTTGGTCTCACCGAATCCCTTGCAGCGCGTTACCCTTAATCGTGTCAGATCACCATTAATTTCTTTCGGGTTAGCATTCAGGCATGGCTCGTCATCCTCGTTTAGCCCTTCCTGGTTACCCGCATCACGTCATTCAGCGGGGGAACAATCGCCAGCCCATCGTGTTGGACGAGGCCGATCGCAAGATGCTTTACAGCCTTTGGCTAGAAGAGTCGCAGCGCCACAAAGTGGCTGTGAATGCTTATGTGTTGCTCGACAACCACTTTCACATGTTGCTCACGCCGCCCAGCGATGAGGCCATGTCCTTGATGATGCAGGCGGTTGGCAGAACTTATGTGCGTTACTTTAATCAACGCCACAAACGGAGTGGCACATTGTGGGAGGGGCGTTACAAATCCTCGGTGGTCGATTCGGAAGCCTATCTTTTGACTTGCATGGCCTACATTGATTTGAATCCCGTCAGGGCAGGGCTGACAGAGTCGGCTGAAGATTTCAATTGGTCCAGTTACAAGCACCTGATTGGTCAAAAAATCGACAAATTGGTGACGCCGCATGCACTTTATTGGGGCTTGGGAAACACACCTTTTTCCAGAGAAGCTGCTTATGCAGAATTTGTGGCGGGCGGGCTTTCGGCTTCCATCCAAAAAGACCTTACTGAGTCAGTTTTGAAGAGTCGAGTCGTGGGTCGACCCGAGTTTTTAAAGTCTTTACAGAAGACAACTCAGACGCCCATCCTGCCAAAAAAGGCGGGCAGACCCTTCAAAAAACCACTTTGAAGCCGTAAACAGGTGATCAATCTCACCAATATGAATTCTTTTTAACTCAATTTTGATCTGTCCCCAATTAATTGGATTTTGAGAAAACTGCTCTCTTTCCCGCGAAATATCTTTAGGAGTGCGCCATGACTTCGGCTGCCGAAAAATCATCTTTGCAACAAACGGGTCTGTATGACCCCACACAAGAGCACGATGCTTGTGGTGTGGGCTTTGTGGCCCATATTAAAGGCGCCAAAACGCACGCCATCGTGACGCAAGCTCTGAAGATTCTAAGTTGATGGGTGACGGCGCTGGTATCTTGATCCAGTTGCCAGACGCTCTTTATAGAGAAGAGATGGCAAAGCAAGGCGTGACCTTGCCTGCGCAAGGTGAGTACGGTGTGGGTATGGTGTTCTTGCCTAAAGAGCACGCTTCACGCATGGCATGCGAACAAGAACTTGAGCGCGCTGTTAAAGCCGAAGGTCAGGTGTTGTTGGGCTGGCGCGATGTGCCGGTGAACCGTGACATGCCCATGTCGCCAACCGTGCGCGAAAAAGAGCCTGTCTTGAAGCAGATCTTCATTGGCCGTGGTGCCGATGTGATTGTTCAAGATGCCCTCGAGCGCAAGCTGTACGTCATTCGCAAAACAGCCAGTGCCGCCATTCAAAATCTCAAGCTGAAGCACAGCAACGAGTACTACATCCCCAGCATGTCCAGCCGTACCGTGGTGTACAAAGG
>JBEDKQ010000180.1:0-6459 GCA_041172085.1 Pseudomonadota bacterium | reverse complement strand
ACCGTCAAGATGGGCCATCCCGTTTCGGTTTGCCAGTAGTTGTCGATGATGGGTTTGCCCAGACCTTCTGAAATCCATTTTGCTGTAGGTTCATCCAAGGGTTCACCTGCCAAAAACAAAGCTTTCAAGCTGGACAAATCGTATTTGCTGAGCAATGCGGGATCTTGTTTCTTCAGAACGCGAATGGCTGTAGGCGCGCTGAACATCACGGTCACTTTGTATTTCTCAACCAAGCTCCACCATATTCCGCCATCTGGGCGTGTAGGCAGGCCTTCGTACAAAATGGTGGCCATGCCGCCAATGAGCGGGCCGTAGATGATGTAACTGTGACCCACCACCCAACCAATGTCGCTGGTACAAAAGAATGTTTCGCCAGGTTGGCCGCAAAAAATGTTGGGAATGCTAGAGGCCAAGGCTACTGTGTAGCCACCTGTGTCACGCTGCACGCCCTTGGGTTTGCCTGTGGTGCCCGAGGTGTACAAGGTGTAGCTTGGATGTGTGGCATCTACCCATTCGCAGGGCACCACATTGTTCAAGTGTTTTTCGCGCAAGTGTGACCACAGTACATCGCGGCCCTCAGACATGTCCATCTTTGCCAAGCCACGGTCAATTAACAGCACGGCGTCTGGTTTGTGTGCTGACAAGCGAATGGCTTCATCCAACAAAGGTTTGTATTCCACAACCTTGCCGCCACGTGAACCTGCATCGGCACTCACAATGACTTTGGGACTGGCATCTTCAATGCGCGTGGCCAAAGAGCCAGAAGCGAAGCCACCAAACACCACAGAGTGGATGGCACCAATGCGTGCACATGCCAACATGGCAAAGGATGCTTCTGCAATCATGGGCATGTAAATTAAGACGCGATCGCCTTTTTCCACTCCCAATGACAACAGAGATGCAGCCATGCGTTGCACCTCGGCATGCAATTGCCTGTAGGTGTAGGTTACCTCTTGACCTGTTTCGGTAGAGACGAAGATCAATGCAGGCTGATCGCCACGGTCTTTCAAATGTCGATCAATTGCGTTATGACAAAGGTTTGTTTCGCCGCCCTTGAACCATTTGGCAAAGGGTGGATTGCTGTAATCGCAAATTTCTTGCGGTGCCTTGTGCCAATCAATCTGCTTGGCCTGTTCAGCCCAAAAGGCATCACGATCTTGAATGGAACGCTGGTGGAAGTCTGCATATTGACCCATGGTGTCTCCTAAAGCTGTAATCCGGCCATCCATTGCATCCAACTGCAGTGGACAAGGGCGAGCCATGCCAAATCATCATGCCAAAGGGGCTCGCCTTCTGAATTCATAATTATTCATGAGGGACTTGCAATAAACTGACTCAAGTCACACCTCTCTCGCCATGCACACAAGGTGTTACTTAAGCCAAGGCCTTGATCCAAGACTGCACTTGTTTAAAGTCTGGATTTTCGGCAGAACGCAACCATTCAAACAAGACCATTTCTGTGGTCAAGAGTTCAGCGCCGGCACCGCCAAACGGTCAAAAGCGGCATCCCGATCGCGGTCAGTTCTGGAAGCGCAGGCATCCGTCACCACCCAAACTTCAAATTCGTCTTCCAGCAAGTCAAGGGCAGTTTGCAATAGACATACATGGGCCTCGCAGCCAGCAATGACCACAGAAGGGCCATTTTCAGGTTCGGGTGGTTTTTGCAAATGTCGGGGCAAGCTGCGAGCATTGCCCTTTGGCACGGCTGGTACCGGGGGGCTTAACCATTCGCCCAAGCCCTCCTCCACTGCACTGAATGCCATTTTGGCCAAGACCTTTTGGCAATGTTGGCGGATCTCTGGCGAGGTTTCTCCTAAACCAGAAGGATTTTGCTCAGTTGCCCAAACAGGAACCCTTAACAATTTGGCAGTTCGAGCCAGTACCTCTGCGCGCTGCCAGACTGCTGCAGCATCTTTCATGGCGGGCATCAATTTCAACTGGTAATCGACCAAAACCAATTGGGAGGATTCAACTTCAAGCAACATTTGAGGACCTTGATACTAATTATTTAATATTCTCCGTCATCTGCACAGCTTTTTAGCTTGTGATTCACGAAGAGATGGCATTAAACTGCCAAGTTATGCGATTGATTCTATGTGGACTCCTCTTCATCACAACGGCAGCGTTGGCAGCGCCCGCTGAGGATGAACTTGAGCGGCTGATCAAGGAGCGTGGCTTGGTGACACAAATCACCGATCAACTGACCCAACAAATTAGCAATCAATTGGGTGGCCCTTTGCAGTCGGCCCGCAACACCTTTGGCAGTCGCGCTTCAGAGCTGGTCATTCAGGCCATGAGTCTATTGGGTGTGCCCTACAAACGAGGTGGCACTACCGAGGAAAAAGGCTTTGATTGCAGTGGTTTTGTAAGGCACATGTTTGAAAAGTCAGTAGGCTTGGTTCTTCCACGAAGGGCTGAGGAGCAAGCCAAGGTAACAGAAGAAATCAACCGAAGTGAACTCAAACCCGGCGATTTGGTGTTCTTCAACACCATGAAACGAACCTTTAGCCATGTGGGTATTTATGTCGGCGACGGCAAGTTCATCCACGCGCCCCGGCCTGGCAAATCGGTCAGAGTGGACGACATGCGTGAGGCGTATTGGCAAAAAAGATTCAATGGCGCTAGGCGCGTAAAGTCTGACAAGCTTCAAGCCGAAGGATCATAGAGACGAGCTAACCCCATCAAAGAAACCGCCCTTGGGCGGTTTCTTCTTTAAAAAAGTCTGCTCATTTCTTCGAAGGTGGCAAATCGGTACAGCTGCCATGCGCTACTTCAGCGGCCATGCCAATGCTTTCACCCAGTGTTGGGTGCGGGTGAATTGTTTTACCAATGTCCACTGCATCTGCACCCATTTCAATGGCCAGTGCAATCTCGCCAATCATGTCGCCCGCATGGGTGCCGACCATGCCGCCGCCCAAAATCTTGCCGTGACCGTGGGCCTCGGGTGAATCATCGAACAACAACTTGGTAACACCTTCATCACGTCCATTGGCAATAGCGCGTCCAGACGCAGTCCACGGAAACAAGCCCTTCTTGACTTTGATGCCCTGTGCTTTGGCTTGATCTTCGGTCAGTCCAACCCATGCCACTTCGGGATCGGTGTAGGCCACACTGGGAATGACGCGTGCATTGAAAGCACTGGCAGCCAATTCTTTGTTGCCTTGAATTTCGCCAGCAATCACTTCAGCCGCCACGTGTGCTTCGTGCACAGCCTTGTGTGCCAACATGGGCTGGCCCACGATGTCGCCAATTGCAAAAATGTGGGGCACATTGGTGCGCATTTGTATGTCAACAGGGATGAAGCCCCGATCGGTGACACTCACGCCTGCTTTGTCTGCGGCAATCTTTTTACCGTTGGGGGTTCGGCCCACAGCTTGCAAAACCAAATCATAGACTTGGGGTGCTGGTGCGGCAACGCCCTCTTCTGCGGATTCAAACGTGACTTCTATGCCCGCGTCAGTTGCTTTAGCGCCCACAGTTTTTGTTTTGAGCATGATGTTGTCAAATCGATGGGCATTCATTTTTTGCCAAACTTTGACCAAGTCTCGGTCAGCGCCTTGCATCAAACCATCCATCATTTCGACCACGTCAAGGCGTGCGCCCAAGGTGCTGTAAACGGTGCCCATTTCCAAACCAATGATGCCGCCGCCCAAAATCAACATGCGTTTGGGTACTTCTTTGAGTGCCAGTGCACCGGTGCTGTCCACCACACGCGGATCGTTGGGCATGAAAGGCAAACGAACCGCTTGACTGCCCGCAGCAATGATGCAGTTTTTAAAAGCCACGACTTTTTTCGCACCCGTTTTTTCTTGACCTGTGCCAGTGGTTTCTTCCACTGCGACGTGGTTGGCACTGACGAATTCGCCAACGCCCCGCACCGTGGTCACTTTGCGCATCTTGGCCATGGCAGCCAAACCACCCGTTAATTTGCCAATCACTTTTTCTTTGTGTGTTCGAAGCTTGGCAATGTCAACCTTGGGTGCACCAAAGTCAACGCCCAAGTCGGCCATGTGGCTAACTTCGTCCATGACGGCAGCCACGTGCAACAAGGCTTTAGAGGGAATGCAACCCACGTTCAAGCACACACCGCCTAGAGTGGCATAACGCTCAACGATAACCACTTTGAGGCCTAAGTCGGCTGCCCGAAACGCAGCCGAGTAACCACCAGGTCCGGCACCCAACACAAGCAAATCGCATTCAATATCGACAGCGCCACTGTAAGAGGAGGCGTTAGGAACACTGACGGCAACAGGCGCCGCGGCAGCCTTTGCCACTTTGGCAGCAGGATCGCTGACTTGAGCATTTGCTGCAACTGGTGAGTTGCTGGCCACTGAAGTCGAAGCTTCGCCTTCGAGAACCAACACGACAGAGCCTTGTTTTAGTCAGACTCAACGGTAATGAGGGACTGCTCCGCCTTCACGGAATCACCCACCTTGACCAGCAGTTCAATGACCGCAACTTCGTCGAAGTCACCAATGTCAGGTACTTTGATATCAACTAATGCCATGGTTCAGCCTCTTAAAGCAAGACACGGCGGAAGTCGCCAAGGATTTGACCCAAGTACGCATTGAAGCGAGCTGCTGCTGCGCCGTCAATCACACGGTGATCCCATGTCAATGACAAAGGCAACATCAAGCGCGGCACAAATTGCTTGCCATCCCAAACAGGTTCGTGCGTGCTTTTGCAAACACCCAAAATAGCCACTTCAGGCGCATTGATGATGGGGGTGAAATATTTGCCGCCAATGCCACCCAAACTGGAGATGGTGAAGGTAGCGCCCGTCATTTCAGCAGGGCTCAATTTGCCATCACGCGCCTTCTTGGCCAACTCACCCATTTCTTGGCTGATTTGCAAGATGCCTTTTTTGTCGGCGTCTTTGATCACAGGAACCATCAAACCATTGGGCGTATCGGCAGCAAAGCCAATGTGCCAGTAGTTTTTGTAGACCAACGCGTCACCGTCCAAGGAGCTGTTGAACTCGGGGTATTTCTTAAGTGCAGCCACGCAAGCTTTGATCAAGAAAGCCAGCATGGTCACTTTGACGCCAGACTTTTCGTTCTCTTTGTTGGTCGACACACGGAAGGCTTCCAACTCTGTAATGTCGGCATCGTCGTGGTTGGTCACCGCAGGAATCATGATGGCATTGCGCAACAAGTTGGCGCCACTGATCTTCTTGATCCGGCCCATTTCTTTGCGCTCAATGGGACCAAACTTGGCGAAGTCAACCTTCGGCCATGGGATCAATCCCAATGCAGCGCCATCACCACCAGCAGGCGCTTTGGCCGCTTGCGCTTTGGTTTGCGTGGCGCCCGCCATCACTGCTTTTGTGAATGCTTGTACGTCGTCTTGCGTAATACGCCCCTTAGGACCATTGCCTTTGACTTCTTCCAAAGGCACACCCAATTCTCGTGCGAATTTGCGCACGGATGGCGATGCGTGGGGCAAGCCTAAAGTGGATGCGCCAGGATTGTGTGCTGGTGCAGAAACTGCGGCTGCTGTTGTGTCTGGTTCAGCGACAGGCGCTGAAACTGCGGCAGCCACAGGTGCAGCTGAACTAGCGGCAACAGCAGAAACAGCAGCAGGTGCTGCAGCCACAACACTGCCTTCCAAAATAGCCAACAAGTCACCAATGTTGACTTTGTCACCCACCTTGACTTTGAGCTCTTTTAAGTCGCCGGCAGCAGAAGATGGAATCTCCATCGCAGCTTTGTCCGACTCCACCGTGATGAGCGATTGCTCCATCTTGATGGCATCACCGGGCTTGACGAAAATTTCAATGACGGCCACATCTTTGAAATCGCCGATATCGGGTACGCGAACTTCAACAGGCCCGCTTGCAATAGAAGCAGTAGCCGCTACAGCAGTCGCTGCTGCTGGGGCCGCTGCGACTGGCGCTGCAGCAGGAACGGTAGCGGGTGCACTTGCGGGTGCACTTGCGGGTGATGCAGCCGCACCACTGGCTTCTACCATCAACACCACGGAACCTTCTTTTACTTTGTCGCCCAACTTCACGCGCAATTCTTTCACCACGCCTGCCGTTGAGGATGGAATTTCCATCGACGCTTTGTCGGATTCAACGGTGATCAAGGACTGTTCGGCCTTCACGGTGTCTCCCACCTTGACCAACAGCTCAATGACCGCCACTTCATCGAAATCACTGTCTCCCACCTTGACCAACAGCTCAATGACCGCCACTTCATCGAAATCACCGATGTCTGGAACTTTGACTTCTACCAATGCCATGTGTGTCTCCAAATTTTTTTGATCAAGCGTACAAAGGATTGACCTTGTCGGTCTTGATGCCATATTGCTTCAAAGCTTCTGCAACTTTTGCAACTGGCACTGCGCCCTCTTCACTCAATGCTTTGAGTGCGGCCACAACGATGTAATGGCGGTTGATTTCAAAGTGCTCGCGCAATTTGCTGCGGAAATCGCTGCGACCAAAACCATCGGTACCCA
>JBEDKQ010000179.1:0-3376 GCA_041172085.1 Pseudomonadota bacterium | reverse complement strand
CATCATTAGTACTATCACCATTTAAATACTTTGCTTTTTCTTGCGCAACAGATTTCTCAATTAGCTTTAAAGGTTTTTCATTAATTTGAACAATCTTGTTTGAACCTAATAAGTCTATCCATGCGTTAATTACACGTGATCTCAAATCTTCAATATCTTGTTCGTATTTAATTTTAATTAATTCATTTTGCAGTTCGATCAGATTCAAATTAGAAAATTCTTTTGGGCGAAATAATGCTTGTCGAATTACTATTTGGTGGTTAGCTGTAGGACCTGTAAAACTTCTGGAAATGTCGGCTCCACCAGTAACTTCTTGAGAAGTTGTTTGAGTAAGTTGACTTGTAGTTCCTTGCAAGGATACTTGTGGCAATAATCGAGAACGAGCCATAGCAATATTTTCTTCTGCTGCAAGCAAATTTAACTTACTTGCTCGCAAAGTCGGGTCAACACTCATTGCACTTTTAATCGCTTCCGAAAGGGTTACCCCCTGCGCGTTTAGAGAAACGCTAGTGATGAGTATGCAAATTAAATTTTGAATCAGTTGAATGCGCATCACTCTTCCTTCAAAGAAGCCGCAATCCGCTTTGTCAACGGATACATGATGTACTGCAACAACGTCCGCTCGCCCACTTTGAACAATACCTCGGTAGGCATGCCAGGTTGCAACGCTCTGTTACCCAATATCTTTAATCCTTCAGCGGTAATTTCAACGCGCCCTAAGTAATAACTGTTCACGCTACCCATGCCTGCAGCAGGGTCTGTAATCACATCAGAGGTCAGTGCCACCAACTTCCCAGGCACTACCAATTGCGGTGTATTTGCAAAGGTATTAAAGCGCACCGACACATCCATTCCAGTGTGAACTTTGTCAATGATGTGCGGCTGTACTTTGGCGTCAATCAGCAGGGCCTCGCTCTTGGGCACCACGTCCATCAATTTCTGGCCCGCCATCACCACGCCACCAGTAGCGCTAATGCTCAGTCCAACAACCTGGCCATCCACCGGCGATTTAATTTGTGTACGCGCCAATTCTTCGCTGGCAGTGGTCAAACGCTCTTTACCAGCTTGCACTTCTTTTTTGACTTCAGCCAATTGGCCCATCACGTCTTTGATGTAGTCCTGTTTTCGCTGCGCTAGGCGAAACTGCGACTCTTCAATTGATCTGCTCAAGCGGGCTTGGTTCGACTTCAAATCAGACAGCGCCGTTTTTAATTCGGTTTGTGTTTGCTCCATTTGCAACACTTGGTTCTTGGGCGCATAGCCCTCTTCCGCCAAGGTCTTAATGGACTTCAAATGTTTTTCTTGCAGCTGAATTTGTACCAATCTGTTCGCTATAGATTGATCCACACCCCACAGTTGGTCTTTCAGTGCTTGTATGCTTTGTTCAATGGCCGATACTTCTGCCACAAAAGAAGCACGCCTTGCGGCAAACAAGTTTTGCTGCGTCAACATCACTTGTAGTGCATACGAGTCTGTTTTGTTTTTCTCAATGTCAGAGCCAAAACGAATACTGCTGGCATTGTTAAGCTCAGCCTCTAATCGTGCTTCTACGGCACGTTGGCTCAGATAGGCTTGGCGAATGGTTTCGTTGTTGGCGCGCGCTTGGGTATCGCTCACTTCTATCAGTACTTCGCCTTCTTTAACCCACTGACCTTCCTTAACCAACACTTCCTTGACCACACCACCGGTAGGATGCTGGATGGTTTTTTTACGAGTTTCGATTGCGACGGTGCCTGTTGCGGGCACACCCTGTGCAAGTGGCGCAAAACCTGCCCACAAAAGAAACGCACCAAATCCCACCACCAAAACGGCAGCACCTATTCGAATAGGCTTTTGGGTGTCCACAACTTCTTCCACCCAATCTGGCGAAGAGGTTTGAACAGGGCTTGTAGGCTGAGTCATCATCATTTTCCTTAAGTTGCAGGCAACAAGGCTGGCTCAGGGTTCAGCGCTTCGTTGTGCAACATTTTTCCTTTGGCCAGCACCACCAGTCGGTCGGCAGTAGCCAATAAATTTCTATCGTGCGCCACCATAAACACCAGCGCGCCAGCAGACTTCATCAAATTCAAGGTGGTTACCAAAGCGGTGGTGCCTTGTTCATCCATGTTGGCATTGGGCTCATCGAGCACCAACAATTGTGGGTTGCCATAAATGGCTCTGGCCAGCGCCAGTCGTTGGCGTTGTCCACCCGACAAAAATCCGCCTGCTTCACCAATGCTGGTGTCATAACCTTTTGGCATGCGCAGAATCATTTGATGGATTCCCACCTTTTGCGCAGCCTCAATTACGGCGTCTGAATTCACTTCACCAAAACGCGCAATGTTGTCGGCTATGGTGCCTTCCATCAATTCGATGTCTTGTGGCATGTAGCCTATATGAGCGCCCAAAGCGTCGCGCTCCAATTGGGTAATGTCTTGTCCATTCAAACGGACTTGTCCAGTTGCGCCCTGGGAAATGCCTAAGATGCATCGCAACAAAGTTGTCTTGCCGGCACCCGAGTGCCCAGCAATGGCAATCACTTGGCCCTCTTTGAATTCTGCGTTCAAGCCTTCCAAAATAGGCTCTGCTCTGCCAGGCACTACCGTACCCACATTGCGCCATTGCATGGGGCCCTTCAAATCTTTGGGCTGCATTGGGTTTTGTAACAAGGGAAATTCAACAAGCATCTTCTCTACGCGCAAGTAAGATGTCTTGGCTTGCATGAACATTTTCCAACTGGACACCAACATGTCGATGGGCCTCAATGCGTTAGACATCAGCATGTTGGAGGCCACCATGGCACCAGAAGACAATTCGCCCTGAATAACCAAATAAGCGCCAACAGCCAGCACCACTGATTGTTGGCACTGACGAACCAATTTGCTCAGCATCTGCACTTTGTGCATGTTTTCTTGTGAGTGCGTGTGAATTTTCAAGTGACCTACATACAAACGCAACCATCGCGCACGCAAACTGGAAAGCATGCCCAAAGACTCCACAATTTCTGCGTTCTTCAGTTTGGCACCCACGTAGGTGTTGGCCACTTGTGCGCACGTAGGTGTTGGCCACTTGTGCGGCATCCATGGCTTGCTCAAACGGCGCTTCTGTCCACTTGTTGCTCAAATAGGCCAAGGTGCCAAACAAAACCATAAAGACCAATCCCGTCCATCCCAAAACAGGATGCATCATGAACAAAACGGCCAGGTAAACGGGTGTCCAGGGAATGTCAAAGACAGTGAAAAAACTTTGACTTGAAACAAGTTGACGCATGCTGGTCAAATCATTGAACACCGTCTGTGCTTTTTCTTCTGAGCCTTTACGGCGCGAATCAAAGCAAGCTTTCAAGATGCGTGTGTTCAATTGTTGGTCAAAACGCAAAGTGGTTCTGACCAATACT
>JBEDKQ010000178.1:0-3105 GCA_041172085.1 Pseudomonadota bacterium | reverse complement strand
CGGCGTGGCCACTTCATGGGCTAACGCGCGCTCTTTCATGACGTACATGCGCAGCGGATCGTGCGGTACTTGCACCAGAAAATCGAGGCTGTGAGGGGTCGCGGCCAAAGCATTCATGTACTCTGGAAAACTTTCCCAGTTCCACACAATGCCCTCGTGCAAGGCCGCGCCAGGAATGTCTTCGACGCCTTCCATCAGCTTGACCAAATCGTTTTCTGCGCCAGGGCGTTTGGGCGCAAAGCCAACGCCACAATTGCCCAAAACCACTGTGGTGACGCCATGATAAATGCTGGGTGTGAAACATTCGTCCCAAGTCACTTGACCGTCGTAGTGGGTGTGCAAATCGACAAAGCCAGGTGTGATCCACAGACCCGTTGCGTCGATGGTTTCTTTGGCGGCTTCATGGATCTGGCCAATGTGCGTAATGCGCCCACCTTGAATGCCTACGTCTGCGATGAAAGGTTTTTGGCCAGTGCCGTCGACCACCGTACCATTCTTAATCAAGCAATCGAGCATCTTTTCTTCTCCACAAATACGCCAAAGACATGCCACTCACAATGTGCCAAATGCCCCACAGGCTGGCCAGGGTCACCATGCCAAGATCACTGTTGAACTGCACTGCAATGATGCCTAAGGCCAAGCCAGAGTTTTGCATGCCACCTTCGATCATGACCGCCCGGCGATCGCGCTCGCTGACGCCCATCACCTTGCTGGTGAGCCAGCCAAAAAACAAACCGCTGGCGTTGTGCAACACGACCAAAAGCAAGGTGGGAAGCAAACCCAATGTGAGCAATTGACGCTCTTTAAACAGGCCCGCCACAATGAACAAAAGCAGCGCAATCAGTGAGAAATTGCCAAGAGGTTTGCGAATGCGTTCCGTCAAAGCAGGCAGGCGGTGCGATGCCATCAGGCCCAAAGTGAGGGGCACGCCCAACAGCAAAAACAAGCTGATCCAGATACCCGAAGCGTCGATGGACAACTCCTTTAACCACGAGGCTGTTTCTGGGTTGGCGGCCATCATCCAACTGAAATTAAAGGGTGTCGCAAACAGGGCAATGATGCTGGCCACGGCCGAGATGCTGACCGACAAAGCTGTGTTGCCTCGGCCCATGTGGGTCACCACGTTGCTTAAGCTACCGCCAGGACAAGCCGCTACCAAAATCATGGCCGCTTCAACGTTGGGGGGCAGGTCGAGGAACAGGGTGGCAACCCATGTGCCAACAGGTAGCAAAATGAACTGAGGAATGAGGCCGCAAATGACCGCCTTGGGTTCCTTGGCGACACGTTTGAAGTCATCAACGCGCAGTTCTAGGGCCACCGAAAACACCATGGTCGCCAAGACCAAACCCAGGACGATCTGAGATGCATTCATGTTCAAGACCTTCGTGCGAGGGGCAAATTCAAGAGCAAGTTTTGGGGTTTGATTTTGAGCAAGTTTTGCGGGTCCATGGCCATGGCCAGATACACGGGCTTGCCACTGACTTCTTGAAGCATGTCGCTGGCGTTGACAAAGTTGAGGACAAACAAACACAGCATGCGACGTTGGCGATCTTCGTCAATGCTTTGGCCGTTGTACAAGTCATTCAACATGCCACTGGCTTGGGCATCAAGGCCGACATGCCAAACCCAATGCGCATCTTCAATTTCGCGGGCGGTGACAATGCGCACACTGGCGCTGGTAAAGTGTTCAATCCAGCGTTCGAGTACGCGGCACAAAGCATCGATGAGGGGCTGTCCCAAATTCAAACAAGCCACCATGTCGAAACGTTCGCTGCGATCCCAATAGCTGTCTTCATTGCCATCTTGAATCACGTCCAAATCGACACTGCGCAGGGGAATACCGCCTTGTTTAAGCAAGTCACCTAAACTGCCAAAGCCGCTTTCTAGCGCGTGACGCTCGACGGTTTCGTGATCTGCAGCCATGACCGAGCCATCGTCTAATACAGAAACTTTTTGAGTTCTGAACAACAACTCAGCAGCTCGCGCTTCTATGGCTGAGCAGTCGGGGCCCAGGATGTGTTGCACCAAGACTTGGGTGATTTGATTCACCAAAATGGGCGGTACATCGACACCTTGCCCCTCAAACAAAGCCCAATAGCTGGCTTCTAAGGTGGGTTGGGCCAAGATACGGTTGCGAAAACGCAGCCAGACCGCCATGTTGTCGGCCGCATCGCGGTCTTCTACTTGGGCCAAGTCGGCGGTTTGTAACGCAAGACGCGGATTCTCTAACAAGCGCTCGTGAATTTGAATTTCGTGCTTGCAAGAGCTTTCGATGGGCGCCAATTCTGGGCGCAGCAGCAAAACCCTCAGAAAATCGTCTGTGACGGTGAGGTGACCCCGCGCGTCCTTTTTCAATTGTGCATAGCCTGCTTGAGGCCAAAGACTTTGCGCAGAATCACTCATCGCTTAATGCAGTTCTATCTCAAACAGGTTTTTTGCCACGGGGAATAACGGCCGTGATTTTTTGAACTGGACGCTCGGTGTCAACCGAAATGGTTTTAGGCGGCGAGGTGTCCTTTTTGGGTTTTTTAGATTCTTTGTTTGACTTTTGTTGACCTTTGGCCATAGGGACACCTTGAGGTAGTTAAGTGCCCAGTTTAAGCGAGGCACAATCAATGCCCAAGGTGCAAGGCCATTTGAAGCTGCATATTCAGGGTTTTTCATGACAATTTTTCACATTCCTGCCGACGAGGTCGAACTCACGGCCATCCGTTCACAGGGCCCAGGCGGTCAAAATGTGAACAAAGTGGCCAGTGCCATTCAGTTGCGCTTTGACATTCGCGCTTCGAGTTTGCCCCTGGCATTGAAAGACCGACTTTTGAGCATGCGCGATCACCGTATTTCGCTCGGCGGGGTGGTGGTGATCAAATCCCAAGAGCATCGCAGCCAAGACATGAATCGAATGGCGGCCTTGCTGCGTTTGCACGACTTACTCGAATTGGCTGCGGTGGTGCAAAAGAAGCGCAAAGCAACACGTCCCACGCGAAGTTCGCAAGTGAAGCGTGTGGAAAGCAAAGTGAAGCGGGGGCAGACCAAGGCGCTGCGTGGCAAGGCGCATTGGGACTGAGTCAAACCAATTGGGATTCCACCCATTTCAAGGCTTGG
>JBEDKQ010000177.1:0-3105 GCA_041172085.1 Pseudomonadota bacterium | reverse complement strand
CAACAACCCCAATTGGTCGAACTCGACCACAATGCCCTGTGGCACGCCCTGAAAAAAGAAGCTTTCCACGCAAGCATCTTGGACATGGAATTGAACGGTCAAGAAACCAAAGTGTTGCTCCGTGACTTCCAAATGCACCCCTACAAACAATTGGTTTTGCACATCGACTTCCAACGTGTTGATGCCAAAACCACTTTGAACCGTAAAGTGCCAATTCACTACACAGGCGAAGATACATCTCCTGCTGTGAAAGTCGATGCTTGCTTGATCAACCACATCATGAATGAGCTCGAAATCGCTTGCTTGCCAGCCGATTTGCCAGAAGCCATCAATGTTGATTTGTCTGGTTTGAAGAAAGGTGTTTCATTGCACCTGGCCGACATCACATTGCCTAAAGGCGTGAAAGCAGTCACACACGGTAAGAAAAACCCTGTGTTGGTTTCTGTTGTGGCGCCAGCTGCTGAAGAAGCAGCGCCTGCTGCCGACGCTGCACCTGCAGCCGATGCCAAGGGCAAGGCCAAGAAGAAGTAATTCTTAAGCCACGCTTCAACACTTTCAGTGTTTCAAACAACCCGCCCAGTGCGGGTTGTTTTTTTTGAGCTGTTTTGTTTTTATACTCGCACATGATCAAGTTGTTTGTTGGCCTGGGCAACCCAGGCGCCGAATACGAAGACACCCGCCACAATGCTGGCTTTTGGTGGATAGACGCTTTGGCGCGTGAGCTCAATGTCAACTTGGTGCCCGACAAAAGTTACTTTGCCAAAGTGGCTCGCACGCAAGTCAAGGGCCAAACAGTTTGGTTGCTTGAACCTCAAACCTTCATGAATTTGTCAGGCAAATCGGTAGGTGCTCTGGCCAAATTTTTCAAAATTTCACCCCAAGAAATTTTGGTAGTTCACGATGAACTCGATGTGGTGCCAGGTCAGGTCAAACTCAAATTTGGCGGCAGTCATGCCGGACACAATGGCCTTAGAGACATCCATGCCCAAATGGGCACCGGCGATTATTGGCGTCTGCGCCTAGGCATTGGTCACCCTGGGGTCAAGTCCGAAGTGGTGAATTGGGTCCTCAAAAAACCCATGGCCGAACAGCGCGACCTCATCCAAGAAGCCATTCAACGGTCCGTCAAGGCCGCCGAGATGCTGATTCAAGGTGAGATGGAAAAAGCCACTGTGCAAATTCACACCAGCAAGCCGCCTCGGCCCAAACCGCCCCGCCCCGAAGGCGTTTAAGCGGCGTTTTGCAAGCGCTGGTACTTCTGAAACAGCGTCTCTTTGTTTTCAAGGTGCTGTGGATTGACCGGAATGCACGCCACCGGACACACCTGGACGCACTGCGGTTCATCAAAGTGGCCCACGCACTCTGTGCACTTGTTGGGGTCGATTTCATAAATTTCAGGGCCGAGGTAGATCGCCTGATTGGGACATTCAGGTTCGCACACATCGCAATTGATGCATTCATCGGTGATCATCAAGGCCATAGAAATCTCACTTAAATCAGTTGGAATTATCGTCCAGAGGCGATGACCTCTTCCACAAGCCCTAAAATACCCCTGTGGAACCCCTACTCAACGCCGATCTTCATTGCCACTCCGTGGTCTCTGATGGCACGCTCACGCCAGAAGCGCTGGCTGCCCGCGCCAAAGCCAACGGTGTGCAACTTTGGGCGCTCACCGATCACGACGAAATTGGCGGTCAAGATCGGGCCATCGCAGCGGCCAAAGCGCAAGGCATGAAGTACCTCACAGGGGTTGAAATTTCAATCACCTTTGCTGGCAAAACAGTCCACATTGTGGGACTGGGCTTTGACCATACCCATCAGGACTTGGTTCAAGGTTTGCGCAATACCCGCGGTGGCCGCGGCGAACGTGCCAAAGAAATGTCTGAGGGCTTGGCCAAGGTGGGCATCCATGGCGCCTACGAAGGTGCGCTTAAATATGCTGGCAACCACGAACTCATTTCGCGCACCCACTTTGCACGATTTT
Source organism: Pseudomonadota bacterium (assembly GCA_041172085.1). Taxonomy (GTDB): domain Bacteria; phylum Pseudomonadota; class Gammaproteobacteria; order Burkholderiales; family Burkholderiaceae_C; genus Limnohabitans_A. The sequence continues at coordinate 1,121 of JBEDKQ010000177.1, read as the reverse complement.
TGGTAGAAACAGGCGTCTGCAAAGACACCTCAGAAGTTTTTCGCAAATACCTCACAGAAAACAAACCAGGCTTTGTTCCCCATCGCTGGGCCACCCTGGAAAACGCCGTCCAATGGATTGGCAACGCCGGCGGCGTAGCGGTCATTGCGCACCCAGCGCGTTATGGGTTTACGGCCAACGAAGAATACGCGCTGTTTACCGAATTCAAAACGCATGGCGGTCGGGCCGTTGAAGTCATCACGGGTAGCCACTCCAGCGCAGAGGCCTTGCGCTATGCCGATACCGCACTCGAATTTGAATTGGCTGCTTCACGCGGCAGTGACTTTCACAGCCCCGATGAAAGTCATACCGATTTAGGCACCCTGCCTTGGCTACCTGGACAACTGACCCCCGTGTGGGAATTGTTGTCTGACCGAATCCAGTGAAACACCCCTCTGCCAACACACTTGCTGGAATTGCTTATGTGGTTTTGTCGGTGGCTTGCTTTGCGGTCTTAGACACCGTCACAAAAAACGTCAGTGCCAGCATGTCCCTCATGTTGGCGCTTTGGTTCAGGTACCTCATTCAAGCTGTGTTCAGCACTGTTTTCTTTTTTCCCAAACGTGGCATGGCCTTGTTTCAAACAGAACACCCCCGCTTCCAATTGGCGCGCGGTGTTCTTTTGTTTGGCAGCAGCATGTGCGCCTTTTATGGCCTCAAGTATTTGCCAGTTGGCGAGTTCACCGCCATTGCCTCCATCACGCCTTTGGTTGTCACTTTGATGGCGGCCATTTCATTGGGCGAAAAAGTCAGAAAGCTGCGCTGGGCTTTGGTGCTGTGCGCATTTGCGGGCACCATGGTCATTGTCAGGCCAGGCAGTCAGCACTTTGATTGGGTTTTGATTTTTCCCTTGATGTTGATTTTGACCAACTCGAGTTTTCAGTTGCTAACACGCAAAATGACCAGTACGGAAGACCCCATCACTATGAACGTCCTAACGGGTTGGGTGGGCACACTTTTGGGCGCACTCGTTTTACCCTTTGTATGGGAGCTGCCAACAGACTGGCAACTTTGGCTGCAACTGCTCATCATGGGCAGCTTTGCTACTGTGGGCCACTACCTGCTCATCATGGCTTTTGCTA
>JBEDKQ010000176.1:0-3182 GCA_041172085.1 Pseudomonadota bacterium | reverse complement strand
GATGCGTTGCCTGTAAGAGGGTTGGTTGCATCAAATTTCAAAACTAAGTTTTGAGCTCGCAACGATTGTTTGGCACTGACTGGGGCGCCACTGTATGTGGCAGACAATGCCGCAGACCCTGCACCGGTTGCAAAAACCAATAGATCTTCACCAAACGAAGTGTCGTTGCTCTTGATGTAAACGCCGGTGCTGATGCCTAATTTGTCCAACTCTGCAGGAGAACCTGCACCCTCCACAAAAGTCAATTCAATGGGGCTGCCTTCGCCATCTGCTAAGGGACTGGTAATTGACAAAGTACCCGTGTAAGTTTGTGCTTTGAGCCCCAGTGCGTTGGTTGTGGCCAGGCCATTGCTGATGACAATGTCGTCACCTTTGTAGCCGGCTGCGTTGGTGAGCGTTAAATTGCCAGAATCTGAAAGCGAGGCAATCACCTGGGTCTGAGCCGTTTTAGAGTTGATCAGAGTGACCAAATCTTGCGCAGTGCTAGGGTAAACGGTACCTGTAGGCGAAATGCCTACACCATTAACGAAGAGGGGTGAGGCTAATTTAATTTGACTTTGCGGAACAAAAATCTTATTTTCAGAAGAAGCAGAAATACCGGACACACCTGAAGAGTTGATCCATCTGGCAAAGTCACTGGCTTGAAGTGTGGCGCCATTGGCTGGAGAAACAGAGGCGTTAAGCGTTGTGCCATTCAATTGAAACAACCCGCCAGCCAAAGTTGTTTGGCCACTTGGAATGCGGTGACCCGTAAGCGTGGCTGCAACGAGTGTGGAAGATTTTGGGACGTGTGCTGTTGGATCGGCCTCTGTCATGTCCCATTGCAATTCCCGACCGACTTCGGCCCTTGCCCCATAAAAAACCTGCAAGTTTCGGTAGCCCTTGTAGTCAGGGTCGGCGGCATTGTTTTGGTTGTTGATGTATTCGGAACTGTAGCTGGCACCTGCATTGAAACCATTCTCAGGGGTGCCCAACAAGGACGCTTGTGCACCTTCAGTAAGGGGCGTACCAGCAATATGTCGGCCATCACGCGTAAACACCTGCAAGGTTTGTCCTGCGTCTGCGCCAGACAGCAGCAGGCTGACATTGGTGAGCCCGTTGGGCACAGTGGCCACTGCGGCTAAATTGCTGGCACCTGTGATTTTGATGGGCACACTCACTTCAGGCGTGCCATTGTTGGCCACAAGGGTCTGAATGGCAGGCGGACCTTTGGGTTTAGGCTCTTCGAAGCTTAGGTGTGCGTCAATGCCACTGATGTTTTCAGGGGCTTCAATGATTCGAAATTGACTGGCCACAGCAACGCGCAGTGGGTCTTCAAAGACTGTCTGAATGTTGGCGGCGGCGTGCGGTGTTTGGGTTCCAATTTTGAAAAGCGCTTGGCCTGGAATGCCGTAGGCATCAATGCCAGCTTCGTGCAGTTCATTGACTTTGTGCACCGTCAGTTCAGCCAACTGATTCAATGAGTTTCTGCTTGTTCCCAAGATCTGCTCACGAAATGCCAACATGCCCGAAATCTTGCCGCTTGTAATGGACGTTAAGGGTTGTGGATTGCCATAGGGGTCCAGAATCAGGCTCACTTTTTCTGGATTCTTTTCATCCAGTTGAAAGCCAATCTGTGTCGCTCTGCTGGCCTCAACAATTACCTCACGTGAGAATGATGGACCTAAGCTGACACTGACTGAGCCGTTTTCATTGAACCGGGTATTGATGTGCGCAAAACTAGACAATGATTTGAGAAGGACATCGCGCTGGTCTAGCAAGTCTGGCGGCTGTGTTTCCGCTTTTTGTTGCTTGGTCATTTGCTGGTTGACCTGTGCAAGTTGACTGGCCAAGGTGTTCACTTGGCTGACGTAGCTTTTGATGGCCTCATTGGTCTCGCTTTGAACCAGGTCCAACTGAGAAGAAAGCTGTCCAAATCGAGATGCCAAACCCTGTGAGTCTCGAATAAAGCTGGTGCGCTTAACCGTAGAGGCTGGGTCTGCTGACAACTCGCGAGCGGTATTGAAAAACTTGTCCAAGGCACTGCTCAGGCCCATGGAGTCGCTGCCCATGATGTCAATCACCCGGTTGGCGTAATTCACCATGGGCTCTTGACTGGCCAAATCGCTGTTGCTGTTGCGCAGGTTCAATTCTGCAAAGGTGTCGTACTGTCGCTTGACGCGATCAATCATGACGCCTGTACCCAAATAGACATTGCCAATTTTGGCTGTCGGGTTGGATTGCAGGACAACCTCTTGCCTTGAGTAACCCTCAGTGGAAACGTTGGCAATGTTGTTGCTGACGGTGCCAAGCGCTCGCTGATACGAGGCTACGGCATTGGAGGCGACACTGACTAAGTCGGTCATGTACCGCTCCCGTTAATGGGCTTGGGTGGCAAGTTCAACGGCAAAATTTGCGGCTTGGGCAATGCAATGCCACCTGCTTTGTCATGCAACTTGTCCAATGAGAAGCCAGCAGCTTTGGGGTTCAGTGCCATTGCCTTAGAAGCGGCATTGAAAGCGGCAGGATCTTGCCGTTGCTGCAAAATTTCTGCCGTTGTGGCAATGTTGGCTTGCTGCTGCTCTAGGTTCTTTACCAGCATGTCGGCCAAACCCAAGCTGTTTTTCTTGGCCAGTTGAACAGAAACCTCTTTGTCAAACATGCCCTCGAAGGTTTCCATGGTGCCCGATTCGGACATTTCACTTTTGACAATGGACTCCCGCATCGATTTCATCATCATCTGCAGGAACAAAGCTTCAAATTGTTGAGCGGTTTCCTTGATGGCGCTCTTGGCATCTTGGCGCGCCTGCCCCTTCAGCTGACCCAGGCCATCAAAGTCCAGGTAAGAGTTGGGTGAAGGGGTGCTAATGGCGTCCATGATTTGCTCGTGTATTGACTGGTATGTTGTTCAGTTAAATAACACAGCAAATCTTGTGCCAGAAAAAGTGTCGTTCTTTTGGACCTTAGATCACGATCAATTCGGCCCGCAAGCTGCCTGAGCTTTTGAGGGCTTCCAAAATAGCGATCAGAGAAGAGGGCGATGCGCCAACCTGGTTTACAGCGTCCACAATTTGGCGGAGGTCGACACCCGGCTGGAACAGGAACATGGGTTTGTTGGGCTCGGACACCTTCACTTCGGCGTTTTGTACAGCCGCAGTTTGACCTTGACCGAATGCGTTAGGTTGCGAGATCTCGTTGGTTGC
>JBEDKQ010000175.1:0-3200 GCA_041172085.1 Pseudomonadota bacterium | reverse complement strand
CGAAAGGATTCGAACCTTCGACCCTCTGGTCCCAAACCAGATGCGCTACCAGACTGCGCTACGCTCCGACAAGCCTCATATTCTAATGCGGGATCGGGGCAATTCTTGAAATTGGATAAAAAAGTTCTTTCAATGATTCAAGATTTGCCCGTGTCTACCCATCAGCTGCCACGCGTGACGGGCATCTCGACCTCGCCTGGCATGAGCAAATGCTTTGCCAATTCCAATTTTGCCAAAGAGTTGCGGTGAACTTCATCGGGACCGTCGGCCAAACGCAAAGTGCGTTGGTGTGCGTAGGCATAGGCCAATGGGAAGTCTTGTGACACACCACCACCGCCATGCGCTTGGATGGCCCAGTCGATGATTTGGCAAGCCATTTGAGGCGCCACAATTTTGATCATGGCAATTTCGGCCTTGGCCACTTTGTTGCCAACCGTGTCCATCATGTAAGCAGCTTTGAGGGTGAGCAAGCGGGCTTGCTCAATCATGCAGCGTGACTCCGCAATGCGTTCTTGCCAAACAGTTTGGCGCGCTACTTCGCGGCCGAAGGCTACGCGCGTATTGAGTCGTTTGCACATCAGTTCCAAGGCGCGCTCTGCAACACCGATGGTGCGCATGCAATGGTGAATGCGTCCTGGGCCTAAGCGGCCTTGTGCAATTTCAAAACCACGGCCTTCGCCTAACAACATGTTGGCAGCAGGAACGCGCACATTTTCCAGTAGCACCTCCATGTGACCGTGGGGTGCATCGTCGTAACCAAAAACTGACAACGCGCGAAGCACCGTGATGCCGGGTGTGTTGGCTGGCACAATGATCATGGACTGTTGCTCGTGACGGCCTGCGTCTGGGTTGGTTTTGCCCATGACAATGTAAACCGCGCAACGTGGATCGCCAGCGCCAGAAGACCACCACTTGCGGCCATTGATGACGTATTCATCGCCATCTCGGCGAATTTCGCATTGGATGTTGGTTGCATCGGAGGACGCAACATCGGGTTCTGTCATGAGAAAGGCAGAACGAATTTCACCCTTGAGCAATGGCTCTAGCCACTGGTCTTTGAGTGATTCGCTGGCATAACGCTCGAAGGTTTCCATGTTGCCTGTGTCGGGTGCTGAGCAGTTGAAAATTTCTGCAGCGAAAGGCACGCGACCCATGATTTCGCACAAGGGCGCGTACTCCAAATTGGACAGGCCTTGTGGCGCGCGGGGTGACTTGGGCAGGAACAAATTCCACAAACCCGCAGCTTGTGCCTTGGGTTTGAGTTCTTCTACGATTTTGGTAGGGACCCATGCATTGCCCTTGGCGCGGTTGTCTGCAATCTCTTGAAAAAAGCGCGCTTCGTTGGGATAGATGTGTTCGTCCATGAAAGCCAGCAAGCGTGCTTGCATGGTTTTGACTTTGTCTGAATATTCGAATTGCATTGAAGGTCTCCTGTTAAATCTTAATGAGGTGTGTTCAAACTTTGCTGGCGAATTGCCATGCCATTTCTGCCATGGGTTTGGCGCCAGCGCCCGAGGATTTGGCTTGCTCGCTAGAGGCCGTGCCGTCCTCTACGCGTTTGGCAATGCCCTGCAAAATTGCAGCGATGCGGAAAAGGTTGTAGGCCATGTAGAAATTCCAGTCGATGGCCAATTTCTCTGGCGTTGTGAAGCCAGTGCGTTCGCAGTAACGCTTGATGTATTCGGCCTCATCCGGAATACCCAAGGCTTTGTGATCCAAGCCGCCAATGCCGCGAAATGAGCCTGGCTTGATGTGCCAGGCCATGCAGTGGTAACTGAAGTCTGCCAAAGGGTGACCCAATGTCGACAGTTCCCAATCTAGAACGGCCAAGACTTTGGGCTCGGTGGCGTCGAACATGAGGTTGTCTAAGCGGAAATCACCATGAACAATGCTGACCAAAGATTCGTCTTTGGCGCTGCTGGGTATGTTGGCAGGCAACCATGCCATGAGCTTGTTCATTTCTGGAATATCTTGCGTGACAGAGGCCACGTATTGCTTGCTCCAACGGCCAATTTGGCGTTCGATATAGCTTCCAGGTTTGCCGTAATTGGCCAGGCCTTGATCAGCAAACTTCACACTGTGAAGGGCCGCAATAACGCGGTTCATTTCATCGTAAATATCGCCCCGCTGCGCGTTGGTCATGCCAGGCAATGACTGGTCCCACAAAACACGACCCGCCACAAACTCCATGACGTAGAAGGCACGACCGATGATGGCTTCGTCTTCGCACAAGACATGCATTTTGGCGACAGGAACGGCCGTGCCTGCAAGGCCTTTCATGACAGCAAACTCACGTTCAATGGCGTGCGCTGAAGGTAGCAGTTTGGCAACAGGTCCTGGTTTGGCGCGCATGACATAGGCGCATGCAGGCGTGATCAGTTTATAGGTGGGATTGGACTGTCCCCCTTTGAACATTTCAACGCTTAAGGGGCCTTGGAAGCCGGGCATATGGACCTGTAGCCAAGCTTCGAGGGCTTGGACATCAAAGGCATGCGTTCCTGTGACGGGGCGAGTGCCCACGAAATGATCAAACTGGCTCATGTGGGAGTACCGCCGTAAGTAAACAAACGATTGTGGGGCAGATGGCTGTTCAGTTGTCTGAGTCGACTATTTTTAACAGCGCTTCTCTGTCGAGTACGGTCAGGCCACCGGGCTCGATTTTGATGACATGTTCGCGTTCCATTTGCTTTAATTCTTGGTTGACGCGCTGCCGCGAAGCTCCCAGCAACTGGGCCAGTTCTTCCTGTGCCAATTGCAAACTGATGCGAATGGCCTTGGCATCTGAAAGACTGGGCACGCCATAGCTTCGCAACAAATGATTGAGCTGCTTGGCCAGCCTTGCGCGCAGTGGCAAGGTGTTCAGGTCTTCGACCAAGCCAAAGAGTTGTCGAATGCGACGCGCGTGCAATCGCAACATGGCGTCGTAAAGCTCCACGTGGGATGACAAGATCTTTTTGAAATCTGCTTTGGCCACATTGAGCGTGGTGGTTTCGCCATGTGCGTATGCATCGTGCGTACGTCTGTCGCCGTCGAAGATAGAAACGTCGCCAAACCAAATGCCAGGTTCGACGTAGGTAAGGGTGATCAACTTGCCCGATACCGAAGTGGAACTGACGCGAACGGCACCCTTGGCGCAGGCGATCCACTGCTCCGGCGGCTCGCCGCGGGCTGCAATCAGTTCGCCGTCTTTGTAACGCTTG
>JBEDKQ010000174.1:0-3252 GCA_041172085.1 Pseudomonadota bacterium | reverse complement strand
TGCCGGCGCTGAGACCATGAACAAGGCCACCATTGGCTTTACCAATCCGCGTCAAGCAGGTGATGAAATGGGCGACATCAAGCGCTTGTTCACCCCTGAATTCCGCAACCGTTTGGACGCCATGGTCAGCTTCAAGGCTTTGGACGAGCAAATCATCATGCGCGTGGTCGACAAATTCTTGCTGCAACTCGAGACACAGTTGTCAGAGAAGAAAGTGGACGTCACCTTCAGCGACAAGTTGCGCAAGTTCTTGGCCAAAAAAGGTTTCGACCCGCTCATGGGCGCAAGGCCCATGCAGCGTTTGATTCAAGACACCATTCGAAAGGCCTTGGCCGACGAGTTGCTGTTTGGTCGTTTGATCGATGGCGGTCGTTTGAGTGTAGATTTGGACGAAAAAGACGAAGTGCTTTTGGACATAACGCCCTTGCCTAAAAAAGAAGGGCGTAACTCAAAATCCGAGCCACATGAGCCTGAAGAGGCAACAACCACCTAAGGTCACATCAAAAAAGCCGGAATCATTCCGGCTTTTTTTCGTTATTAAAAAGTTGCATCCTTTGATGGGCAGCTTCAGTGACTTTTCCAATTAGCGCTTTCGGCCACCTAAGATGCCGCCCAATACGCCTCTCACAATTTCGCGGCCCACACTGGAACCGATGGTCCTAACCGCAGACTTCACCATGGCCTGCGCCAAGCCATCGTGCTTGGCACCCTTAGGCCCTGTGCGACCAAATAAAACCTCCCCTAGGCCACTTAAAATTGCGTTATGCCCTTGCTCTGAACTGGGGGAAGACTCGCTGACACTGGTGTTGCCAGATTCCTTTGCGCCAACTTCTTTTGCAGCTGTTGCATGCGATCCTTTAAGGATTTCATAGGCTGATTCTCTGTCGATGGCTTTTTCGTAGACGCCAGCCACCAAAGAGTTGTCGAGCAAAGCCTGTCGCTGCTCTGGGGTGATGGGCCCTAATTGGCTACCTGGCATTAACACATAGGCTTGCTCAGTGATACCAGGCCGACCCTTCTCGTCTAGGAAGCTGACCAAAGCCTCGCCTACGCCGAGTTCAGTGATGGCTTTTTCAATGTCGAGCTTGGGATTGGCACGCATGGTTTGAGCACTGGCTTTGACAGCTTTTTGATCGCGAGGTGTGAACGCGCGCAGAGCATGCTGAACCCGATTGCCCAACTGTCCCAACACTGTTTCGGGCACATCCAATGGATTTTGAGTAACAAAATAAACGCCTACACCTTTGGAACGAATAAGGCGAACCAACAATTCCATCCGCTCAATGAGCACCTTGGGTGCTTCGTTGAACAACAAGTGGGCTTCGTCAAAGAAGAACACCAATTTGGGTTTTTCGGGGTCACCTATTTCTGGCAATTGTTCAAACAGTTCTGACAACAACCAAAGCAAGAAGGTGCCATACAGCCGTGGGGCATTCATCAATTCGTTTGCGCATAGCAAATTGATCACGCCTTTGCCCTTGGCATCGGTTTGCAAAAAGTCTTGAATGTTGAGCATGGGCTCACCAAAGAATTTGTCAGCGCCTTGGCTTTCAATCTCAAGCAAGCCCCTTTGAATGGCGCCCACGCTGGCTGGACTGACGTTACCGTATTCGGTGGTGAATTGACTGGCGTTATCGCCCACATGCTGCAACATGGCCCGCAGGTCTTTGAGGTCGAGCAACAACAAGCCTTGGTCATCTGCAATTTTGAAGACCAAATTGAGCACGCCGGCTTGCGTGTCGTTCAGATTGAGCATGCGGCCCAACAACAGGGGGCCCATGTCTGAGACTGTGGCCCTGACGGGGTGACCTTGCTTGCCAAAGACATCCCAGAGGGTGGTGGGGCAGGATTGAACGGCAGGCTCGTCCATCTGGCGCTCCTTCAAAATACCTTTGAGCTTGTCGTTCAGGTGGCCGTTTTGGCTGATGCCCACCAAATCGCCTTTGACATCGGCCATGAAGACCGGCACCCCTTGGTTGGAGAAACTCTCGGCCAGAGTCTGCAAACTGACCGTTTTCCCAGTGCCAGTGGCCCCTGTAATGAGGCCATGGCGGTTGGCCATGCCCATCAAAATATGGCAATCTGTGGTTTTATTGCGGGCAATCAAAAGCTGATTTGGCATGAAAAAGGGTCCCCCCAACTAGAAAAGTAAAATCACAGCCTGTAGATTAAATCAACATCAAGGAATTTGAGATGGCTGGCCACAGTAAATGGGCAAATATTCAGCACCGCAAGGGCAGACAAGACGAAAAACGCCAGCGCATTTGGACCCGGGTGGTTCGTGAAATCATGGTGGCAGCTAGAACGGGTGGCGGTGATCCCTCTGCCAATCCTCGTTTGCGTTTGGCCATTGAAAAAGCCAAAGCTGCCAACATGCCCGCTGATACTGTCAAACGCAACATTGACAAGGCCACTGGCAATTTGGAAGGTGTCACTTACGAAGAAATTCGTTACGAGGGATATGGCATTGGCGGTGCGGCCATCATTGTCGACACCATGACTGACAACCGCGTTCGCACGGTGGCCGAAGTGCGTCATGCCTTTAGCAAGCATGGTGGCAACATGGGCACCGAGGGCTCGGTGGCATTTCAGTTCAAGCACTGCGGTCAACTCATTTTTGCGCCAGGTACCTCTGAAGACAAAGTGATGGAAGTTGCTTTGGAGGCAGGCGCAGAGGATGTGATTTCTGATGACGAGGGCGCGATTGAGGTGCTAACGTCGCCTGCCGATTTTGAAGTGGTCAAAAATGCATTGGAAGCAGCAGGCTTAATGGCCGAGATGGCCGAGGTCACCATGCGCGCCGATAACACCATTGACATGGAGGGTGACGATGCTGCCAAAATGCAAAAACTCTTGGATATTTTGGAAGATTTGGACGATGTGCAAAACGTTTTCCACAACGCAACCATTTCTGAATAAGGCTTGATCGATGAAAGTATTGGTAATTGGCGGTGGCGGACGAGAACACGCACTGGCCTGGAAGTTGGCGCAATCGGAGCGCATTCAAAAAGTCTATGTAGCCCCTGGAAATGGCGGTACCGCGCGTGATCCCAACTTGGTGGATGTTTCCATTACAGATGTAAAGGCATTGCGTGAATGGGCCCAACATGAAAAAATTGAACTCACGGTGGTGGGTCCAGAAGCGCCTTTGGCAGCAGGCGTGGTGGACGAATTTCGAGCGCATGGCATGCGAATCTTTGGCCCCACACAGGCAGCTGCACAGTTGGAAAGCTCTAAGGCATTTTCTAAAGC
>JBEDKQ010000173.1:0-3274 GCA_041172085.1 Pseudomonadota bacterium | reverse complement strand
ACACCCGGCACAATGCCAATGCCAGTGCCGATCAGGCCTGACCGCAAAATAGTGCGCCAGTATTTTGTGATGTCTCTTAGTTTTGGAATGACCGTATCGAAAGCACTGATTTTGATAGGCGCCTGACGCTCTTTGATGGCCGTCAGTAGCTCTGCAAAACCAAAGGCGCCTACCAGTGCAGGCACGAGTTGAATGCCACCTGCTAAGTCGCGTATGCCATATGAAAATCGCTCAAAGCCATATTGTGGTTCTTGTCCAATTCCCGCAATAAACAACCCAACGATGCCAGCAATCCATCCTTTAAGCGGATCATCGCCTGTCAGTGTTCCTGCAATGATGACGCCGAACAATGCCAACCAAAAAAATTCGTAAGCGCCAAATTTCAATGCCAAGTTTCCAAGCAAAGGCGTAAAAAACGCCAAGAAAAACATGCCAATTAAAGTACCCAACACTGATCCCGTAGTTGCAATACCCATAGCCCTTCCGGCCAAGCCTTGCTTGGCAAGTGCATAACCATCGAGGCAAGAAGCGGCAGAGGCAGGTGTGCCCGGAATGTTCAAAAGAATGGCAGAACGCGAACCGCCATAAATAGCGCCCACGTAGGTACAAATCAAAATAAGCAAAGCTTGATTTGGTGGCAGCTTCAAAGTGAGCGTGGTCATTAACGCTAGCGCCATGGTAGCGGTGAGGCCAGGCAACGCACCCATGATCACCCCAACCAAGGATGACAACAAGGCGTAGAAAATAATTTCGGGCGTCGAAAAATTGGCGATGGAATGACCAAACGCGATAAGTCCATCAAACATCGATCGACCTCAGGGTAATCTGACCAAGAAAACTTCTTGGAACAAGAAAAAAACAACGCAACTGGAAATCACACCATTGATGCTTGCACTTGTCAGGCGCTTTAGCAAAGGGGTTTCTTCATCGGCAAACAAAAAGGTAAATACCCCAACAAATAAGGCTGTGGCAACCAAGAAGTGAGCGTGTGCAAGCAAGATCAGACTGAATACAAGCATGCAGACAAACGAAATGAGAAACCTTCGATTGACCAAAGGCTCTGCATCGGTATCTACAGCCACCTTGCTTTTCAAGCCACGAAAAATCATGACCAAGCCAAGCAAGAGAATGACAGAAGAGATAACTCCCGGCACAAAACCGGGATAGGTATACAGCGTGGCACCCATGTTGTCGAAGCGCTCCATTCTGAGTGACTCAATCAGAATGAAAGCGCCTACAGCAACCCAGCAAAAACCTCCCCACAAATCGGAGCGTGAGGAGCTAGACATTTGGGACATCTTTAATTTGCTTAATGAATTTAATTCAATTCCAAGGTTTCAAGGCTTAGGTATGCCGACGGTATCGGGCGAAACCTTAGACTTACCCGCTGCATGCTGGGTCCATGCGTACGCTTGAATGGCTGGGAACACTGCGGTTTGTGCCTCAGAGCCATGCATCGGTGCAAACATAGCACCGCGAGATTGCGCATATGTTCGCAAGGCCGCGTTTTTGACCATCTCTGTCGCCCAAATTTTGTCCAGTGTTTGAGTCACTTCGGCGGGCACCGACTTGGGTACAAAAATACCAAAGTAATTGATGGGATCTTTGAAGCCTGGAATGAATTGAGACAGTGGCGGCACAGTTCCTACGCCTTCCATTTCAAGCGGCTTGTCACTGACCACCGCCAAAGGACGAATTTTCTTGGCGCGAATCATGTCTGTTTGTTCGGCAGCCAACTGCGTGGTCACCTGTGTCTCGCCTGAACCTGCGGCCACGGCTGCGGGTGCGCCGCCGTCGTAAGTCACGTGTTTGTAGGTAATGCCTGCGGCACGGGCCAAAGCCTCAATGGCGGCATGACCGCTGGAATTAACACCCGCGGTAGCGACTGACACTGAACCAGGCTTCTCTTTCATGGCCTTGAGTAAGTCAGGCATGGTTTTGTAGGGCGTGTCAGCATTGACACCAATGACTGCCACGTGGGCCACATTGAGATACAAGTTCCAATCTTTGATGCTGGTATCGACCATGCCCAAGACTTTGTAGTTGCCCAAGTCCTTGGCGCCACCTGCCGTCCAGGTGTAGCCATCTTTGGCGGCTTCTAAAGCGTTTTTAGTTCCCACCGAGCCCGAGGCACCCGGTTGATTCAAGATGATGATTTTCTGACCCAACTGTTTTTCGAGTTCAGCGGCTGTGACACGCGTGACCTGATCGGTGGAGCCCCCTGGTGCCCAAGGCACGATCAAAGTGATGGGTTTTGTAGGCTTCCATTGTGCAAATGCGGGCGTGGCAAGCAAGGCAGCCAACATCAAAGCAAATACAGGTCGACGGGTGAATTTCATGACATATCTCCATTGGGTGAAAAATCATAGCGGTGAAATGAACAGGCAATTCACCATTCAGTTAATTCTAGAGAGGGCTTAGGGCCTGTCAATATCCAATCAAATCTAGTTCCTCAGGACATACCCTAGGATCACTTCGCACATGTGTGACAAGCGTTCGCTCTTGGCTTTGGGGCTCATCAAGTCGCGGCCAAAGATGGAAGACAAGGTGGAATTGTTGGACAAATAGAAATAGGAAAGTGCAGCAATAGAAACATACAGCTGCACAGGATCTATGCCGCCCCGAAACTCGCCAGAGAGCCGACCCTTTTCTAAGATTTCGCCCAGCAACTCAATCAGCGGTGAGTTAAGCGCCCGCACATTGGGCGACTCTTGAATATGCCTTGCTTTATGCAGATTTGCGCTGTTAAGGAGGGTTAAAAACTCTGGATGCTCCAGGTAGTAATTCCAGGTGAATTCAACCAGGGTTCTGACTGCCATGATTGGCTCAAGAGACTGCAAATTGAGCTTCTTTTCTCTTTCGCGAATTTGCTCGTAAGCACTTTCTAGAACGGCTTGAAAGAGTTGATCTTTGTCTGTGAAATAGTAGTAGATCAACCTTTTGTTCAGGTTGGACCGCTCTGCAATGCGATCAATTCTGGCGCCGCCCAAGCCAAAGAGCGCAAACTCTTCGAGGGCTGCATTGAGGATGACTGCGCGAGACCTTTCAGCGTCTCGCGTCTTTGTGATTTGTGAAGATTTTTGGACACTCATGCCCCGAATAATTAACCATACCGTTAATTAAGTCAAGGGCATGTGTCGATCAGGCTGCGACAGGCTTGAACTGATATCCGTTACCACTGGCTTCCATCGTGCCAAATGCTGGGAACGGAAAGTGGAAACCACCAGCCATCATTTTGTCTTTGACCAACATGTCAAACACACGGCGGCGTGAC
>JBEDKQ010000172.1:0-4618 GCA_041172085.1 Pseudomonadota bacterium | reverse complement strand
GCCGAAGAAACCACGGGCATTCGTGCCTTGTTCATGGACAAACTTGATGTCGACCAAGAAATTGCAGACATTCTCATCGAAGAAGGTTTCACAAGTCTGGAAGAAGTGGCCTACGTGCCAATCCAAGAAATGTTGGAAATCGAAAGCTTTGATGAAGACACCGTGAATGAATTGCGCACGCGTGCCAAAGATGCATTGCTAACCCTAGAAATTGCGCGCGAAGAAAGCGTAGAGGATGTTTCGCAAGACCTGCGTGACCTCGAAGGCTTGACCCCTGATTTGATTGCCAAATTGGCTGCTGCAGGTATTCACACCCGCGACGACTTGGCCGATTTGGCCACAGACGAATTAACCGACATCACCGGACAAACCGATGGTGAAGCCACCGCCCTGATCATGAAAGCCCGTGAACATTGGTTCACTGGTCAGGCCTAAATTGAAGGAGGCTAGAACCCTATATGTCCAGTAATACCGTCGCCGAGTTCGCCAGCGAACTCAAAAAATCATCCGAGACCCTGCTTGAGCAACTGCGCTCTGCAGGTGTTGAAAAATCTGCGGCAACCGACGCCCTGACTGAGGCTGACAAACAAAAGCTGCTCAGCTATTTGCAAGCCAGCCACGGCACCGCCTCTGGCGAGCGTAAAAAAATCACCCTGGTGAAAAAGTCAACCAGCGAAATCAAGCAGGCAGACTCAACAGGAAAAGCGCGCACCATCCAAGTGGAGGTTCGAAAAAAACGAACCTTCATCAAGCGTGACGACGAATTAGAAACTTCTGCCCCTGCAATTCAGCAAGAACCGGCTGCTCCCCTGATCGACCACGCTGAACTGGCAAGGCGTGAGGAAGAAGCCCGCAGTCAAGCTGAGTTGTTGCGTCGTCAAGAAGAAGCACTGACAGAGAAGCGTCTTGAGCGTGAGGCAAAAGAACGCGCGAAGCAAGAAGAAGTTAAGGCACAAGAAGCTGCCCTGGCTGCTGCCAATCAAGTACAAAAAACACCCGAAGAAGCCGCTGCTGATGCTGCGGCTATTCGCAGTGCCAAAGCTGCAGCCGCACAACAAGAGGCCGACAGCATCAACGCCGCATCAAAGCCTGTTGATCCAAGCATCGCCCTAACAGCCGAGGCCGAACGTGCAAGCGTCGAGTCTGCAAAAGTCGCTGAAAAAGCTGCACAAAAGAAGGCAGCTGAAGAGCAAGCTGATGCAGATGCCAAAGCCATTGTTGCTGATGAGGCTGCACGCGAACTTGATTTGAATTTGCGACGCAACAAAGCCTTGGCAGAAGCTGAAGCCATTCGCGCCATGATGAGTGGGCCTGCTAAAAAAGCGCCACCCAAGGAAGTGCCAAAGCCTGATCCCAAAGCGGCCAAGGGCACGCTGCACAAACCTGCTCAAGCACCTGGCGCAGCTGGCAAGCGTCCCCCTGTTACAACCGAAGCCAAAGACGCCGCGCCTGGTGGCAACAAAGAAGTTAAATCTGCCAAGTTGTCTTCAAGTTGGGCCGGCGATCCGGCCACTAAAAAGAAAGCCATCCCCACGCGCGGCGACACGAGTGGTGGTGTAGGCCGTAACAACTGGCGCGGTGGACCTAAAAATCGCCGTGGCAACGAGCGCGACCGTGAAGACCAAGTGCAATCAGCGCCTGCTGAAGCTCGCGTCATAGAGGTCCATGTGCCCGAAACCATCACGGTGGCTGAATTGGCGCACAAGATGGCCATCAAGGCCTCCGAAGTCATCAAGCAATTGATGAAGTTGGGCCAGATGGTCACCATCAACCAGCCTTTGGACCAAGACACCGCCATGATCGTGGTGGAAGAGCTGGGGCACAAAGCAGTCATTGCTGCGCTGGACGACCCCGAAGCCTTTACCGACGACGAAGTATCGCAAAGCGATGCACCTTTGTTGTCGCGTGCCCCAGTGGTCACGGTCATGGGTCACGTTGACCATGGTAAAACTTCATTGCTCGACTACATTCGCCGCGCCAAAGTGGCCTCTGGCGAAGCTGGCGGCATTACCCAGCACATTGGTGCGTACCACGTTGAAACAGCACGTGGCATGGTGTCTTTCTTAGACACACCAGGTCACGAGGCCTTTACAGCCATGCGTGCCCGTGGTGCTCAAGCGACCGACATCGTTATCTTGGTGGTGGCCGCCGATGATGGCGTGATGCCGCAAACCAAAGAAGCTATCAAGCATGCCAAGGCAGCGGGTGTTCCCATTGTTGTGGCCATTAACAAGATCGACAAACCCGATGCCAACCTCGACCGCGTCAAAGGCGAGTTGGTGGCCGAAGAGGTAGTGCCTGAAGAGTTCGGTGGTGATTCACCTTTCGTTGGCGTGTCCGCTAAAAC
The DNA here is from genome assembly GCA_041172085.1 of Pseudomonadota bacterium. Lineage (GTDB taxonomy): Bacteria > Pseudomonadota > Gammaproteobacteria > Burkholderiales > Burkholderiaceae_C > Limnohabitans_A. The sequence goes on along the minus strand of JBEDKQ010000172.1, from coordinate 2,271 downwards.
CGGTGCCGGTATTGACGACTTGCTAGAGCAGGTATTGCTACAAGCTGAAGTGCTTGAGTTGAAAGCACCTGTGGCTGCTGCAGCCAAAGGCTTGGTCATTGAAGCGCGTCTGGACAAAGGCCGTGGCCCTGTGGCCACAGTGCTGGTTCAGTCGGGTACTTTGTCTACGGGTGATGTGGTCTTGGCAGGTCAAACATTTGGCCGTGTTCGTGCCATGTTGGACGAGAATGGCAAGGCCATTAAATCTGCTGGGCCTTCTATCCCTGTTGAAATTCAGGGTCTCACGGAAGTGCCACAAGCGGGTGACGAGTTCATGGTTCTCAGCGACGAACGTCGCGCCCGTGAAATTGCCACCTACCGCGCTGGCAAGTTCCGCAACACCAAGTTGGCCAAGCAGCAAGCCGCCAAGTTGGAAAACATGTTCAGCGACATGAGTGCTGGCGAAGTCAAAACTTTGCCCATCATTGTCAAAGCCGACGTACAAGGTTCGCAAGAAGCCTTGGCCGCTTCTTTGCTCAAACTGTCGACCGACGAGATCAAGGTTCAATTGGTTTATGCAGCGGTGGGCGGTATCAGCGAGTCCGACATCAACTTGGCCATTGCGTCCAAAGCGGTGGTCATTGGCTTCAATGTGCGTGCCGATGCCGGTGCGCGCAAACAAGCCGAAGGCAATGGCGTCAGCATTCATTACTACAACATCATTTATGACGCGGTAGACGAATTGAAAGCCGCCATGTCTGGCATGTTGGCCCCCGAGCAGAAGGAAGAAGTCATTGGTATGGCCGAAATCCGCACGGTATTCGTGGCTTCCAAAATTGGTACGGTTGCAGGTTGTATGGTTACCAATGGCCAAGTTACGCGCTCTTCCAAGTTCCGTTTGTTGCGCGACAACGTGGTCATTTACACCGGCGACATCGACTCACTCAAACGCCTCAAAGACGACGTTCGCCGAAGTCAAAGAAGGTTTCGAGTGCGGTATCAAACTCAAAAACTACAACGACATTGCAGTGGGCGACCAACTGGAATTCTTTGAAGTTAAAGAGATTGCGCGAACGTTGTAATTTTCTAAAGAACTGCGACACACGTCATCATGGCCCGCAAACCAACCAGCTCAGCACACCGCGGCTTTCGCGTTGCCGATCAGATCCAGCGTGATCTGTCGGAGCTGATTGCGCGCGAGCTTAAAGATCCGCGTGTGGGCATGGTCACCTTGAATGCCGTTGAAGTCACACCCGACTATGCGCATGCCAAAGTTTTTTTCAGCATCATCACAGGCAAGCCTGAAGAGGCCACAGCCGGACTTAATGCCGCCGCTGGTTTCTTGCGCAATGGATTGTTCAAGCGTTTGCAAATTCACACCGTTCCCACGCTTCATTTCATATTTGATCGCACCACTGAGCGTGCTTCAGACATGAATGCCTTGATTTCCAAGGCTGTTGCTTCACGTTCAAAGGACGAGGAGTGATATGAACGCGCCACGCACCAGGGTGCAACGGCGCCCTGTGCATGGGGTGCTGTTGTTAGACAAGCCATATGGTATGTCCAGTAACGATGCTTTGCAAAAAGCCAAGTGGTTGTTGCGTGCCGAAAAAGCTGGGCACACAGGCACCCTGGATCCATTGGCTACAGGTGTATTGCCTTTGTGCTTTGGTGCAGCCACCAAATTCAGTCAGCTGCACTTGGATGCCGATAAATCATACGAAGCCATTGTTGTTTTGGGTGTCCAAACCAGCACGGGCGATTTGGAAGGTGAAGTGGTTGCTGAAAAGCCTGTGAGCTTCACAGCGGCTCAACTTCAACAAGTGCAAACAAAGTTCACTGGGCCGATTGATCAAATCCCACCCATGTACAGCGCCTTGAAGAAGGATGGCAAAGCTTTGTATGACTACGCCCGTGCAGGGATGGCAAAGCTTTGTATGACTACGCCCGTGCAGGCATTGAAGTGGAACGAGAGGCTCGCCACATCGTGATTCATGCTTTGGCACTGGAAGAAATTGCAACCGAGAACGATCGTCGCCGTTTAAAAGTCACGGTCACGTGCAGCAAAGGCACCTACATCCGCACATTGGGTGAAGACATTGCCATTGCCTTAGGTACTTGTGGTCATTTGAGTGCCTTGCGGCGCATTCAAACGGGTCCATTCAAAGAAGCCGAATGCCTCAGCATTCAAGCATTAGAAGCTTTGCCTGAAGCAGAGCGAGAAATGAAATTGTTGGCTGTCGATGCTTTGCTCGATGGTCATACCCCTGTCACCTTGCCCCCAGATGATGC
>JBEDKQ010000171.1:0-7129 GCA_041172085.1 Pseudomonadota bacterium | reverse complement strand
GTTGGCAGGCAATGCCTTGCATTACGACGCCGTCATTGCCGCAATTGAAGCTCGCGGACTGCGCGTCATTCCGGCTTTCGCCAGCGGCTTAGATTCTCGTCCTGCGATTGAGAATTTCTTTTTACAAAATGGTAAGTCCAAAATTGATGCCCTGGTATCTTTAACTGGTTTCTCCTTAGTCGGCGGCCCCGCTTACAACGATGCCAAAGCGGCCGAACAAATTTTGTCGCAGCTCGATGTGCCTTACATTGCGGCGCACCCCGTTGAATTTCAGTCACTGGATCAATGGGGCAGTTCTCAACGCGGTTTGATGCCTGTAGAGAGCACCGTAGAGAGCACCATCATGGTGGCCATCCCCGAATTGGATGGCTCGACCATTCCCATGGTCTATGGCGGCAGACCTGGACCTGCAGGTTCTAGTTGCACTGGTTGCGAGCGTAACTGCCACTTCACCACAGAACACCAATCGCAAGACATGTTCACCTGCGCTGAGCGTACCGACATGTTGTCTAGGCGAGTTGAAAAACTGGTTCAAAGCCGATTGAAGCAAAGACGCGAGCGCAAGTTGGCCCTGGTCATCTTCAACTTCCCCCCCAACAGCGGCAACGTGGGTACTGCAGCTTATCTGTCCGTCTTTGAGTCTTTGTTCAACACCCTCAAAACCTTGAGCAATGAAGGCTACAACATTGACGTACCGGCCAATGCCGATGTGCTTCGTGAGATGGTCTTGAATGGCAACCGCGAAATGTACGGCGCAGATGCCAATGTGCACCACATCATTCCTACTTCTGAGCACGTGCGCAACGAACGTTGGTTAAAGCAGATTGAAGCCCAGTGGGGCTCCGCACCCGGCAAGTTGTTGACCAACGGCCAAGGCTTGTTTGTGCAAGGCGTTCAGTTGGGTCAAGCCTTGGTTTGCATTCAGCCAGGCTTTGGCTACGAAGGCGACCCCATGCGCTTGCTGTTTGAAGCCGGCTTTGCACCTACGCACGCTTTCAGCGCTTTCTACCGTTATCTGCGCCAAGACTTCAAAGCCGATGCGGTGTTGCACTTTGGCACCCACGGCGCGTTGGAATTCATGCCTGGCAAGCAGTCTGGTTTGTCTGGCAATTGCTGGCCAGATCGCCTCATTGACGATCTGCCCAACCTGTACTTCTACGCCTCCAACAATCCCTCTGAAGGCGCCATTGCCAAGCGCCGCGGCAGCGCCACATTGGTCAGCTATTTGCCCCCTACTTTTGCCGAATCTGGTTTGTACAAAGGTCTGTCAGAACTCAAACAAACCCTCGACAGATGGCGTGCGCTGGACGACGAATTGAGCGAAGAGCGCAACGACTTGGCCGCCATGATTCATCAACAAGCCGTAGCACTCGAGTTGCGAGTTCCTGCGTCTGTTCCTGCTGAGTCTTCATTGTCAGAGCCCTGGATCAATTCTCTGGTGGACCAATTGCTGGAGCTAGAGTACTCGCTCATTCCAGAAGGCTTGCATGTCATTGGCCAATTGCCCACACGCTCACAGCGCTTGGCCACTTTGAAAGCCATGGCCAAGGCGATGGAAATTGAAGAGCCGGAATTGCTTGAGCGTTTGGTGGACGGCGTCACAGAAGACCAACTCAAACGCAGTGCCAAGCACCTTTCTGCAGCACAACAAGATGCATTGCACCAATTGGTTCACTCCAATGTGTTGTTGAACCAAGAAAGTGAATTGAACGGCTTGCTGCGCGCGTTAGATGGTCGCTACGCCTTACCTGCACCTGGTGGCGATTTGCTGCGCAACCCCGATGTATTGCCAACAGGTCGCAACTTGCACGGCTTGGACCCCTTCAAATTGCCCACAGCCTTTGCGGTGCGTGATGGTCAAAAGCAAGCCGAAAAACTCTTGCAACGCTACGCCCAAGACGGCTCTGGTTTGCCAGAGTCCATTGCCATGGTGTTGTGGGGTACCGACAACCTCAAAACCGAAGGCGGCCCCATGTCGCAGGCTTTGGCTTTGATGGGTGTGTTGCCCCGCTTTGACACCTACGGCCGCTTGGCCGGTGCGCAATTAATTCCTTTAGAGACCTTGAATCGGCCCCGCATTGACGTGGTGATTACCTTGTCTGGCATCTTCCGCGACTTGCTGCCGATGCAGATCAAACTCTTGGCCGAAGCCAGCTTCTTGGCCGCCAGTGCCGACGAGCCCAGCGAGATGAACTTCATTCGCAAGCATGCCTTGGCCTACATGGCAGAGCATGGCGGCGACATCGAAGCAGCATCCTTGCGTGTGTTTGGCAATACCGAAGGCGCTTACGGCGCCAATGTCAACATGTTGGTGGACAGCTCCTCTTGGCAACAAGAAGACGAATTGGGCGACGCCTTCACGTCACGCAAAGGTTTTGCGTATGGACGCGAAGGCAAGCCCGTTCGCAACAACCAATTGCTGAAGAGTGTGTTGGCCGATGTGTCTCTGACTTATCAAAATCTTGACTCTGTGGAGTTGGGCGTGACCAGCATCGACACCTACTTTGACACCTTGGGCGGTATCAGCCGCGCTGTTTTGCAAGCCAAGCACGACCGTGATGGCGACGCTGCAACGGCACCGCCTGTTTACATCGTCGACCAAACGCAAGGCGATGGCGTGGTGCGCAGCCTGACAGAACAAGTGGCTTTAGAAACTCGCACACGCATGCTGAACCCTAAGTGGCACGAAGGCATGTTGCAACACGGCTACGAAGGCGTGCGCCAGATTGAAGTGCACCTGACCAACACCATGGGTTGGTCGGCCACCACCGGTCAAGTTCAACCATGGGTCTACCAACAATTGGCACAAACCTTTGTGCTCGACCCTGCTATGCGTGCGCGCATGGCGCAATTGAACCCCACATCATCGGCCAAGCTTGCAAATCGCTTGATCGAAGCTTCTCGTCGCGAGTATTGGAAACCCGATGCTGAGACCGCCGGCGAGGAACTTGAAGACCGCCTTGAAGGCATTAAAGAGGGACAACCAGCATGATCGAAACGACCAGCATCCCAGTGCAAAACATCAAAAAGAATGCCAGACTTGATGGTGAGGGCAGCGTTCAATTTCAAATGGACCCGAACGTCAAAATTGGCACGGCCAAGGTCTTTGCGGTTTACGGCAAAGGCGGTATTGGCAAGAGCACCACATCGTCCAACTTGTCCGTGGCCTTCAGCAAATTAGGCAAACGCGTATTGCAAATTGGCTGCGACCCCAAGCACGACTCCACATTTACCTTGACCAAAAAGTTGATGCCCACGGTCATTGATGCTTTGGAAACCGTCGACTTTCACGCAGAAGAATTGCGCCTCGATGACTTTGTCTTCAAGGGCTACAACAACGTGATGTGCGTCGAAGCGGGTGGTCCACCTGCAGGCACAGGCTGCGGCGGTTATGTGGTGGGTCAAACCGTCAAATTGCTCAAAGAGCATCACTTGCTAGAAGACACCGATGTGGTGATTTTTGATGTGTTGGGTGACGTGGTGTGCGGCGGCTTTGCAGCGCCCTTGCAACACGCCGATCGTGCTTTGATCGTGACAGCCAACGACTTTGACTCCATCTTTGCCATGAACCGCATCGTTCAAGCCATTGGTGCCAAAGCCAAAAACTACAACGTGCGCTTGGGCGGCGTGATTGCCAACCGCAGCGATGCCACCGACCAAATTGACAAGTACAACGCCGTGGTGGGTTTGAAAACCATGGCGCACTTCCCCATGCTGGACGAAATTCGCAAGAGCCCCCATGCTGGACGAAATTCGCAAGAGCCGCTTGATGAAAAGCACCCTGTTTGAGCTGGAGCCAACGCCTGCAGTCAAGGCTGTACAAGACGAATACATGCGTTTGGCGGCCGCCTTGTGGTTAGGCAGCGACCCCTTGCCTGCAGTGCCCATGAAAGACCGCGATATTTTTGACTTGCTCGGTTTTGATTGAAGCGAATCACTGGAATCAAATGAACATGAACACTCGCGCTTACGAACAACGTCGCAGCCAGATTGAACATTATTTCGATCGCACGGCTGCCGACGCCTGGGCTCGCCTCACCTCCAACGAACCTGTGGGACGCATTCGCGCCACCGTTCGTGCCGGTCGCGACACCATGCGCAACACCCTGCTGTCGTGGTTGCCCGAAGACTTAACAGGCAAGCGAATTTTGGATGCGGGTTGCGGCACAGGTGCTTTGGCCGTGGAAGCTGCACTTCGCGGTGCAGAAGTGGTGGCCATCGATTTATCACCGACGCTGGTGAAGTTGGCAGGCGAACGCGTGGCCAGCGATCACCCTCAATTGCCAGGCAGCATTGCGTTTTTATCCGGCGACATGCTCAGCCCAGACCTGGGTCACTTTGACCATGTGGTGTGCATGGATTCACTGATTCACTACAACTGCGACCAGATCGCCGATGCATTGGCAGCTCTGGGTCAACGCACCCGTGGCAGCATGGTGTTTACCTTTGCACCCCGCACACCTTTGCTGGCCTTGATGCACAGCATGGGCAGACTTTTCCCAAGCTCGGATCGTTCGCCCTCTTTGTCGCCCGTGGCGCATTCTGCTTTGCTGAACAAATTGGACACTCATCCAGAGCTCACCCAATGGCAAGGCGGTCGCATGCAACGCGTGGCCAGTGGTTTTTACACCTCTCAAGCGTGGGAGTGGTCACGCACATGACACTGAAAATACCAGCATGGTTGTCGGCTTATGCAACGCGCTTCATGCCGTTTGCAGACGCCGCCTCGCCCGATCTGCCTTTGGGCAGGTTGTTGCGCTTGTCCATGTTTCAGTTGGTCATTGGCATGATCACCGCCTTGCTGGTGGGCACCCTGAACCGCGTCATGATTGTGGAATTGCATGTGCCTGCTTGGTGGGTGGCTTTGGCTGTGGCCATCCCCATGGTATTTGCACCTCTTCGCACCCTCATTGGCTATCGCAGCGACACTCACCCTTCCGCTTTGGGTTTGCGCCGTATTCCTTACCTGTGGACAGGCAGCTTGTTGTTGTTTGGTGGTTTGGCCGTCATGCCATTTGCGCTGTTGTTATTGGCCGAGGCTGTGCCAGAAACACTGTTACTGGGTCAGTTAGGCGCAGGTCTCGCATTCATTCTGATTGGTACAGGCCTTCAAGTGACGCAAACCGCAGGCATGGCATTGGCCAATGATGTGGCACAAGAAGATAAGCGCCCCCGCGTGGTGGCTCTGCTTTATTGCATGCTGCTGGTGGGCATGATTGTGAGCAGCGTGATTTATGGTTTGTTCTTGGCTGACTTCACACCCCTGCGAATGATTCAAGTGATTCAAAGTTCAGCAGTTCTGGTCATTGTGATCAATCTCATTTCGATGTGGAAACAAGAATCACGTCAGGCCAAGCGCGGTGCCCGTGCACCAGGTGGGTTCAGTGCCAGTTGGAAAGAACTCATTGCCATGCCCCAAATGCGCCGCTTCTTATGGACCGTAGGCTTGGGTTCGCTGGCCTTCAGCATGCAAGACATTGTGCTAGAGCCCTATGGTGCAGAAATATTAGGTTTGGATGTAGGCAATACCAGTTCACTGACAGCGCTAGGCGCTGTCGGTTCATTGGTCGCTTTTGGACTGTCTGCCAAGTGGTTAGCGTCCGGATGGCATGCCTGCCGACTGGCAAGCTTTGGTGTCTTAATTGGACTACCTGCTTTTGCATTGGTTATTTTTGCAGCACCCACTGAGTCAGTGGCCATGTTCAGAACGGGCGTGGTCTTGATTGGTTTTGGTTCTGGCTTATTTTCCGTCGGCATGCTGGTTACAGCCATGTCTTTCCAGAACACACGCATGAGTGGTTTGATTCTGGGCACTTGGGGTGCAGTACAAGCCACAGCCACAGGCGCTGCCATGGCCATGGGTGGCGCAGTTCGAGACATCGTCACAGAAATGGCTTTGTCTGGCCGCTTGGGCGAAGCACTCAACTCCCCCATCACGGGTTACAGCTTTGTCTATCACTTGGAAATGTATTTGTTATTTGTGGTGTTGATTGCTCTGGGCCCATTGCTCAAGAAAAGTCGACTCGAACCTTCTCAACCTATTTTGAAATTTGGTTTGGCTGAATTGCCAAATTGATGAGCATTGATTTAACAAGGAGCAGTCTCATGGAAACAGGCGCTATTACTCAGTATGTCGACGTTGCACAAATTGTGCTGTATATGTTTTGGGCATTTTTTGCTGGCCTGATCTATTACCTCTTGCGTGAAAATCACCGCGAGGGATACCCCATGGATTCAGGCCGTGAAAATGGCCCTAAGCAAGAAGGATGGCCGCCCGTGCCCTCCCCAGTCGCTTACAAGACCATGGATGGCCATACGTATTTGTCACCCGACCTGAACAGGCCAGACGGCCAATTCAGCGCTCAACCCACCACCAACTGGAATGGTGCACCCATTGAACCCGTGGGTGATCCTTTGTTGGCGGGTGTAGGCCCTGGCGCTTGGGCCATGCGTGCCGATGTCCCTGACATGGAACATGGCGCTCCCAAAATTGTTCCCCTGCGCTTAGCCCCCGACTTTGCAGTGGCCCATCAAGACATTGACCCCCATGGTTTGGCCGTGGTCGGTGCTGATCGCAATGTGGCAGGCCACGTGGTGGCGCTTTGGGTTGACCGCATGGAAATGGTCTTCCGCTACATTGAAGTCAAGCTAGAAGGATCTGACAAAACGGTCTTGCTGCCCATGAATTTTGCCAAGATCAAAAAGCAAGGGATTTATGTGCACTCTTTATTGGCGCATCAATTTGCCAATGTGCCACAAACCAAATCCCCCGACCAAATTACATTGTTAGAAGAAGAAAAGATCACAGCCTACTTTGGTGCGGGTACTTTGTATGCAACACCTGAGCGTCAGGAGCCATTGCTGTGAAAGCCAGAAACATCAGTGCAACACACGAGCATGAGTGGGAAGCGGCCCCTGGCCTGCCTTCCACTTTGCCAGAAGGTGAGAGCATCGTATGGCAAGGTACGCCCGACTGGAAGCAGTTGGCTGTGCATGCGTTTCACGTTCGCAAAATTGCCGTTTACTTTGCAGTGATGGTGGGTATTCAATTCACCCACCTCTGGGGCGATGGGCTTGCAGGGCGTGAGTTGTTTGTACCCGTTGTGGTCAGCACTTCATTGGCCTTGAT
>JBEDKQ010000170.1:0-3480 GCA_041172085.1 Pseudomonadota bacterium | reverse complement strand
GCCAGTCCAACCCAAGGATTGGCATCTGCTGCTGCTGCAGGCCAATCAGAACCATAAGTCAGTTCTGCGCCTGCAAGCATCAAAGATTTAATTTGGTGACATCTTTGCGTTCGAACAGGACCAAGCACCTTCACTTGGCCAGGCGTGACAGGGTTTGGAAACCAGAGCCTAGGCGACATATCTGCCACCATACCCAATAGCTTGAACCTAGGGTGGTCGTCGGCATGAACAAAAGCTGTGTGTCCAATTTCATGCCTCAGGCCACTATTACCATTAGATGCTCTGACAACTTGCACAGCGTCCAGACCTGCTCTGGCAGCTCTGTCTCCTACGGCATGCATCTTGACTGTCAATCCCAAACTGTCTAGTTCAGTGACAATTTCAGCAAGTTTGCTGGGAGCAATGGCCAGCAAAGCATCTGGATTGTGAGCCGAAGGCGTACAACCTGGCATGGGCAAGTAGGGTTCTAAAAAGCATGCCGTTAAGCTAGGTGCTACACCATCTAAAAATAACTTCACATATGCGGTGTGAACATGTTCCGAGGCGAATTGTTCACGCCACTCTAGCAATTTATCAGTCGGAGTCATACCTTCTGAGGTGAGTGAATTCAAGGCCATGTGGACGGCGACATGTAAATTTAATGTGCCATTCTTGTCAGCATAATAATAAGCTTCCAACTCAGCTTCGCTGGCCATAGCTTCTTTAAATCCAGTCAATCCCAAGCTGTGAAAATAGCCACTCATGTGCTTCACTGCATGTTCGAGCTGCACTTGGCTAGGCACAATAAAACGGCGCACCAAATTCTGAGCTTTTTCATACAAGATACCGTTTGGCTCACCCGTTAAAGGGTCACGTCCGATACGGCCTCCCTCAGGGTCTGGCGTATTTCTGTCTATGCCGCATGCCTTTAAAGCAGCGGTATTCAACCAGGCCGTGTGGTAGGTGACATCCTTCAAGGCTACAAAGTGATGAGGTGCCGCTAGATCCAATACTTCTTTAGGTGCTTTTTGAAAATCATCGATCCACGACATGTGCCAAGGCCCACCGGAAATCCATTGGTTTGCGGGGACTTTGCTAGCTCGATCTGAGACGGCCTGCATCAGATCTTCCAAGGAAGACGACAAGCCTACATAGACTTCAAATTTATCTCTCAAGGCGCCCCAGATGCCATGGGCATGTGTGTCAATCAATCCTGGCATTAGAAATTGCCCAGCTAAATCGTGAACGATCGTTTGTGAACTGGCACTTTTTAGCAAATCTGAAGAACTCCCAACTTGCAAAACTTTTCCGTTCAAGATGGACAGGCCTTCTGCTTGGGGGTGCTCAGAATCTAATGTCAGAACAGTGCCATTGATCCAGATTTCATCTGGAGAATTTTCTTTGATGTGCTGGCTCATGTGCAGTCAGACGTTTGGGTTCTTAAGGCGCTTTGTTAAAGCCATTAACAATGGCCAAAACAAAATTAGCAAAATTGCAATGAGCATTGCAAGTGACACAGGCCTTGTGATGAAGGGTTCAAGAGAGCCATCGCTTCGACCTAGTAATTGCCGCAATGAAGCTTCCAAAGTATCGCCCATGACCATTCCCAAAATGAGGGGGATGGTTGGAATGTTTGCTCTGGCACAGACCAAGCCGAGCACGCCAAAAATAACGGTGATGACCACGTAGTACATTGAGTTCGCCGCTGAATAGGATCCAACAAAACTCAATACCAAAATGATCAGTCCCAAAATTCTAGGGTTCACATAGGCCAATCGAGCGAGTGGTTTGACCGTCAAAATTAGCAACCCCAAGATGACGAAGTTGATCACCAACAAAGAGGCTAAAACGCCATTGATGATTTCGGGCCGGTCTGTAAACAAAGAAGGGCCAGGAACAATGCCATGAACAACAAATACGCCCATGATGATGGCCGTGATGGCATCGCCTGGAATGCCCAAGGTCAGTACCGTGATCATGGCGCCTCCCGAGTTTGAGTTGTTGGCACACTCAGCAGCCACAATGCCTTCGGGATTGCCTTGACCAAATGGTGTGGGGTCTTTGGCGCCTTGCTGCGCCCAAAAATAAGCAAGTGAAGTGGACAAGGCGGCGCCAACGGCGGGTAGAACACCAATGCCAGAGCCTAAGAGTAGCCCTTTCAACATGGCCTTGGGATATCTAAAGGGTTCTAAAAAACCTCGCCAAGATAGACCCGCTGATTGAATGAGCGACGCATCAAATTGGGGTACTGGTGAACTTACCATGACCAGGGCTTGCGCCATTCCAAACAATCCTACCGCCACAGGTACCAAGGGAATGCCACTTAACATGCCTGGAATGCCAAATGTGAAACGTTGTTCATTTGAGTTGGGATCTATACCTACAGTGGCCAAAAAAAATCCGAACCCCATCATCATCATGGCTGCTGGAAACTGCCGGCGATAAGCTTTTCCAACGCATACAGCGGCCAACAAGATGGCCATCACGTTTTCTGCAGCACCAAATTTCGCAGCAAAACTAGCCATGGGTCTTGCCACCAATCCAAGTAACAAGGCACTTGCAATGCCCCCCACAAAGGCAGACATGAACGCCAGTGACAAGGCGCGCTGAGCCTGACCTTGTCTGGCCAAAGGGTAACCATCAAACATGGTCATGATGGATGAGGCTTCCCCAGGCGTGCGAATTAAGATGGAGGTGACTGCGCCGCCATAAAATGCGCCGCAATAAACACCTAGTAAAAGCGATATACCACCTAAAGGGGCCATGCCGTAGGTGAAAGGCAGCAGCACCGCAATGGTGACGCCTGGACCAACGCCAGGTAAAACACCAACCACAATGCCCAAAGCCGCGCCAATTAAAAGTGAAATGGCAATGGGAGGACTTCCCAAAGATGAGAATCCACCGGCAAGTGCGTCAATGAACTCCATGGTTAAAAAAGCCAACTGTGCCCAAAGTAAACCTTGAGAATTTGCACAAAGATGACCCACATGATGAAGGATAGTGAGACAGCCAAAAGAAGACTGGTGCGTTGTTCAAATTTCAGAAGCCAACATCCTGCCAACAGAAAGGCGAGGGTGCTAACAAGGTAGCCCACTATGGGGGCGGCCAGCATATAAATTCCAAATGCGACCAACATGGCGATGGCATCGCGAATGTTGGCTGCGCTTGAATCAAGTTCTTCTGACTCACCAGATTCACTTTGGTGTCGTCGCTGATAGATTTCAAACAAACCACCAACAGCCACGATCAGCAATGAAAGTTGTGGAAACAGCGCAGCCGATTCAAACCAATTTGCATTGTGAGGATAAGGCTGAATTAGGAGAGGCGATAGTTGCCAGATACATAGTGCTGCGCATGACAAAGCCAGCAGAAGCCACCTATCCCATGACCACGAACCTAGCCTTGATAGCTTGTTTGACATCACTTTTTCGTCATTCCCAATTCAGTCATTAGCTCTGAAATCCATTTGCTGTCGTCAGCCACTCTTTTGCTCATTTGATC
>JBEDKQ010000169.1:0-7193 GCA_041172085.1 Pseudomonadota bacterium | reverse complement strand
GTGGGGGTGCACTGGCAGGTGTATTCGTGGGGGCATTTGCAGGCAAATTGGCGGGGACCGTGCCTGACTTTTTCATCAAGTCGGCCAGCGGGTCGGCTGCTACGGCTGGCGCAGAGGCGCCTGTACCCGCCGCACTTGCACCGGGATTGCCATCAGTGGGTGCTTCAGGGGTTGCAGGTTTGTTTTGCAACGCACCGTTGGGATTCCAATCCTTGTTCTTTTGTGTTTCGACCGCATCTTGTTCAGCAGAACGTGATTGGTTTTTGTTGCTGAAGGGCATGGGTACTTTGGTGACGTACATGGCCACGCCCAAGGCCACCGTGAGGCCAATGACCAATCCCAGAACGAATCCGAGAAAGGTCCCGCCATGTTGCGAATGAAGTTTGGGAAAGGACAAGTGGGCGTGGTTTTTCAAAGTTCGACCTTCTAGGCGATTTACATTTGCTCAGGCGCAGACACACCCAAAATCTTCAAGCCATTTTGCAAGACTTGGGCGCAGGCTGCAACCAAGGCCAAGCGTGCCAGTTTTTGATTTTCATCGTCTACCAAAATGCGCTCGGCATCGTAGTAGCTGTGGTAGCTGGCGGCCAAATCGCGCAAATAAAACGTGACATCGTGCGGCGCAAAATCTTGTGCTGCGGCGGTCAACATGTCAGGGTATTTGGCCAACAGCAACATGAGTGCATGTGCTTTGGGATTTTCCAAACTGGACAAATCGGCTTGGCTCAAGCTGGCCACATCGCCGCCCCATGTCCGCAAAATGGAATGAATGCGTGCGTGTGCATATTGCACGTAGTACCACGTAGTACACGGGGTTGTCGTTGTTTTGGGCCAAGGCCAAATCAATGTCAAACACGTATTCGGTGTCGGGCTTGCGGCTGAGCAAGAAGAAGCGCACTGCGTCTTTGCTGGTCCACTCAATGAGATCGCGCAGCGTGACATAACTGCCAGCGCGTTTGGAGATTTTGACTTCCTCACGCGCACCATGGTGTGCAGCACGTAGTCGGGGTAGCCTTGTGGTATGCCAACGCTTGCGGCTTGCAAACCAGCGCGCACGCGGGCTATGGTGCCATGGTGGTCGGTGCCTTGAATGTTGACCACCTTGGTAAAACCACGTTCCCATTTGGTAATGTGGTAAGCCACATCGGGCACAAAGTAAGTGTAGGTGCCGTCACCTTTGCGCATGACGCGGTCTTTGTCGTCACCGTAGTCGGTTGACTTGAGCCAGAGCGCGCCATCTTGTTCGTAGGTCTTGCCAGCTTCTTGTAATTTTTTGACGGCACTGTCGACCCGGCCGCTGGTGTAAAGACTGGACTCGAGGTAGTAATTGTCAAACTTAACGTCGAAGGCTTTGAGGTCGAGGTCTTGCTCGTGACGCAAATAAGCCACTGCAAATTCGCGCATGCCATTCAAATCGTTCAAGTCACCACTGCCGGTAAATTCTCGGTCGTCTGACTTGACGGTTTTTTGAGCCAAGAAATCTTGCGCAATGTCTTGGATGTAGTCACCGTTGTAGGCGGCTGCGTTTTCGCCGCTGGGCCAATTGGCATCACCAGGTTTGAAACCTTGTGCGCGCAATTGCGTGGAGGTGGCCAGGGTGTTAATTTGAACGCCTGCGTCGTTGTAATAAAACTCGCGGTAAACCGACCAACCTTGTGTGGCAAACAAGTTGCAAATGGCATCGCCCAATGCAGCTTGTCGGCCATGCCCGACGTGCAGAGGACCTGTGGGGTTGGCCGACACAAACTCCACCAAGACTTTTTCGTTGCGCTCGGCTTGTTTGCCAAAGCATGATGCCGCGTGCAGCACTTCTTTGACCACCGCTTGTTTGGCGCTGGGCTTGAGTTTGAGGTTTAAAAAGCCTGGGCCTGCAATGTCGATGCTTTCAACCCATTGTGTAAATGCTGGCGTGGCCATGAGGGCGGTGCGCAAAGCTTCGCCCACTTGTCTGGGGTTTTGGCCCAAAGGTTTGGCCAAGTGCATGGCGGCCGTGCAGGCCAAATCGCCATGGGCAGCCACCTTGGGCGATTCAAAGACGGCTTTGGCACCGGCACCAACGTGCAGGCGTTCGAGTTCGGCGGCGAGGGCCGAGAGTAATTCTTGTTTGGCTTGAAGCATCCCCCGATTTTACGGGGCGCTTTGCCAAGTTGCTGGCAAGCTGTAGTGATGCTTTAAAAAGTCGATCCAAAGGCGCAATCTTAGGGGCAAGTGCTTGCGTTGGGGGAAAACGCCGTAAATGCCGTTGGGCGGTGCCGCAAAATCGGCCAAAACCTCAACCAAATGGCCAGATTGAATGTCGTTTTCCACCTCCCAGGTACTGCGCCAGGCAATGCCCATGCCGGCCAAGCACCAACTGTGTAACACCTGGCCGTCAGAGCAATCTAGGGGGCCATGTGGCCGAAGGTACGACACTTCTGGGCCTTCTGCGTTGTCTGGTGAGGAAACTTTGAAAGCCCAGCCGCGAGTTTGAGAGGCGTCACTGGACAGGGTCAAGCAGCTGTGGTGGAGCAGGTCTGAGGGCTGCTGCGGCGTGCCATGTTGGGCTAAATAAGCTGGGGTGGCCACGCAAAGGCGGCGGTTGTCTGCCAAACGGACGCTGACCAAAGATGAGTCTGGCAAATCGCCCACCCGAACAGCGAAGTCAAAACCTTCTGCGGCGAGGTCAATCACACGGTCGCTCAGGTTCAATGAAATTTTGACATCTGGGTTTTGGGCGTGAAACAAGGGCGCCAGGGGCGCCACATGGCGCCGGCCAAATCCTGCTGGCGCGGTAATGCGCAAATGACCGCTGGCTTTCAAGCCACCGGCCGACACGCTGTCTTCGGCATTGGCCACATCACTCAAAAGCCGTTGGCAGTTTTCTAAAAATGCGCTGCCTTCGTGCGTGAGGCTGATGCGCCGGGTGGTGCGTAACAGCAATTTGACACCCAGATAAGATTCCAGCGCGTCCAATCGTCGGCCGATGATGGCCGGCGCCACGCCTTCTGCACGAACGAGCCGCCGCACTGAGGCTGCCACGGGTGGCCACTGACACAAAAGATTCAAAAACTTTGAGTTTGTCCATGGTGCCAATGTGTTGTATTTCAGTCGATGGGGTTGCTGAGTTTTTGGATGTCTTCAGGGCTGTAGCCCAAGCTGCT
This sequence comes from Pseudomonadota bacterium, assembly GCA_041172085.1. Taxonomy (GTDB): domain Bacteria; phylum Pseudomonadota; class Gammaproteobacteria; order Burkholderiales; family Burkholderiaceae_C; genus Limnohabitans_A. Next base: position 4,053 of record JBEDKQ010000169.1, on the reverse strand, counting down.
GAGCAAGCTCTCGTTGTGCTCGCCAAGCTGAGGCGCTGATTGACGGACTTTCAAGCGCGCTTGGTTCATGCTGAGGGGCAACAGCACCGTGTTGATGCTGCGGCCATCGTTCAATTCAACAGGTGCCAAGCCGCCCGTCGCTTTTAAATGCGGATCGTCCAGCAAATCGTGCGGCGCTGTAATGGGCGCATACGGCAAGGCATTTTTCTCGAACACGTCGCTGAGGTACTGCGCTGAGAATTCTTTGAGGCGCTCGCGCAGCAAAGGAATTAACCAATCGCGCGCAACCACGCGGTCGTTGTTGGTCACCAAGCGCGGATCGTTGAATAAATCGGGGTAATTGAACACGTCGCAGAAAATTTTCCAAGCCGTGTCACTCACCACGGCCAAGAAAATCTGCGCACCATCTTTGACCACAAACACATCGTACACAGCCCATGCAGAAATTCGCTCAGGCATGGGCGCTGCCGGTTTTCCGGTGACTTGGTACTGCATCATGTGCTGTGCCACCAAGAACACATTGTTTTCAAACAAGGCGCTTTGCACCTCTTGTCCTTCACCTGTTTGCGCGCGTTGTGCCAATGCGGCCATGGCGCCAATGGCCCCAAACATGCCGCCCATGATGTCGTTCACGCTGGTGCCGGCGCGCAAGGGATCGCCTCGGCGGCCCGTCATGTAAGCCAAGCCGCCCATCATTTGCACCACTTCATCCAAAGCGGTGCGATGTTCATAAGGGCCAGGCAAGAAGCCTTTGAGTGACACATAAATCAAACGCGGGTTAATTTTTTTCAGGGTCTCGTAATCGAGACCCAGTTTTTTCATGGTGCCGGGTTTGAAGTTCTCACTCACGATGTCGGCAGTGGCAATCAAACGCAGAACAGCTTCCTTGCCTTCGGCTGTTTTTAAATCCAAGGCGAGGCTTTTTTTGTTGCGATTGAACAAGGGGTAAAAACCGGCGCCAGAGCCCAGCAATTTGCGCGTGCCATCACCTTCATGACCGTGGCCAATGGGTTCAACCTTGATGACTTCAGCGCCAAGATCTGCCAGCACCATGCCGCAGGTTGGACCCATCACCATGTGGGTGAATTCAACGACGCGGATGCCTTCGTAGGGCAGAGGTTGGGAGGGGGTCATTTTGTCAATTCAAATAGAGTCTGCCGCCCACCCTTTGGGCAAGCCAGCATCAGGTGTCATGCCGTACAGCGGCTCGCCAGGTAAGCCGTCGATCAAGGCTTGACGGGCTGCAATGAGTTTGGGTATGTCGACGCCAGTTTGCACGCCCATGGCCTCAAACATGAAGACCAAATCTTCCGTGACCACGTTGCCCGATGCGCCTGGTGCATAGGGGCATCCGCCCAAACCGGCCATGGAGCTGTCAAAGGTGCGAACACCTACGTCATAAGCTGCCAAACAATTGGCCAAGCCCAAGCCGCGGGTGTTGTGCATGTGGGCTGCACCCGTTTTGTCGCCAATTTCGGCAAAGACACGTTTGAAAATTCTGCGTACTTGCGCGGGGTTGGCCATGCCCGTGGTGTCAGACAAACCCGACTCGTCGGCGCCTGCTGCAATGACTGCAGCGGCCAACTTGACCACTTCGTCTTCGGCCACAAGTCCTTGGAGCGTGCAACCAAATGCGGTGGAGATGCCTGCTTCAACTTTGACGTGCGGTGCCAGCTCGTTGCGAAGTTGAACAATGGCACGAACCTCTTCCACCATGGCTTCGCGCGTTTTGCGCACATTGGCCAATGAATGCGCTTCACTGGCCGAAACCGGGATGGTGAGCTTTTGCGCCCCTGCCTTCAAGGCCGCCTCTGCACCCTTGCGGTTGGGCACCAAGGCCATCACTGTGATGTGTTTGTGTTGAAGGGCGTGCTGTACCACCTCGGCTGCATCGGCCATTTGCGGTAGCAAATGGGCCGGTACAAAAGAAGCCACTTCAATTTCTTGAAGTCCCGAAGCCACCAATGCGTCAATCCAACGCAGCTTGTGGGGGGTGGGCATGGTTTGCTTGACCGACTGCAGGCCATCGCGCGGTCCGACTTCGCTGATTAAGAGATGTTCTTTGGCCATGTCGTGTGTGTGCAAGGGGTCATGAGCCCAAAAGGGCAGTGGGTGTATTTTCTCTAATTTCGATGCTTTGGGGCTTAACCTTTGCAAAAAAGTCACAAGTCAAAAGCCATTTCGCTAATTTATAAACACTGAAACATCGAATACAGTGGGTGTCATTGGCGGTACAAAGCTGTACAGATCTGCTCAAGAACGCCCCCCATTTTTATTTTTCACATTTCAAGAGGCTCTTATGACCCAGCGCACCAGCATTCACGGCCTGCACGTGGCCACCCCTTTGTACCGCTTCATTGAAGACCAAGTTCTGCCTGCAGTGGGCGTCAAGAGCAAGGCTTTCTGGGCGGGTTTTGACAGCATCGTCAAAGATTTGGCGCCCCAGAACATTGCCTTGTTGGCCGAGCGTGATCGCATTCAATTGGAAATGGACAAGTGGCATACCGCCAACCCTGGCCCGCTGGTGGATGCCAAAGCCATGAAGGCCTACCGCAAACATTTGTCATCGATTGGCTACTTGGTGCCCGAACCCAAGAGCCCCAAAGCCACCACCCAAAATGTGGATGCCGAATTGGCCGTGTTGGCGGGCCCGCAGTTGGTGGTGCCCATTTTGAATGCGCGCTATGCATTGAACGCCGCCAATGCACGTTGGGGTTCAATGTATGACGCGCTCTATGGCACCGATGCCTTGAGTGAAGCCGATGGCTGCGAAAAAGGCACAGGCTACAACCCCAAGCGCGGCGCCAAAGTGATTGAGTACTGCCGCTATGTGCTCGACCGTTGCGCGCCATTGAAAAAGGGTTCACACATTGACAGCACAGGCTACAGCGTGAAGGGCGGCAAGTTGGTGGTCAGCCTGAAGTCGGGCAGCACCACCTTGGCCGATGCCAAACAATTTGTGGGTTTCCAAGGCGATGCCAAAGCGCCCACTTCTTTGCTGTTCAAGCACAACGGTTTGCACCTCGATTTGCAAATCAACAAGTCACATCCCATTGGCAAAACAGACCCAGCAGGTGTGTCCGATTTGGTGGCTGAAGCTGCACTGTCGACCATTCTTGACTTAGAAGACTCGGTGGCCGCAGTGGACGCTGAAGACAAAGTGTTGGCCTATAGCAATTGGCTGGGCATCTTGCAAGGTACTTTGGCAGAAGAAGTGCAAAAGGGTGGCAAAACCTTCAAGCGCACTTTGATGCAGACCGCGTGTACACCAAGCCCAGCGGCAAAGGTCATGAAGTGTTGCACGGCCGTTCTTTGTTGTTCGTGCGCAATGTGGGTCACCTCATGACCAACCCTGCCATTTTGTACAACGCGGCAGACGGCACTCAAAAAGAAATTCCTGAAGGCATCATGGACGCCATGATCACCACCACGTGTGCCATGGTGGATTTGCAGAAAAAGAAACACGCCGATTTCCGCAACAGCCGCACCGGCAGCGTGTACATCGTGAAGCCCAAAATGCACGGCCCCAAAGAAGTGGGCTTTGCCGACACCTTGTTTGGACGTGTCGAAAAAGTCTTGGGCTTGAAGCCTTCGACGGTGAAGCTGGGCATCATGGACGAAGAGCGCCGCACCAGCGCCAACTTGGCCGCCTGTATTGCTGCTGCCAAGTCACGCGTGGCCTTTATCAATACCGGTTTCTTGGACCGCACCGGCGACGAAATGCACACCTGCATGTTGGCTGGCCCCGTCATGCGCAAGGGCGACATCAAGGGCAGCACTTGGTTGGGTGCCTACGAAAAAGCCAACGTGGCCGTGGGCTTGCAAGCCGGTCTGCGCGGCCGTGCGCAAATTGGCAAGGGCATGTGGGCCATGCCTGATTTGATGGCCGACATGTTGAAACAAAAAATTAGCCACCCCAATGCGGGCGCCAATACCGCTTGGGTGCCAAGCCCCACAGCCGCCACTTTGCACGCCATGCACTATCACCAAGTGAACGTGCCGGCATTGCAAAAGCAGATGGAAAAAGCCATTGGCAAACAAAAAGCCAAAGAC
>JBEDKQ010000168.1:0-4077 GCA_041172085.1 Pseudomonadota bacterium | reverse complement strand
CCCAACACAGCACGCGCCGTGACAGCCGCTATTTTGGAAGCCAGCAAATGGATTGACGCCGGTCTGCAAAACAAAATGAAGATGGCTGAAACCATTGCAGATAAAGCGTACGTGAACACCAGCGTAGACGTCATTAACCAACGCATTTTGGGTCGCTATCAAAACGGCTTGGGCAAAACTTGGGACGACAAAAACCACATGAAGTTTTATGCCGACGGCAATGCCACCTTCCCCTATTTGTCAGATGGCATGTGGTTCTTGACACAACACAAACGTTGGGGCTTGCTCAAAGATCACCCTGACTATTTGAATGTGGCCAAGCAAATTAACCACATCGACATTTACAAACAAGCAGCTACCGCCAGTAACACACCTGTACCGAAAGACGCTATGCGCACCAGCAAATTCATGGACGGTGTGGTGTGGGATGGCAAGGATCCCAAAAAATATGCAGACAGCTTCAAAGTTAAAGCGTAAGGACTGCGAATGGTCTCCTTCAACATCAGAACCATCGTGCTTCGGGTCTTGCCACCCCTCTTGGGTTTGGCATTTCTGGCATTTGGGGCTTGGTCTCATTCAGTAGCACCAATAATTTTCCTTCACCCAAAGAAACGCTGATTCAGGCCATTCAAGTGTTCAGTGATCCGTTCTACAGCAATGGCCCCAACGACCAGGGTGTCGGGTGGAACATCTTGAGTTCTCTAAAGCGTGTGGCCATGGGCTTTGGTTTGGCGGCGTTGGTAGGCATTCCCTTTGGTTTCATGATTGGTCGTTTCGAATTTCTGTCGAACATGTTCAACCCGCTGATCAGTTTGCTCCGGCCTGTTTCACCCCTGGCATGGCTGCCCATTGGTTTGTTGGTTTTCAAAGGTGCCAACCCTGCCGCCATTTGGACCATCTTCATTTGCTCCATATGGCCCATGGTGATCAACACTGCAGTGGGCGTGCAGCGCGTACCTCAAGATTACATGAATGTGGCACGTGTACTCAACCTCTCTGAATGGAAGATCGTCACCAAAATTTTATTTCCAGCCGTCCTGCCCTACATGCTCACGGGTGTTCGTTTGGCAGTTGGTACAGCTTGGCTTGTGATTGTGGCCGCTGAAATGTTGACAGGCGGCGTAGGCATTGGATTTTGGGTTTGGGATGAGTGGAACAACTTGAACGTGAAGAACATCATCATTGCCATTTTTGTCATTGGTTTGGTGGGCCTTGTTCTTGAATTCGCACTGATCAAATTGGCCACGGCATTTACCTTCGAAGAGGTGCGCACATGAACCTCAACCACACTTCCAAATACCTTGAGATTCAAGGTGTGGCGCAAACCTTCAAAACAGCCAAGGGAGACTTCCCTGCTTTGCGCGACATTGATTTAACCGTGGCCAAGGGCGAATTCGTGGCTTTAATTGGTCACTCAGGTTGCGGAAAGTCTACCCTGCTGAATTTAATTGCAGGCTTAACGACACCGACAAAAGGAAATCTGATTTGTGCCAACCGTGAAATTTCTGGACCGGGTCCAGAACGTGCTGTAGTGTTTCAAAACCATTCCCTGCTGCCTTGGCTCACCTGCTTTGAAAATGTTTATTTGGGTGTAGAGCGCGTCTTCGGCAACAACGGCCGCGTCGATGGCAAAACCAAAGAGAATGTTGCGCAGTTGAAGGCCAGAACCGACGCCGCCTTGGACATGGTGGGCTTAAGCCATGCCGCCCAAAAAAGACCTAGCGAAATTTCAGGCGGCATGAAACAACGCGTGGGCATTGCACGTGCATTGGCCATGGAACCGCAGGTGTTGCTCATGGACGAACCCTTTGGGGCCCTGGACGCATTAACCCGCGCCAAGCTGCAAGATGAGTTGTTGGCCATTGTGGCCAATACGCAAAGTACCGTGGTCATGGTGACTCACGATGTGGACGAAGCTGTGTTGTTGTCTGACAAAATTGTCATGATGACCAATGGCCCCGCCGCCACCATTGGCGAAGTCTTGCAAGTAGATTTGCCACGGCCACGGTCTAGGGTCACCTTGGCAGATGACCCACGTTATTTGAGTTACCGCAAAGCGGTGATTGACTTCCTCTATACAAGACAAGCACACGTGGAGAAAACATGAGCAAAATGAAATTGGTCATGGTTGGCAACGGCATGGCGGGTGTCCGCACCTTGGAAGAGCTGCTCAAACTTGCACCCGACTTGTTTGACATCACTGTATTTGGCAGTGAAATTCATCCCAACTACAACCGTATTTTGTTGTCCCCTGTCTTGGCGGGAGAACAGACTTTGGATGAAATTATTCTGAATCCGCTAACCTGGTATGAGGAAAATGGCATCGAATTGCACACGGGCAGTACGGTTACACAAGTTGACCGTGTGAAGCGCGAAGTTCATGCACAAAACTTAGATGGAACCAAAGTTGTCAAACCTTACGACCGCCTGCTTTTGGCAACAGGCTCCAACCCTTTCATGTTGCCTATTCCAGGTAAGGACTTAAAAGGCGTATTGGCGTATCGCGACATTGCCGATACCCAAGCCATGATTGATGCAGCCAAGCAATACAAAGAATCTGTGGTCATTGGCGGTGGTTTACTAGGCTTGGAAGCGGCCAATGGCCTGATGAAGCGTGGCATGCAAGTGACGGTGGTGCATGGCGCTGAATGGCTGATGGAGCGACAGCTCGACAAAGTAGCAGGCGGATTGCTGCAGGAGTCGCTTGAAGAACGCGGCATGAAATTTTTAATGCGTGCCCAAACGCAAGAACTCAAAGGCGATGCAGACGGCCGCGTCAGCGCAGTTTGCTTCAAAGACGGCTCACACGTGAATGCGCAACTGGTGGTCATGGCGGTTGGCATCCGGCCCAACACCGCCCTTGCCGAAAGCATGCGACTTCATTGTGATCGCGGTATTGTGGTCAGTGACACCTTGCAAACCATCACCGACCCCCGCATTTATGCGGTGGGCGAGTGTGCAAGCCACCGCGGCATTGCTTACGGCTTGGTGGCGCCCTTGTTTGAACAAGGCAAAGTGCTGGCCACGCATTTGGCGCAAATGGGCATTGGCCGTTATACCGGCTCTCTCACCTCCACCAAACTCAAAGTGACGGGCATCGACTTGTTCTCTGCAGGTGACTTCATGGGCAACAACGGTGCTGCCACACCGGGTTTGGCAGACGACACCGAAGAAATCATTCTGAGCGATCCACATGACGGTGTTTATAAAAAACTGGTTATTCGCAACGATCAATTGGTGGGCGCCTGCTTGTTTGGCGACACGGTTGATGGCAGTTGGTATTTCAAATTGCTGCGCGAAGGTCGAAATGTTGCCGACATTCGCGACAAACTCATGTTTGGCGAATCCAATATTGGGGATGTGGGTCACGAGGGTCACAGCAAAGCTGCCAGCATGCCCAACAATGCCGAGGTGTGTGGTTGCAATGGCGTGACCAAAGGCGCTATTTGCAAAGCGATTCAAGAAAAAGGTTTGTTCACACTCGACGAAGTGCGCAAGCAAACCAAGGCCAGCGCTTCGTGTGGCTCTTGCACAGGTTTGGTGGAACAAATTTTGATGTTCACAGCCGGTGGCGACTACTCTGCTACGCCCAAGAAAAAAGCGGTGTGTGGGTGCACCGATCACAGCCACCAAGAAGTGCGCGATGCCATTCGCGATGAAAAACTGCTCACTCAATCAGCTGTTTTTAAATTCTTGAATTGGCGCACTGAAGATGGCTGCCCAACCTGCAGACCCGCCATCAACTATTACCGCCTCAGCAGCTGGCCCAAAGAAGCGCAAGACGACACGCAAAGCCGTTACATCAACGAGCGCAGCCACGCCAACATCCAAAAAGATGGCACTTACAGCGTCATTCCTCGCATGTGGGGTGGCGAAACAACCGCAGATGAATTGCGGCGCATTGCAGACGTGGTTGACAAATACAAGATCCCCACCGTCAAGGTCACAGGCGGTCAACGCATTGATTTACTAGGCGTTAAGAAAGAAGACTTGGTGAACGTCTGGAAAGACATCGGCATGCCTTCAGGCCATGCCTATGCCAAGGCATTGCGCACCGTTAAAACGTGTGTGGGCAGC
>JBEDKQ010000167.1:0-4135 GCA_041172085.1 Pseudomonadota bacterium | reverse complement strand
ACAGCTTCACGGCCGTCAATGATGCGGTGGTCGTAAGACATGGCGAAATAGTTCATGGGGCGAACCACCACTTGACCGTTTTCAACCATGGCGCGATCTTTGGTCGCGTGCACGCCCAAAATGGCTGACTGAGGTGGGTTGATGATGGGGGTCGACATCATGGAGCCGAAGGTACCGCCATTGGAGATGGAGAACGTAACCGCCATTGGAGATGGAGAACGTACCGCCGGTCATGTCTTCAATGCCCAACTTACCGTCTTTGGCCTTGGCACCAAATTCAGCAATTTTCTTCTCGATGTCGGCAAAGCTCATTTGGTCGGCGTTGCGCAAGATTGGCACGACCAAACCGCGGGGTGAACCCACCGCAATACCAATGTCGAAGTAGCCGTGGTACACAATGTCGTTGCCGTCCACGGAGGCATTGAGCACAGGGAATTTCTTCAAAGCGTGAACTGCACAGCGGCTTTGACGAAGAAGCTCATGAAGCCCAACTTGATGCCGTGTTCTTTTTCGAACTTGTCTTGGAAGCGCTTGCGCATTTCCATGACGGGCGCCATGTTGATTTCGTTGAACGTGGTCAAGATGGCATTGGTCGATTGCGATTGCAACAAACGCTCGGCCACACGGGCACGCAAACGTGTCATGGGCACGCGCTGCTCGGGGCGATCTCCCAAGTTGACTGCAGGCGCCGCAACTTGCGGCAATGACGATGTGGGCACACCTGTTGGAATAGACACTTGCGCAGCAGGCTTGGCACCACCGGCAACTGCGGACAACACATCACCTTTTGTGACGCGGCCGTCTTTGCCAGAACCGGCAACAGAGCCAGCGGCCAAGTTGTTGTCGGCCATCAGCTTGGCTGCAGCGGGCATGGCCACGCCAGCCATGCTGGTGCTTTGAGCGACAGGCGCAGCAGCAGGAGCGCTGGCGGCAGGTGCTGGTGCAGCGGCGGCTGCAGGCGCAGCGGCAGCCACTTTACCGTCGGTGTCAATACGAGCAATCAGTTGCTCAGCAGTGACGGTACCGCCGTCGCCCACCAAGATTTCAGACAACACACCAGCAGACGGTGCAGGCACTTCCAACACCACTTTGTCGGTTTCAATTTCGATCAAGATTTCGTCGGCTGCAACACTGTCGCCCACTTTCTTTTTCCATTGCAACATGGTGGCTTCTGCCACGGACTCAGACAGCTGAGGAACTTTAACTTCTACGATAGCCATTTCAATACTTTCTAAATAGGTTCTATGGATGTTTGCGTGTGACCTTACTTGGTCAACACAAAGCCTTTGATCTTGCCGAACGCGCCATCGACCAAGGCTTTTTGTTGCTCTTGGTGGAGGTGTGAGTAACCCACAGCAGGTGATGCAGAAGCTGCACGACCGGAGTAACCCAGGCGCTGACCTTCTGTCATGTTTTCGTGGATGTAATGCTGAACAAAGAACCAGGCGCCTTGGTTTTGTGGCTCGTCTTGCGTCCACACCAACTCTGTGGCGTTGGGGTACTTTTTCAATTCGGTTGCAAAAGCTTTGTGTGGGAAGGGGTACAGCTGTTCGACTCGCAAGATAGCGGTATCGTCCGCGCCCAGTTCTTCACGCTTTTTCACCAAGTCGTAGTAAACCTTGCCTGAACACACCAACACACGTTTGACCTTGTCGGCCTTGAGTGCTTTGTTTTCAGGGATCACGGTTTGGAAGCCACCTTTGGTGAACTCAGACAAAGGTGATGTGGCATCTTTGTTGCGCAGCAAAGACTTCGGTGTGAAGATGATCAATGGCTTGCGCAAATTGCGAACCATTTGACGACGCAACACGTGGAAGATTTGGCTAGCTGTGGTGGGCTGAACGATTTGCATGTTGGTGTCTGCGGCCAATTGCATGAATCGCTCCAAGCGCGCAGAACTGTGCTCTGGGCCCTGACCTTCATAACCATGAGGCAGCATCAGTGTCAGGCCATTGACACGGCCCCACTTCACTTCACCAGAGGCAATGAACTGGTCGATCACCACTTGTGCGCCGTTGGCGAAGTCGCCAAACTGAGCTTCCCAAATCACCAGCGTGTTGGGGTCGTTGGAGGCATAACCGTACTCAAAACCGAGCACTGCTTCTTCAGACAAGATCGAATCGATCACGACAAAAGGTGCTTGATTGTCAGCCACATTTTGCAATGGCACATAGGTGCCTGTGTCCCATTTTTCGCGGTTTTGATCGTGAATCACAGCGTGACGGTGCGTGAAGGTGCCGCGGCCGCAATCTTCGCCAGACAAACGAACGGGGTAACCACTGGCCACCAAAGAGGCAAAAGCCATGTGCTCGCCCATACCCCAATCGACGGGGATGTCGCCGCGCCCCATGGCCGCACGGTTGTCGTACACGTTCTTGACCAACTGGTGAGGCGTGACGGTGCTTGGCAATGTGGTGATTTTTTCAGAAATGCGTTTCCACTCGGCCAATGGAATGGCAGTTGAACCCGCATCCGTCCATTTTTGGTTAAGGAAGGGCGCCCAATCGACAGTGAACTGCGTTTTGAAATTGGTCAAAACCACTTCTTCGTCGGTGTGCTTGCCTGCATCCAATGCAGCGCGACAAGCTTTGACCATGTCATCACCCAAGGTGTCACCCAAACCTTGTGATGCCAAGCGATCGGCGTACAACTTGCGGGTGCCAGGATGGGCCGCAATTTTCTTGTACATCAAAGGCTGTGTGAGGCTAGGTGTGTCTTGCTCGTTGTGACCCAATTTGCGGAAGCAAATGATGTCGAGTACCACGTCTTTTTTAAACGTCATGCGGTACTCAAGCGCAATTTGCGTGGCCAACACAACGGTTTCTGGATCGTCTGCATTGACGTGCAACACAGGCGCTTCGACCATCTTCACGATGTCTGTGCAATACACCGTAGATCGCATGTCACGTGGGTCGGACGTGGTGAAACCAATTTGGTTGTTAATGATGATGTGCACTGTGCCGCCTGTGGAGTAACCACGGGTTTGGGCAAGTGCCAATGTTTCTTGGTTCACGCCTTGACCTGCAAAGGCCGCATCACCGTGTACCAACACAGGCAACACTTGTTTGCCTTGTGGGTCGGCACGACGGTCCATACGGGCACGCACAGAACCTTCCACCACGGGGTTCACAATTTCAAGGTGTGAAGGGTTGAAAGCCAAGGACAAGTGAACTGGGCCGCCGCGCGTGCTGATGTCAGAACTGAAACCTTGGTGGTACTTGACGTCACCAGCTGGCAGGTCTTCAGGGGCGGTGTGATCGAATTCGGCAAACAAATCTTTGGGCAATTTGCCCATGGTGTTGACCAAAACGTTCAATCGACCGCGGTGAGCCATGCCAATCACGATTTCTTGAACGCCTTTTTCACCAGCGGCCTGGATGAGTTCATCCATGGCCGCAATGAAGGTTTCGCCCCCTTCCAGTGAGAATCGTTTTTGACCGACATACTTGGTGTGAAGGAATCGCTCCAATCCTTCAGCTGCGGTTAAACGATCCAGAATTTGTTTTTTCTGGTCTGCGTTGAAGTTGGGCTTGCTGCGAATGCTCTCCAACTTTTGTTGCCACCAACGCTTTTCAGCTTGGTCGGTGGTGTACATGAATTCGGCGCCTAAAGTGCCGCAATATGTTTCGCGCAATGCATTGAGCAATTCACGCAAGGGCATCGAGTTTTTACCGAAGAATGTGTTGCTGGTGTCAAACACTGTTTCTTGGTCGGCATCGGTGAAGCCGTAAAAAGCAGGATCAAGGTCTGGAATGTTGGGGCGCTCAGTGCGCTTCAATGGATCCAGGTCAGCCCAACGTTGGCCCACATTGCGATAAGCCGCAATCAACTGCTGTGCAGCTGTCCGCTTGCGACCCATTTCGGCATCGGCACTGGCCATGACGACTTTGGTGCCACCCTGTTTTGCGCGCTCGGCAAAAGCATTGATGACTGGCAAATGGGGGACGTCTTTGGCGGATGAGCCATCGACTGCAGGGACGTGTTGCAAGGCGTCGAAGTACTCGCGCCAGCTGTCGGGAACGCTGCCTGGATTGGTCAGGTAGTTCTCGTACATTTCCTCAACGTAAGGCGCATTGCCTCCGAAGAGATAGGTGTTGCCTTGGTAGGCGGTGTAGACGGATTTTGTCTCACTCAT
>JBEDKQ010000166.1:0-6001 GCA_041172085.1 Pseudomonadota bacterium | reverse complement strand
GGCACTTCAAAGCCGCACGCTTTGCACTTAGCGCGAGGTCTTGGGGAGCGTTGCACCAAGCGGGTCGAGATGTGCAAACCACCGTGGGGATAAGGCCCAAGCTGCGAAGATAACTCTGCCAGTTGTGCCTTAAGCGCCGGCCCTGCACCTGCACTTCGCATGGGCCCTACCATCCCCAAGCTGATGGCAATCTTTTTGAACTCCTTGCCATGTTTGTTCTGGCAGTCATCTACGGCATGCACCAGCTCATGGACCAAGGTGTCTAGAACTGTTATGGGGTCTAACAAAGCTGGCGAAATAAATATCTGATTCGTGTCGTGCACGCTGCTTTTACGCGACCAACATTGCCCAATGTGATGCTTGCTACCGGTGCTGGCAAAACCGCATGACACTTGGCAGTTGCTAGGAATGATGTGTTGTTTGGCTTTGAAAATTGGACGCAGCAATTCAACAGCTGCAAGTAACCAGGCTTCGCGGGTAGGGTGAGTTGTCATGGCGCATGAATAAAAACTTTGGAAGAGTGAATATGCAAGCGCTAAAGCTCAGGGGATGAGCCATTGAGACTGTTCGTTTTGACAGGGATTGGCAGTCCATTTTGCTGATTGCCAGAATTAATGTTGAACTGCCTACAATTATTTTCACAGACCTAGTAAAACCCCGCGTACAAAAACCTATTAATTTGATGCCAAATGAAAATGGGTTTCAACATCATTTTGAGCGCGCAAGCATGCCATGCGTTCAGGTTCATACAAATTGAAGGAGCTTTCGATGTTTTCATTTGGACTAACCCACGACCTGCGCAAATGGCTCAGCCTTGGACTTGCGTTTTGCCTTCCCTTATGGCTTGGTGCATGCGCCACCAACGTGGCACAAAACGACACAGGTGTTTCCGTGCAAAAGAACGCCCAAATTCTGATGGAAGAGTTCATGATTCCTAGCGACGAGCCTGGCATCAATTTGTACGTCCGCAACAAGCGTATGGCTTCCACCACGCATTTTCACAAAGACAATGTTTTGCTTTTTGTACACGGCGCTACATACCCCTCCGAAACCGGGTTTGATCTGCGACTCGATGGCTTGTCTTGGATGGATGTTTTGGCGCAGCAAGGCTTTGATGTCTACATGCTCGACATTCGGGGCTACGGCAAGTCAACGCGGCCAGCAGCCATGGACCAGCCGCCCATGCAAAATCAACCTATTGCCGACACAGACACCGCCGCCCGCGATTTTGCTTCAGCAGCCAATTGGGTCAGGCAACGCCGAGGCCTAGACAAGATCAATGTGATGGGGCACTCTTGGGGAACAGCTACCACTGCGTTGTACACCACACGCCATGCTGACAAAGTCAATCGCTTGGTTTTGTATGCGCCCGTTTGGTTGCGCAAAACAGCATCGCTCACTGACGCTGGCGGTGCATTGGGCGCATACCGCACGGTCACCATTGACGATGCTTTGAAACGCAAAAATACTGGACTTGTACCTGGACGCGAGCCCCAACCTAAAGCGTGGTTTGATGCGTGGGCCGAAGCGACATTTGCGTCCGATCCAGTGGGATCAAAGGCCAACCCAAAATATGTGCGTGCACCCAACGGCAGTGTCAAAGACAGTCGTTTATTTTGGAGTGCAGGCAAGCCAGTCTACAACCCTGAATTGATCACCGTACCAACCCTGCTCATCTTGGCCGAATGGGATGCTGACACGCCTCCCTACATGGCCGAAACTTTGTTGCCACTGCTAACCCGTGCACCTGAAAAGAAATTGGTGCTATTGGGTGAGGGCACTCACGGCATCATGAACGAGGTGAAGCGTTTTAGCTTGTTCAATGAAGTGACACGGTTTTACCAAGATGGCTTGCTAAAGCAACCACGATAAGCCAAATAAAAACATCAAAGGAGACTTGAAATGAAGCGCAGATTACTCATCCTTGGTACCGTTTTAACTTCAACCCTGGCCCTTTGGGGTTGCTCATCAGCGCCCTATGGACCAGGCTGGACCACCTTGATCGATGGCAGTCAAGGTTTGGAAAATTGGAACCGTCAGGGCGATGCCAATTGGCGCGTAGACAACAACGCCATCGTGGCCGACAAAGGCGCCGGTGGCTTCTTGGTCTCCAAAAACTCTTACAAAGATTTCACCATCTACGCAGAATTTTGGGCAGCAACAGACACCAACAGCGGCATTTTTATTCGCGCAGCTGATCCACAAAAAATAGGCGCCGATACTTCTTACGAGGTCAACATTTGGGACATCCGCCCCGACCCAAGCTACGGCACGGGCGCCATTGTTAATTTTGCCAAAGTGCCTGTGCCCCTCACTAACAAAGCCGGTGGCCAATGGAACACGATGGAGATTGTTGCCTCGGGCTCTTTGATCACGGTCAAACTCAACGGCACCACCACAGCCACTTTGAACAACGACAAGTTTGCAAGTGGCCCGTTTGCGCTTCAGTTTGGCGCCGGCGTTAACAATGCGCTGGGCGGCCCCATCAAGTGGCGCAAAGTCATGATCAAGCCAAATTAATGTTCATCTGACCCCAATTAAATTTTCCAAGAAAGGGGCTCATGTGGCGAGCCTAAGGGGAGGCAGAGTGTAGGTATCGACGGAGAAAGAAATGAACGATACCTACACCTTTGAAGACATTGACACGGTGGTTTGGAATTGCTTGCAGGGCAGTGAAAACGCACAAGATTATGTGAGCTATGTCAAAAGCATGATGAGCTACAAAGCGCATCAAAAAGAAGCCCTCAAGCTGGCCAAACAATATTGGAAAGCACCCGAATCAGAAGCCTTCTTTCCCAAGGCCCTTGCCACCGTCACTGCCATGGCCGAAAGTGGCAACACCGCCGCCATGGCCCACTTAGGCCGTTGGTACAGACTAGGCTCTGGCGTGCCCATCAACCTTGAGCTTTCCGAAAAGTGGTACCAAAAAGCTGCCGATCTGAACGACGGCAAAGGCCACACCGGCCTTGGCAGGCTTTGCTGGAAATCCAACCCCAACAAAGCCGCTGCGCACTTTTACATGGCTATCGAAATGGGCGAGCTCAGCGGCTACAGCCACTTGGCCGACCTCGACCACAAAAACGAACTTGAGCACCTCAAAAACGCCTTGCAATCTGGCGAAGCCTACGCCGACTACGCCTATGGCCATTACCTCATTAGGCAAGCCAAAACCGATGAAGAAAAAGCCAGCCACCTTCACTGGATGGAGAAGGCCGCCAAAAAGGGATACGGCTATGCGGCATTGTTTGTGGCCATGCACCACTTCAACGAAGGCGACGGGTCCGACACCACCATAGAAACTGTCAAAGAATGGTGCCGCATGGGCTGCGACACGGGCGACATGGCCTCACTCATGTGGTTTGCCAACAGGTTCCTCTACGACCCCCTGTCGCAAGACGAAGCCGAGGGCTACCTCATGGCGGTCTGCATGTTGGGCGACAAAGTAGGGCAAGGTTTTTATGGCGGCTGGCTGGTCAACCGTGGCAAGTCTTACGACGAGCAAACTTCTGGCATCGAATGGCTTCAAAGCAGCGTGGCGCAGGGCCATCCATCGGCCATGTACGCGTTGGCAGATGCCATGCGCAAAGGCAAAGGCATTGAAGTGGACAACAAAGCTGCGCACCAATTATTAGAGCAAGGCGCGGCCTTGGGCAACTCAACTCCGAGTGTCAATGCTATTTGGGCATCTCGTACATGTATGGCGATGAGGTCGACATTGACAAAGAACGCGCGCACGATTTGTTTCAAATCGCATCTTTGCAAGGCGACCTGTGGGCCATGTACTTGCTGGGCATAACTTACGAAGCCGGCGATGGCGTTAAGCAAGACCTGGTCAAAGCGTTTGAATGTTTCATGAAGGCCAGCGAGGCAGAATTTCCAGGCGCACAGTTTCGCATTGGCAGGGCATTGATGCGCGGCCATGGCGTGGCCAAAAACAAACCAGCCGGCGTAAAGTGGCTGTTAAAAGCAGCCAACGCCGACCACACAGACGCCATGATTGTGTTGGGCGCCACCCTCATGTCGGGCGATGGCGTGGCTGTTAATTACAAACTCGGTGCCAATTGGTTTCAAAAAGCTGCCGACTTGGGCAATGCCGAAGCCATGCACGAGTTGGCCACCTTTTACATTGCGGGCGACGGCGTAGAAGCCGACCCCGAAAAAGTGAAGCACTGGATGTTCAAGGCCGCAGCATTGGGCCAAGAAGATGCCATTGCGTGGGTGAACGACAATTACCCAGACCAGCCAAGCTGGCTGCAAGATTTAAAAAATGGCGTGCAGGAATTGCCTGCCGATGATCAGAGTCAGCCTAAAACAAGCGATGATGCCAAGCAATCTGGCAAGGACACAACTGAATGAATTTTAAAAATTGGGCTTTGGCCAGTTTGATGTGCATCTGCACGGCCGCGTTTGCACAATACAAACCGGCTTACTCGGTGGTCAAAAGCAACTCCAAATACGTGATCAATCGCGATGCGTCTTACACGCAATACATCGAAGAACAAACCCGTGTAGATACACCGCAAGGTGTCAGGATGTTGGGCGAGAGAAAAATCAGCTACAACTCTACGCTAGAAGATGTTGAAGTGTTAGAGGCCTACACCATTCAGCCCGACGGCACCCGCATTGCGGTGCCTTTGGACAAAATTCGAACACAAGACGATGTTGAAGAGGACGGTGCCATTTACAGCGACAGCAAATCGAAGGTCATCATTTATCCCAAGCTAGAGGTGGGCAGCCAGGTGTATTACCGCGCCAAATCTGTGCTGCACACGCCCCAGTTTCCAGGACATTTTTTCACGTGGGAGCACTACAGCCCGCATGTGCGCTACGAAAGTGTCAATGTTGAGTTGACGCACCATGTTGGCATTGAGGTGGGCATTAGCACCAAAGGCATGCAAGGCGGCAAGCTAGAAGCTTCGCTTTTGCCCAATACAGTTTCCTACAAATTTACGTTTAGCCAAGACAAGGCATACCCCGGTGAAGAATCGCGCGCAGACTTTTCAGACTTTGCGCCCAATTTTTCTGCAAGCACATTCAAAACGTATGCAGATGTCGGCACGGCCTATCAAGTTAGGGCCAAAGACATGGCCAAAGTGACGCCGGCCATCCAAACACTTGCCAACGATTTGATTCAAAAAGCCAATGCCCAAACCACCCTAGACAAAGTCAAAGTGCTGCACCATTGGGTGGCGCAAAACATTCGTTACTTGGGCATTTATGTGGGGGCAGGGGGCTACGTACCCCACGATGCCCAAAGCATTTTGGACAACCGCTATGGCGATTGCAAAGACCATGTGGTTATTTTGGAAGCCTTGCTGGCCGCTGTAGGCATTGACAGTTCACCCGCATTGATCAATTCAAGCGCAGCCTACTTGCTGCCCCAATTGCCCACCCCTGGTATTTTTGACCACGTCATTACCTATGTGCCCAGCCTGAATTTGTTCCTCGATTCCACCAGTCGATTTGCGCCTGTGGGCACCCTGCCCAATGGCGACCTAGACAAACCCGTGGTCATTGCGGCCACTGGTGCGCTTGGTCGCACCCCCATGACGCACCCCAGCAAAGACCGCACCGAGTCGCGCATTCAAATGAAGCTAACGCGCAATGGCAGCATAGAGGGCAAGAGCCAAGCCAAAATGTTTGGCGTGTTTGAAGTAGCGTCTCGACATTCGCAGTTCAATTACCAAAACAAAGACCAGGCCAATGTGGTCAACGGACTGCTGTCGCGTTTCCAAGAAACAGGCTGGGGCGAAATAGAAAAAACCGATCCCACCAACTTTGACAAAGCCTGGCAGGTCAACGCTGTCTTTGAGCTAGACCCAGTGGTCAACGTACCGGGCCCAAGCGCCTTGGCCATACCGGTTGGCTTGGCGCCTGGCCGCATGAAGTACTTGGCCGACATTGTGTTGCCCAAAGACAGAAAATTTCCCACTTACTGCGTGTCTACGCAACATGAAGAGTGGATTGAACTCGGCTTTCCAAAGAACATGAAAATAACGCG
>JBEDKQ010000165.1:0-3936 GCA_041172085.1 Pseudomonadota bacterium | reverse complement strand
TGCGCTGAATCGGTGTGAGCGCCACGCCTTTTTCTGACGCAGGACGGTCACTTTGTGCGGCCAATTTGTCAGCGCGTTCACGCACCACTTGTTGGAATTGGTTGGGCTTGGCAATGGCATCGACCAAGCGCCAGTCGACGGCTTTTTGACCGCGCACACCTTCTACGCTGGTGCAGAAAATGTCAGCCAAGTCGTGTCGCACGTGGCGCTTGTCGGTCACACGTGTCAGGCCACCTGTGCCCGGCAACACGCCGAGCAATGGCACTTCTGGCAAAGACACTGAAGAAGAGCGGTCGTCAACCAACACGATGTCGTCGCAGGCCAAAGCCAATTCGTAACCACCGCCAGCGCAAGCACCGTTCAATGCGGCTACAAATTTCAAGCCAGAGTATTTGCTGGAGTCTTCAATGCCATTGCGTGTTTCGTTGGTGAACTTACAAAAGTTCACTTTCCAGCCATGTGTAGAAACACCCAACATGAAAATGTTGGCGCCAGAACAGAACACGCGGTCTTTCAAGCTGGTGACCACCACAGAGCGAACTTCGGGGTGTTCAAAACGGATGCGCTGCAAGGCATCGTGCAATTCAATGTCCACACCCAAGTCATAGGAGTTGAGCTTGAGTTTGTAACCAGGGCGAATGCCAGCGTTTTCGTCGATGTTGATCGACAAGGTGGCCACGGCACCGTCAAAGGCCAAGTTGATGTGCTTGTAGTTTTCGGGGGTGGTTTGGTAATTGACGATGGGCGCTGTGGTCATGAAGGTCTCCAATGAGGGTCTTTGTAGGGTCTTAATCTCTGGTACTTGGCTGTGAGAGCCATCGAACCGCGTTGACATGCAGTTTATTGCATTCGAATCAGGCACTCAACATGCAATTTAATGCAATTATTAAGTATTTACCCTATGTTTTGCAAAATTTCCCCGTCACCTAATCAACCCATTGAATGACTTTGCGTACTTCTGTTTTCAAGCGCTTGAAACTTTCATCGGCATCTTGTGCGCTGGTATCGATGCTGAGGTCTGCTTTGGAATAAAACGCAGAGCGCCCTTCCAAAATGCGCTTCAAATCTTCCATGGCCTCAGGGCTGGCGGCCATAGGACGCAAGTCGCCTTGGGCCGCCACGCGCGACATGTGGTCATTGGCACTGGCTTGCAACCACACGGTGGTGCAATGCGTTAAGAGCAAATTGAAATTGGCAGAGTCCGACACCAAACCACCCGGTGTGGCGATCACCACTTCTGGATAAATTTGAATGGCTTCTTCCAGCGCTCGACGCTCATATCGTCGATAAGCATTGGCGCCATACAGGTTGTGAATTTCACTGATTTGGCAACCCGCAAATTTTTCAATTTCGCGGCTGAGTTCAATGAACGTAAATCCTAAATCATCGGCCAAACGCTGGCCCAGCGTGGTTTTGCCAGCACCGCGCAAACCAATCAGGGCAATGCGCGTGCGGCGCGCATTGGCGTCGCCACTCTCCCCAAACATTTCGGTCAGCTGCACGCGCGCACGACGCAAATCGGCCTCGGTGCGTTTGCTGAGCAGTTCACGAATCAACAACCATTCGGGTGAGCTGGTACTGATATCACCCAGCAATTCGGCCAATGAACATTGCAAAGCATGCGACACCTGCAACAACACCAACACAGACACATTGCCTGTGCCGTATTCCAAATTGGCCAAGTGCCGCTCTGACACATCGGCCGCCAATGCAACAGCTTTTCGCGTCATGCCTTTGCGTGAACGCAAGTTGCGCACACGGTCTCCCAGCGCCATCAAAAATGGGCTTCGCAGGGGCTCCAAAGAGCTGCCCACTTCAACAAATGTGGTCGATGATTCGGTCACCGAAGTCTCCAAAGACAATGAATTGGCAATGCAAATTTCACAAAATCAAGGGAAAACCCTGAATTTGGGATACAGACAAAACATGCACTTTATTGCATACTCGTCCGCAAGCAAGATAGTGCATTTATACCGCGAGTTGCCCCAAAGCCCAAGCGTTTTAGTGCAGACCACCCAAATTTTTGATCAAGATCATGGAGACTCACATGACGCTACCCTCAGCCCCACCCGCGCAATTCAACTTCGCGCAATTTTTGATTGCGGCCAACAACAGCCGAAAAGACAAGACCGCGCTCATCGACGATGTCGGCAGCCTCACCTACGGCGAAATGGGTGAACAGATCAGAGCCTGTGCAGCGGGCCTTCGCAAGATGGGCCTCAAGCGCGAAGAGCGCGTGCTCTTGCTGATGCAAGACAGCACCGATTGGGTGGTGTCGTTTTTGGGAGCCCTTTATGCAGGCGTGGTGCCAGTTGCCGTCAACACGCTGTTAACGGCAGACGACTATGCCTTCATGATCAACAACAGCCGCGCACAAGCGGCCTTGGTTTCCTCTTCATTGCTTGGCACTTTGAATGCCGCCATGGCACAAGGCAACAAGAGCATCAAGCACGTGGTGGTCACTCGCCACGAGGACGACTTGCCTGCACCCAACTTGCACTTCGAGGACTTCTTGGCTTCGGCAACGGGCCCTAGCTTGCCCGCAGAAACTCACGCAGATGAACCGGCCTTCTGGTTGTTCTCTTCAGGTTCCACTGGCAACCCCAAAGGCACTGTGCACACACAGGGCAATTTGTATTGGACGGCACAGTTGTATGGCAAGGGTGTGCTGGCGTTGACATCCAATGACATCGTATTCTCTGCGGCCAAATTATTTTTTGCCTACGGCTTAGGCAACGCCCTCACCTTCCCGTTAAGCGTTGGCGCAAGCGTTGTGTTGATGGCTGAACGTCCCACACCCCAAGCCACCTTCAAACGCCTGGTCGATCATAAGCCAACCGTGTTCTACGGTGCACCCACAGGTTACGGCGGCATGTTGGCGAGCCCTGACTTACCCACTAAAGACAAAGTGGCCTTGCGCCTTTGTTCTTCAGCGGGCGAGGCTTTGCCTGCCGACATTGGTGAGCGCTGGACTGCCCACTTTGGCTGCGAAATCATTGATGGCATTGGCTCTACAGAAATGCTCCATGTGTTCTTGTCCAACACGCCTGGCGATGTGCGGTATGGCACCACTGGCAAACCTGTACCTGGCTACGAAGTGCAATTGCGAGGCGAACAAGGTGAAGTGCTCACAGGCCACAATGAGATTGGCGACCTGTACATCAAAGGCCCCTCTGCAGCTTTGATGTACTGGAACAACCGAGAAAAATCGCGTGACACCTTTCAAGGTGAATGGACCAAGAGTGGCGACAAATACTCGCGCGATCCCGATGGCTACTACACCTATGCTGGCCGCAATGACGACATGCTGAAGGTCAGCGGCATTTATGTGTCGCCCTTCGAGGTGGAATCGACTTTGGTGCAGCACCCCGCCGTTTTGGAAGCCGCTGTGATTGGCAAGGTGGGCGCCGATGGACTGACCAAGACCAAAGCTTTCATAGTATTGAAGGCGGGTCAAAGCTTGACCGAAGAAGAAGTCAAGGCTTTTGTGAAAGAGCGTTTGGCGCCATACAAATACCCTCGCTTCATTCAATTCGTGACAGAGTTACCCAAAACGGCCACGGGCAAAATTCAACGCTTCCGTCTTCGCGATTTAGAAAACAAAAAGGCTTGAAAGCCTAAGCCTTCAAGCCTTTGCGAAGTGGCCTCATTCAGAGGCCACTGTTTTTTGTATCAATTTTTGTATCAAGTGTTTTTTGACACGGTGATGGTTGGGAACTTGGCAGAAAAATCCTTGGCCTTGGCCGCAATTTTGATGGCCACTTGGCGCGCCACCGACTTGTAAATGCCTGCTACTTCGCCATCGGGATCGGCCACCACAGTGGGCTTACCGTTGTCGGCCTGCAAACGAATTTGCATGTTCAAGGGCAGAGCACCCAGGTAATCCATCTGATAGTTCTCGGCCATTTTCTTGCCGCCATCGGCGCCAAAAATGTG
>JBEDKQ010000164.1:0-3765 GCA_041172085.1 Pseudomonadota bacterium | reverse complement strand
ACTCGTCATGCCCTTCCGGCTCGACGAGTCGGAATCTCAAAATTAACATTGAAAGGGTGATGACATGAAATTGGTAGGACTTGTAGGCTGGCGTGGCATGGTTGGTTCCGTCTTGATGGACCGCATGCAAGCCGAGGGCGACTTTGGTTTGATTGAACCTTTGTTCTTCTCCACCTCCAACTCTGGCGGCACAGCGCCTGCCATGGCCAAAAATGAAACGACGCTGCAAGATGCCTTCAACATCGATGCCTTGAAGCGTTGCGACATCATCATCACAGCGCAAGGCGGCGACTACACCACCGAAGTTTTCCCCAAGCTGCGTGCTGCGGGTTGGAACGGCCATTGGATTGATGCGGCCTCCACATTGCGCATGGAAAAAGATGCTGTGATCATTTTGGATCCAGTCAACATGCCCGTCATCCAAAACGCCCTGAAAAACGGCGGAAAGAATTGGGTGGGCGGCAATTGCACTGTCAGCTGCATGTTGATGGGCGTCGGCGCTTTGTACAAAGCCGGTTTGGTCGAGTGGATGAGCACCCAAACTTACCAAGCAGCCTCTGGCGGCGGCGCGCAGCACATGCGCGAGTTGCTCACGCAATACGGCACCTTGAATTCAGAAGTGAAAGCTTTGCTCGACGATCCCAAGAGCGCCATCTTGGAAATCGATCGCAAAGTGATTGCCAAACAACGTGCCCTCAGCGGCGCCGAAACAGCCAACTTTGGCGTGCCTCTGGGCGGCTCGCTCATTCCTTGGATCGACAAAGATCTGGGCAACGGCATGTCCAAAGAAGAGTGGAAAGGCATGGCCGAGACCAACAAGATTTTGGGTCAAGGCGAAGGCTTCAATGCGCCAGCAGTTCCTGTCGATGGCTTCTGCGTGCGCGTTGGCGCTATGCGTTGCCACAGCCAAGCCCTCACCTTCAAGCTGAAGAAAGACGTGCCCGTGGCCGACATCGAAGCCATGATCGCCGCCGACAACCAGTGGGTCAAAGTGGTCCCCAATACACGTGAAGCCACATTGAAAGACCTCACACCTGTGGCCGTAACAGGCACCATGACCATTCCAGTGGGCCGCATTCGCAAATTGGCCATGGGTCCTGAGTATGTTGGCGCCTTCACCATTGGCGATCAATTGCTGTGGGGCGCTGCCGAGCCTCTGCGCCGCATGCTGCGCATCTTGCTGGAAGCCTAATCAGGCACTCATGCGCATAGCTCTTCACGTCATTGCCGGAATCATCAGTGCTTTGGGCGCATGCTTCAGTGCACACGCCCTCACTCTGGCCGGCATCGAAGTGCAATCTTTCAAAGGTGAGCCCTTGCGTGCTGAAATTAGCGTGGCCAGTGCAACTGCAGAGGAATGGCAACAACTCAAGGTCAAAATTGCGCCAGCTGAACGCTTCGCACAGCTGGGCCTGGTCTATACCCCAGCGCTAGAACTGCTTCAAGCAGAACTCTTTGAAGCACGCGACGGCTCACAACGCATCCGCATTTCCGGACCCCAAAATTTTTCTGATAATTTTGTCGACCTGCTGATAGAGGCACAAACAGCCTCAGGCAAATGGGTTAAAGCATTCACTTTGATGTTGAAACCCCCACCGACTAAAACAGATGCGCCAATTCAGCTTGCCACTGCTTCCGTTGCAACTCAAAGCAGTCCCTCAATGCCTGCTGAGCATGTGGTGCAGAAGGGCGAAAGTGCAAGTGAAATCATTCAGAAATGGTTAACTGAAGACATGAGCACTCAGCAAATGTTGGTTGCTTTGCTCAAAAGTCAGCCCGACGCATTCATCGAAGGGAATGTGAACTTATTGCGTGCAGGCGCCGTCCTGAAAGCCCCTTCTGCCACTGCTGTTCAAGCCATTGATCCTAACGAAGCGCGCCAATTTTTAATCGCACAACAAAAAGAATTTTTGGCTTACTCGCAAGCTGCTGCTCAAAACACCAACATCATCAAGGGTCAAACCCCTACACGCCAAGCAGCAGGTAAAGTGGGTCAAGAGGAATCTGCCTTAAAAGCTGCGGAAGCCACTATCGATCAATTGAAGTTGACGCAAGCCAAAATTGAAAAACAAAATGCAGAAACAAGATTGGCAGCGCAGCGTGCTTTACAAGATGCGCAAAAGCAACTGACCACCCTGCAAAATAACGTCAATCAATTGGTTCAACTCACAGCGCCTGCGCCCATTAGCGTGGGCCCTACCCCTGCCTCAAAAGCAGACAACAACGAACCCAAAGGTTGGCTCAATCTGAGTCGACTACTGGACACACCACATCAGATCGCCTATTTTTGGGCTGCCTTGGCTTTGTTGGGTGTTTTGGTAGTTTTGGCTGGACTGCGCATTCAGAGCAGAAAATCATCGCCTGCCCTCAGTACCTTGATGCCCGCATCAGAAGCCACCACAACGCCATCTGGCTTAGACCGCCACACCCAACTCGAATTACCAGCAGACATCGCCGCTCTTGATCTGAACCTTGATGCAAACTCTCAGCCCGTGAAGAACATGGATCACGTTTTGTCGGTCATCAAATCCGAGACAAACAAGTGAGAGTTGCGTTGGGCATCACCTACAACGGTCAGCCCTATCAAGGCTGGCAAAGCCAAAGTACGGGCCTTACCATCCAAGACAAATTGGAAAAAGCCCTCAAAGAATTCACCACCCAAAAAGTGACCACATTGTGCGCTGGTCGCACAGATGCAGGCGTACACGGCTTGATGCAAGTGGTTCACTTTGACACCCCCTTAGAGCGCGATATGGGCTCGTGGGTACGCGGCACCAATCGATATTTACCAGAGGATATTTCTGTGCAATGGGCACAGGAAGTACCCCCTGAATTTCATGCACGGGGCAGCGCCTTGTCTCGCCGCTATGCCTACATTGTGTTGGAGTCGCCTGTCCGGCCCAGTTTGGAATTTGGTCGTGCAGGATGGGTTTACCGCGCCCTAGACGAGCAAGCCATGCGCAAGGCTGCGCAACACATACTGGGTGAGCACGACTTTTCATCCTTCAGGGCCAGCAGTTGCCAAGCCTTGTCGCCCATTAAAACCATGATGCGGGTTGACATCTCCAAACATGGCCCTTACTGGCGATTTGAATTTGAAGGCAATGCCTTCTTGCACCACATGATTCGCAACATCATGGGTTGTTTGGTGGTCATTGGCCAAGGTTTTCAGCCCCCAGAGTGGATGCATCAAGTCATTGAAAGCAAGCGCCGAGATGCCGCTGCGCCCACCTTCTCCCCAGACGGTTTGTACTTCCAAGGCCCCGTCTATGGCCCACAATGGGGATTACCGACAGAAACCCCACCCTTTCATTGGCTGCCATGACCAAGGCCTTTCACAACACCTTCATCAAAATCTGCGGACTCACGCGTGAAGCGGATGTTTTATCTTGCGTCGAAGCAGGGGCAAATGCCATTGGCTTTGTGATGTACCCCCCCAGTGCACGTTGTGTTTCCCCTGAACGCGCAGGTACCTTGGCCAATCTGCTGCCTACTGGCATCACGCCCGTCCTACTGTTTGTCAATGCCAGCCTTGAGGAAGTTCAGTCTGCTTGCTTCGCAGTGCCCAACGCCCTTCTTCAGTTTCATGGTGACGAATCCCCCTTTGAGTGCGACCGATTGGCCCAAGCCGTGCAACGCCCCTACTGGCGCGCGGCCCGAATTCCCACCGACAACACAGCCTCGTTTGACTTGGTAAAATTCTGCCAAGATTACTCAAATGCCCAGGCCATCCTGCTCGACGCGCATGTCGACGGTTATGGCGGT
>JBEDKQ010000163.1:0-3804 GCA_041172085.1 Pseudomonadota bacterium | reverse complement strand
GTGAGTAATTGGGGTCAGTTCAACATTAATTCCCAATCGATGAGGGCTGAACCCAAGGGGGGCTGTACGTTTTCTGGTACCCCAGTATGAGGAAGCCCCCCTTGGGTTCAGCCCTCACCGATTGACAAAATTAATGTTGAACTGACCCCAATTACTCACCCCAATTAAATCAAATCAGCGCGCGAACGTCGGCTTCATAGGCCCGCAATTTGCGCTGCGCTTTTTGGCGCTGCGCTGACGTAGTGGTGTTGTGAAACTGTGAGAAGTTCAAGCACGCTTGTTGTTCAAGTTGCAACTGCAAATTGAGCAAAGCAGGGTCTTGGGGGCGGACGCCTTGCAGGCTCAATTGCAGCACAGTCTTTTCGGCTTGCGCCAAATTGAACCCTGGTTTTTGAGCGTCTTGAATCAGGTTTTGCAAAACCACCAATTGCGACTGCTGACGCTTGATGCGATTTTGAATGGCCACTTCAGGTGACCAAAGCGATTGCTCAATTTGCTGACGCAGCAACTTGATTTGCTCTGCATTCAAGTCACCATAAAAATCTGAAAATCGATCAACGGTGGCGTCTAGGCGTTTTTTCAAACGATCTTCCGCGCTGGGTTGTAGCCAATCTTTTTTCCAATCTTCATTTTTAACCGTCCACTGCTTTTCCAAATGCCGCAATTGGCGAGGTGTCAGTTGAAGCACAATGGGTGTGGCCAAACGCGAGCTTTCTTGTGCAACCGCATCAATGCGTTTTTCCATCTGGCCCCACACCTCGCAAGCTTGCTGCTGCGAGATGTTGTTGGGTGCCATGCTTTGAGCTTGCACCAACAAATTTGCAATCTGGGGCAACTCTTCTTTGCGATGCCAAGTTTGGAGTTTTTTGAGGGCCTGTTTGGTTTGAGCGGCTTGGGTGTCTGTAAAGTCGATGTAGTTGTTGAGCCACCAAGAACTGATCTCTGGCAGCTGGTTGTAGCCCAATTTGATGGCGCTGCAGCCACTTAAGCTGGCACTCATCACCACAGCCACCAAAGAAGCCGCGATAATTCGAACCCAGAAGGAAATTTTCGCCATGTCGGACACCTCAACAAACCAGTCAGCATTGTCACCTCAACCACCCTTGGATGTGGTTGTCATGGCGGCGGGTAAGGGTACTCGGATGAAAAGCCGTTTGCCCAAAGTGCTGCAGCGACTAGCGGGCAAGCCCCTGCTAGGACATGTTCTGGACACAGCCGCTCTGTTACACGCGCGCTCTGCGGTGGTCATTACGGGCCATGGTGCTGACGAGGTCGAGGCTGCTGTGGCCAAACGTGCAACGGGTTTGCCAGTGAAATTTGTGCGACAGGAACCCCAGTTGGGCACAGGCCATGCGGTGCAGCAGGCCGTACCTGTGTTGGCCGATGATGGTTTGGTGGTGGTGCTCTCTGGCGATGTGCCCTTGACACAGGCCGACACATTGAAAGCCTTGATGGCATGCGTTCTCTCAGCTGGCGCCGATCGCTTGGCCTTGCTCACCCTCGACATGCCCAATCCCACTGGCTACGGCCGCATTGTGCGCACAGTGCAAGGTGACAGTGTGCAAGCCATCGTGGAGCAAAAAGACGCCAACCCAGAGCAACTCAAGATTCAAGAGGTTTACAGCGGCATCATGGCTGTGCCTGCGCGCCAACTCAAAAACTGGCTGGCCAAACTAGACAACCAAAATGCCCAAGGTGAGTACTACCTCACCGACGTTGTGAAGTGGGCCGTGGCCGACGGCGTGACAGTGATGGCCCATCGCATTCAAGATGAATTGCAAGTAACAGGCGTGAACAGTCCGCAGCAACTGGCGCAATTAGAACGTGCTTTTCAAATCCAACAAGCCAATGCGCTGATGGCACAAGGCGTGCGCTTGGCCGATCCAGCGCGCTTGGATGTACGCGGTCAATTGCACTGCGAGCCTGATGTCGAGATAGATGTGAACTGCGTGTTTGAAGGCCAAGTGCATTTGGGCGAGGGCGTTCGCATTGGACCCAACTGCGTCATTGCCAACGCAAGCATTGCAGCAGGCGCTGTGATCCATGCCTTCACGCACATCGACGGTGAAAAATTGGGCGTGACCGTGGGCGAGGGTGCCTTGATTGGCCCCTTTGCACGCTTGCGTCCTGGCGCGCAATTGGCCGCCGAAGTGCACATCGGCAATTTTGTGGAAGTCAAAAATTCCACCTTGGCCAAGGGCGCCAAAGCCAATCACTTGGCCTATTTGGGTGATGCCACTGTGGGCGAACGCGTCAACTTCGGCGCCGGTAGCATCACGGCCAATTACGATGGTGCCAACAAACACCGCACCGTCATTGAAGACGACGTGCACATTGGCAGCAATTGCGTGTTGATTGCGCCTGTCACC
Source organism: Pseudomonadota bacterium (assembly GCA_041172085.1). Classification (GTDB taxonomy): domain Bacteria; phylum Pseudomonadota; class Gammaproteobacteria; order Burkholderiales; family Burkholderiaceae_C; genus Limnohabitans_A. Next base: position 1,435 of record JBEDKQ010000163.1, on the reverse strand, counting down.
ATTGGGGCAGGTGGTACGGTGGGCGGTGGTTCTACCATTTCCAAGAGCACCGAGCCTGGCGCTTTGAGCGTAGCGCGTGGCAAACAAGTCAGCATTGCCAATTGGAAGCGGCCCCAAAAAGCGCCCAAGCCTGCCAAGTAAATGGTCAAGCCTTGCTTTGCTGCTTGGCCATCAAGTCATGTTAGTTGGCAATGGAATTTGAGTGCCAAACTTGGCGCGCTTCACACTGAAGAAAGCTTTGACATTGCGCACGTTGGCGTCTTGCGTGAGCAGCCTTTGCGTGAAAGCCAAATACGACGGCATGTCGGGTACTTGCACCACCAGCATGAAATCGGGACCTGGCGATACACGCCAACATTGTTGAACGGCAGTTTCTTGAACGGCGCGCGTTTCAAAGGCCTGCAACAACTCTTCACCTTGTTTGTCCAAGCTCACTTCAATCAGAGCCGTGACGCTGTGACCCATAGCGAGGCCCAGTTTGTCGGATGACAAAATGGCCACTTGTTTTTCAATCCAACCCTCTTGTTGCAAACGCTTGGTCCGGCGCAAGCAGGTGGGCGCGGAAATGTGCAATTTGTCGGCCAATGCAATGTTGCTGATGCTGGCATCGGCTTGCAAAGCGCTCAGCAATTTCAAATCTGTGGCGTCTAAAGTGCTTTTAATGTTGTTGAAATCAGAGTTCATGATGTTGATCATTGTTTCAATAAAGTATTTATTATGAAATAATAAGTTAAATATTAAATAAAATGAAATTTAATTTCAAATTAATATTTAAATTAATCATTAATTTTTAACCAAGAGGCATAAGATGCCCGCACATTGAATTTAAAGGGTAGACCCATGTGCGGCATTGTTGGTGCAGTTTCAGACAGAAACATCGTTCCTATTTTGGTTCAGGGCTTACAGCGCCTTGAATACCGAGGTTATGACTCCTGCGGCGTGGCCATCCATGAAGCCAGTCTCAAACGCAGCGTGGGCGGTTTAAAGCGTGCTCGCAGCACGTCGCGCGTGTCCGAACTCATGTCGCAAATTGAAACCGATCATTTGGAAAGTGGCACTGGCATTGCTCACACCCGTTGGGCCACACACGGTGCGCCTGCGGTGCACAACGCGCATCCGCATTTCAGTTCAGGCCCAGGTCATTTGGCAGAACTCAAAGACAAACCTGGCCGTGTGGCCTTGGTGCACAACGGCATCATTGAAAACCACGACGAGTTGCGTGCTCAGTTGCAAGCCAAAGGCTATGTGTTCACCAGCCAAACCGATACCGAAGTTATTTCACATTGGGTAGACAGCGTTTACAACGGCGATTTATTTGAAGCCGTCAAAAGCACCGTGAACGAACTCAAAGGCGCTTACGCCATTGCCGTGTTTCACAAAGACGAACCGAAGCGCGTGGTGGGCGCACGTGCGGGATCGCCTTTGATCTTAGGTG
>JBEDKQ010000162.1:0-4306 GCA_041172085.1 Pseudomonadota bacterium | reverse complement strand
AAATGGATGGACACCCACTGCGCCTTCCCCTGCAGCATGGTCGATCGCATCGTGCCTGCAGCAACAGACGAGGTTGCCGCGGCAGCCAAAGACGCTTTGAGCTTGATCGACGACTGCGCCCTCAGCACCGAAACTTTTTGGGAGTGGGTCATAGAAGACAAGTTTGCAGACCCCGCTGATGCAGCCTTGCTGGCCAAGTGCGGCGTGCGCGTTACACCCGATGTGCACAGCTACGAAGAGGCCAAGTTGCGCATGTTAAATGGCAGTCACTCGGCCATGGCATTGATGGGCGCCATCACGGGCCGTCCCTACATTGCCTCCTGCATCGGCATCGATCACATCCGCGAGTTTGTCTTTCGCTTGATGAGCCATGAAGTCGCGCCACATTTAAGTCGCGCCGATTGGGCTGATTATCGCGATGCACTGATTCAGCGTTTTGGCAATCCTTACTTGAAGCACAGCGTGCATCAAATTGCCACCGACAGTTCACAAAAGATTCCACAACGTTGGCCGCCATCAGTCTTGGGTCAAATGGCCAAAGGCCAATCGTTTGAACACCATGCGTTGGCTGCCGCCATTTTTCTGCGTTACACCTTGGCTGTCGATGAACAGGGACACGCTTACACCTTGAACGACCCGCAAGCCGAGAGCTTGTTGGCCATTGGTCAAACCCAAGTGGCAGATTCGGCAGGCAGCCTGAAAGCTTTGCTGTCGCGTCAAGATTTATGGGGCACTGAGTTGCCCCACAACACACAATGGTTTGAACGCGTTGCCTATTGGCACGATCAAGTGATTCATCAAGGTGTTGACGCCACCGTGAAATTTGCCATCACCTTAGAAGCCTAAAACTAAGCCTAAGCCGCACCCTCATTCAAAAGACGCTCTATGAAAATCACTGCCGCGCGTGTCATCGTCTGTTGCCCTGGCCGCAATTTCGTCACACTCAAGGTTGAAACCGATGAAGGCCTCACGGGCATTGGTGATGCCACCCTCAATGGACGTGAATTGTCGGTGGTCAGTTATTTGGAAGAGCACGTGATCCCGTGTTTGATCGGCCGCGACCCGCAGCAAATTGAAGACATCTGGCAGTACCTCTACAAAGGTGCCTATTGGCGCAGAGGCCCTGTGACCATGACCGCCATTGCCGCAGTGGACACCGCGTTGTGGGACATCAAAGCCAAAATTGCAGGACAACCGCTTTACCAATTGTTGGGCGGCCGCAGTCGCACTGGCATCATGTCGTATGCCCACGCCACAGGCCGCGACACGGCAGAAACCGTGGACGAAGTGTTGCGTCACAAAGAGATGGGCTACTTGGCCATTCGCGCGCAAAGCGGCATTCCGGGCTTGAACAAAGTTTATGGCGTGAGTGGCAACGGCCGCATGTACGAACCCGCCGACGGCCCCTTACCGGGCGAGCACGATTGGAGCACCGAAAAGTATTTGCGCCACACGCCTGGCTTGTTTCAAGCTGTGCGCGAAGCCGTGGGACCCGACACGCATTTGTTGCACGACGCACATCACCGCCTGACGCCCATTGAAGCCGGCCGCTTGGGCAAAGAACTCGAGCCCTTTCACTTGTTCTGGCTAGAAGACCCTACACCCGCCGAGAACCAAGAAGCCTTCAAGCTCATTCGCCATCACACCACCACACCTTTGGCGGTCGGCGAGATTTTCAACACGGTGTGGGATTGCAAAGATTTGATCGAGCAGCAACTGATCGACTACATCCGCACCACAGTCACCCATGCAGGCGGCATCACGCATCTGCGCGTCATTGCCAATTTGGCCAGCCTGTACCAAGTGCGCACCGGTTGCCACGGCGCCACCGACATGTCACCGGTTTGCATGGGCGCAGCTTTGCACTTTGACACCTGGGTGCCCAACTTTGGCATTCAGGAACACATGGCGCACAGCGAAGAAATGCTGTCGGTGTTTCCACACGATTGGCGCTTTGAAAAAGGCATGCTGTATTGCGGCGAGTCGCCCGGCCACGGTGTAGACATCGATGAAAAGCTGGCTGCCAAATATCCGTATCAGCGCGCCTATTTACCCGTCAACAGGCTGCAGCATGACGGCACACTTTGGAGTTGGTGAACTCAGCAGTCGTGAACTCAGTTGCCAACTCAGTTGTGTCGTTTGACAGCGCTCTGATAGGCCTCATTGTGGTCTCGCTTGCCAACAGCAATGACCATCACAACCAATTGCTGGTCGATGACTTCATAGCTAAGCGGTAACCCACATCACGCAATTTGATCTTGTAGGTGTTTTGCAAATGGCCGCGAAGTTTTGCAGAAGGCACATGGGGCGTTACAAGCCGTTTAGACAAGGCATTTTTGAACTGCACCTTGATCGAGCCATCTAATTTTTTCCATTCTTTTAGCGCCAGCTCGTGAAACTCAAGACTATAGGTCGTCAATGTTGACCTTGACCGATCTACCACGCTGGCGTGCTTTGACGATCTTTGTCAGGGCCGCGTCTTCGAGTTGTTCCAAGATCTCTTCATAGGCCGCAGCTGAAATTAAATAAGCGGCAGGTTTGTTGTGATTCAACACAGCCACCGGCGCCAAATTGGCCACCTCAATGACCTCCGAGGGATTACGCCGAAGATCAGTCATGCTGACTGTATTGCGGGCATAAATGATTTGGGTGACAGACATTGAATTAGCACTTTAAAAAGCACATTATTTGGTGCATTTTAAAAAATAGTAAACCACTAGTTCTGAGATCGCCTAGAACCCTCTGTTCAAAGCACGCGCGCCAAAGAAGCCTGCAAATTCTCTGAGGGCAAACGCTTAAAGCCTGAACGTGCAAAGCGTTGCATGCGGCCCATCATGAAAGCCACCAGCAATGACGCTGTCACTTGCGCATCCACAGTGGGCGTATCACTTTGAGGACCGCCTTCACGCAATGACTGCTTGAAGGCACTTTCAAGTTTGTCGAACAACAAATTCATGCGCTCTTGCAAACGCTCGTTTTCAAACACCAGCGCATCGCCTGTCATGACGCGCGCCATGCCCGGATTCTTTTCTGCAAATTGCAAAATGAGCGCCACGGTGCGCGCCACTTGTGCAGGACCCGCAGGTTCGCGGTCGGCTATTTGACGCACAAACGCAAACACCGACTGCTCAACAAAATCAATCAGTCCTTCAAACATTTGCGCTTTGCTGGCGAAGTGACGGTACAAAGCCGCCTCACTCACACCCAACTTGGCAGACAAGGCCGCTGTGGTGATGCGCTCGGCACCAGGTTGCTCCAGCATGCCCGCCAGGGTTTGCAAAATTTGCAAGCGACGCTCGCCGGGCTTGGGGCGCTTGCGTGTGGGTGCAGCGCCAGCCTCTTCGTTCTCGGGCACGTTGTCTTCGTGACTTGTCTCTGTGGTCATGAAATAGTCCTTGCTCAGTGGCTGCGAATCATGGTGCCGAAGGCTTGATCGGTCAAAATCTCTAACAACATGGCATGCGGTACACGGCCATCGATGATGTGCACCGCGTTCACGCCACTCTTCGCGGCATCCAAGGCGCCACTGATTTTGGGCAACATGCCGCCACTGATGGTGCCATCGGCAAACAACTCGTCAATGCGGCGTGCGCTGAGGTCGGTCAACAAATTGCCTGCTTTGTCCAACACGCCAGGCGTGTTGGTCAGCAGCACCAACTTCTCGGCTTTGAGCACACTGGCCAATTTGCCGGCCACCACATCGGCGTAGCTTTCGTTGTTTGCGCCAAAACCAATGGGGCTGATGACGGGAATGAAGGCATCGTCTTGCAAGGCTTTGACCACACTGGGGTCAATCGATTCAATATCGCCCACTTGGCCCACATCGTACTCTTTGCTAGGGTCGGCGTTGTCCAACATCTTCAATTTTTTGGCACGAATCAGACCGCCATCACGGCCTGTCAAACCCACGGCCTTGCCACCCGCTTGATTGATCAAGCCCACAATGTCTTGCTGCACTTCACCGGCCAAGACCCACTCCACCACTTCCATGGTTTCGGCGTCGGTCACGCGCATGCCTTGAATGAACTCACCTTTTTTGCCCAAGCGTTTCAAGGCGGTTTCAATTTGCGGACCACCGCCGTGAACCACCACAGGGTTCATGCCCACCAACTTCAAAAGCACCACGTCTTCGGCAAAGTCGGCTTGCAAGGCAGGGTCGGTCATGGCGTTGCCGCCGTATTTAATGACCAAGGTCTCGCCATGAAACTTGCGAATGTAGGGCAACGCCTGCGCCAAAATTTCTGCTTTGTCGCGGGGGGCAATGTGGGCCAAAGAATCAATGTCAGTCATGACTGCTCCGTCAAAG
>JBEDKQ010000161.1:0-3858 GCA_041172085.1 Pseudomonadota bacterium | reverse complement strand
TTTTGACTTCGGCGCCAAGGGCACTGAAGGCGAAGGCCCCAACATGATTTTGGACGACGGCGGCGACGCCACGCTCCTGATGCACTTGGGCAAGCGCGCAGAAAAAGACGCATCCTTGTTGAACAACCCAGGCTCTGAAGAAGAGACCTGCTTGTTTGCCGCCATCAAGGCCAAGTTGGCCGAAGACAGCACTTGGTACAGCCGCAAGTCTGCCCAAATCATTGGCGTGACCGAAGAAACAACCACAGGCGTGCACCGCCTGAACGAGATGAGCGCCAAGGGCGAACTGATGTTCCGCGCCATCAACGTCAACGACTCTGTGACCAAGTCCAAGTTTGACAACTTGTACGGCTGCCGCGAGTCTTTGGTCGACGGTATCAAGCGCGCCACTGACGTGATGATTGCCGGCAAAGTGGCTGTGGTGGCCGGTTACGGCGACGTGGGCAAGGGCAGTGCACAAGCCTTGCGCGCTTTGAGCGCACAAGTGTGGGTGACTGAGATCGATCCTATCAACGCATTGCAAGCCGCCATGGAAGGCTACAAAGTGGTCACCATGGATTACGCTGCCGACAAAGCAGACATCTTCGTCACTGCTACGGGCAACAAGCACGTGATTACGCACGACCACATGTTGGCCATGAAAGACGAGGCCATCGTTTGTAACATTGGTCACTTCGACAATGAAATCGACATTGCCTCTGTTGAGAAATACACATGGGAAGAGATCAAGCCACAGGTTGATCACATTGTGTTTCCCGACGGCAAGAAAATCATCATGTTGGCCAAAGGCCGCTTGGTGAACTTGGGTTGCGGTACAGGTCACCCCAGCTTTGTGATGAGCTCTTCGTTTGCCAATCAAACCATTGCGCAAATTGAATTGTTCACACGCCCAGAAGCATACGAAAACGGCAAGGTCTATGTGTTGCCTAAGCACTTGGACGAGAAGGTTGCACGTTTGCACCTGATGAAGGTGGGCGCCATGTTGACCGAGTTGTCTGACTCGCAAGCGGCCTACATTGGTGTGTCTAAAAACGGCCCTTACAAGCCTGACACATACCGTTATTGATTTGGCTTTGTGCGCAAGCGCCCTCAGGTGCTTGTGCATGACGACTGAATTTCGGTTTCGATTTTGAACGGATTATTTTGCGCATTGACCAATTGTTAGTAGAGCGCGGCTTGGCCGCGTCTCGTTCACAGGCCCAGCGGCTAATTGCGGCGGGTGTTCAGTGGCGCACGCCACCGGGCGCTTTGCCGACGGCTGTGGTGGAGGCTGTGAAGTCTTCGGTGGAATGGCGCAAGATCAACAAGAACAAAGACGAAGTGCCCAGCGATGCAGAAATTGTGTTGCTGGACGACTCCGAATCGAAGTACGTTTCGCGCGGCGGCTTGAAACTGGAAGGTGCACTGCGTGACAGTGGCGTTTCTGTTTCAGGCCACCGTTGTTTGGATGTGGGTCAGAGCACGGGTGGTTTTACCGAGTGCTTGCTGCTGAACGGTGCTGCCGAAGTGGTGGGCATCGATGTGGGCCATGGTCAAGTGCATCCGCGTGTGCGTGAAGATGCGCGCGTCATTTGCATTGAAGGTGTGAATGCCCGCGAGCTGATGCCCGATGACGAACGCATTCCCGATGCTGAAGCTGGCTTTGATGTGATGGTGGGCGATGTGTCCTTCATCTCGTTGACTTTGGTGTTGCCGGGTGTAGTGCCGTTTTTAAAACCAGGTGGCACGCTTTTGATGTTGGTGAAGCCCCAGTTTGAATTGCAGCCCGAGAACATTGGCAAGAACGGCTTGGTCAAAGACCCTGCCATGTACCCCGTGATTGAAAAACGCATTCGCACCTCACTCAAAGAGTTGGGTTTGAAAGTGACCGGTTGGTACGACAGCGCCATTGAAGGTGGTGATGGCAATCGTGAGTTTTTTGTGCAAGCTGTGAAGCCTGCAGAGACAGAGTAATCAAGCGCAAATTCGGCGCGAACAAATTGATTGAGTTGGCTGAATAAGCGGGCTCATGAACAGCGATGAAAAAATTACCAGTTAGCTTTGAATTTTTTCCACCTAAAACACCGGAAGGTGCCGAGAAGTTGCGCGCTGTGCGTCAACAGCTTTACACCGAAGCACCTGAGTTTTGTTCAGTGACTTATGGTGCTGGCGGCTCTACGCAAGAAGGCACCTTTGGCACCGTGGGCGAGATTTTGAAAGAAGGCGTGGCCGCTGCGTCGCACTTCTCTTGCATTGGTGCCAGCGAAGAATCTGTTCGCAAAGAACTGGCCACCTTGAAGGCCATGGGCGTGAAGCGCTTGGTGGCCTTGCGCGGCGATTTGCCCAGTGGTTACGGCATGGGCGGCGCGTTTCATTACGCGTCCGATTTGGTGGCTTTCATTCGCAAAGAAACCGGCGACGACTTTCACATTGAAGTGGCAGCCTATCCTGAAGTGCATCCACAAGCTAAATCACCTGAGTCCGATTTGCAGGCCTTTGTAGCCAAAGTGAAAGCTGGCGCTAACTCGGCCATTACGCAGTACTTCTACAATTCCGATGCGTACTTCCGCTTTGTGGACGATGCGCATAAGTTGGGTGTGGATGTGCCTGTGGTGCCTGGCATCATGCCTATCACCAGCTCTACACAGCTGTTGAGATTCTCAGATGCATGCGGTGCAGAAATCCCCCGTTGGATTCGTTTGCGCTTGCAAGGCTTTGGTGATGACACGGCGTCTATCAAGGCCTTTGGCTTGGATGTGGTGGCCGATTTGTGTGACCAGCTGCGCAATGCGGGTGTGCCTGCCTTGCACTTCTACACGATGAATCAAAGTGCGACGACTTTGGAGTTGTTGAAGCGCCTGGCGTAATCAGTTAGGGGTGCTTTTATCTCTGCGAATCGTTCATAAGTTCCAGAGAATCTCTGGTTAGGTCTGCTCTGTCATGAAGCAAGCGAATAACCAGAATGGTTTGATCATCCATTGGTTTGAACATCACGAAATGGCGTCCTTTTTTGCCTTTCCGTTGTACGTGTAAAAGTCGAATGCCTTGGCCAATATCGTCTCTAGCTTTACTTCCTTGAAGGTATGGGCCAATCACAAGAGCCTCAATGGCTGATGTGATGGTTTCTATGTATTTTTCTGCTTGATTTTTACCAAACGTATTAGCAGTCCAGAGGTAGATACTTATTAAATCTACTTCAACTTGATCAGTTTGCTGGATACGCCAATTGAAGCTCATGCTGCTGCCGCAGCTTTGGCAACAATAGACTTCAGGTGAGCACGCAATGACTCCTTGGTATCAAACTGTTTGTATCTACCAGCCTCAAAGTCTGCCATACCCAATTCCATTGCTTCCCTCAGGGCCAGAAGGCGATTGGCGTCTTCTTTCTCGCGCTGCTCGACCATCCGAAGACCTTCTCGCAACACTTCACTGGCGTTTTGGTAGCGACCGCTGTTGACCAGCCGTTCAATCAAGGAGGCTTGATGCTCTGTAAGCACGACGTTTCGAGTAGGCATGGGAGTGTCCTTGGTGAGGGGTGTTGGCATATTATGCCAATTGCCTGCCTTGCTGGTCAATTTATTCTTGTTACTCTTTGCAAATTGAACTGCATCAAATAATGCCTCAGCATCGTCCTGCGCCTTGTGCTTTGCTATGTCTGCTTCAGTAGTGGAATCGAGCAAAGTTAAATTGACCTTTTGCCTAAACTTGGGTAGCTTTTTATTGACATCAATTGTTGTACGAATTATTTTGATCATCATTTGTCTTTGCAACGCTTAGTCAGATATCCATTGAATCTGAAAAGGACAATGAGGTACTTTCATTTGCTTGCAGACGCAAGAATGACTAGGAATGAAGATCTTCATTCCGAAATTTACGCGA
>JBEDKQ010000160.1:0-3917 GCA_041172085.1 Pseudomonadota bacterium | reverse complement strand
GCAACAAAACTTGGCGACCCTACGGGGATTCGAACCCCGGTACTCACCGTGAAAGGGTGATGTCCTAGGCCTCTAGACGATAGGGTCATAACCTGGACTGAATTTTTACAACTCAATTCTCAACACTTGGTGGAGGTAAGCGGGATCGAACCGCTGACCTCTTGCATGCCATGCAAGCGCTCTCCCAGCTGAGCTATACCCCCTTTGTGATGTTTTTAAACATCCCTCGTTGGTGTCGAGAAATGGATTATAGACAGATTTTTACGCGTTTTTCAAGCGCTCCAAAACTTTTTGCTTTTCACACAAAGATAAGACCGCATCCAAAGATGGGGTCTGAGCTGTGCCCATCACCAAAACCCGAACAGGCATGGCCAATTGAGGCATTTTCAAACCATGCTCATTCAGCACTTCTTTAATAGCGGCGGCAATGCTGACTTTGTCCCATGCAGCCGCAGACAGTTGGGTGACCAAGCTTGCCAAGGCCGGTTTGACCGCATCGGTGACATGCTGCGCTTTCTCTTCGGCTTTAGGCGTCACATCGCCATAAAACACGGCCACCCAATCGGCCAATACGCACAAGGTGTCACACCGGTCTTTGAACAAACCGCAAATGGCGGCCAAGCGCGCATCAGTGGCGATGCCGCGTTGCGACAAGATGGCACTCACCCACTCTGCCAATTGGGCATCGTCTGTGGCTTTCAAATGCTGCGCATTGACCCAGCGCAATTTGGCGTCGTCAAACTGCGCGGCACTGCGTCCCAAATGGTCTAAATCAAACCAATCCAAGAATTGCTGACGACTGAAAATTTCATCGTCACCGTGACTCCAACCCAAGCGCGCCAAGTAGTTCACCATGGCGTCGGGCAAATAGCCTTCATCGCGGTATTGTGTGACAGGCTTCGCGCCGTTGCGCTTGCTCATCTTCTCGCCCTGCTCATTCAACACGGTGGGCAAGTGCGCATAGACAGGCACATCTTTGCCAAGTGCTTTGAAGATGTTAATTTGGCGAGGCGTATTGTTCACATGGTCATCGCCGCGAATCACGTGGGTGATCTGCATGTCAATGTCGTCCACCACCACACAGAAGTTGTAAGTGGGCGTGCCGTCAGGGCGTGCAATGACCAAGTCGTCTAACTCTTGATTGCTAATTTCTATGCGACCCTTAACCTTGTCATCCCAGGCCACGACACCTTCGATAGGATTCTTGAAACGTAGAACAGGCTTGACACCTTCAGGCACAGGCGGCAAGGTCTTGCCTGGCTCTGGGCGCCAAGTTCCGTCGTAACGAGGTTTCTCTTTGGCGGCCATTTGCTTTTCCCGCAAGGCATCCAACTCTTCAATGCTCATGTAGCAAGGGTAGACCTGCCCAGTGGCTTGCAATTCGGTCAGTACTTTTTTGTAACGGTCCATGCGCTGCATTTGATAGAACGGCCCCTCATCGGGGTTCATGCCAAGCCATGCCATGCCTTCCAAAATGACATCGACTGACGCTTGGTTAGAGCGCTCCAAATCGGTGTCTTCAATGCGCAAAATGAAAGTGCCACCTTGCGACTTGGCAAACGCCCAAGGGTACAAAGCTGAGCGAATATTTCCTAAGTGGATGAAGCCCGTAGGCGAAGGCGCAAATCGTGTACGAACCGGTTTTTGTAAAGCAGTCATTCTTGTTATTTTCAAAATTAAAGTGTTTGAAAGCCACGCGTGAAATCGGCTTTCAAATCATCCAAATGCTCAAGGCCAACCGCCACGCGAATCAACCCTTGTTGGATACCTGCTACTTGGCGCTGCGCTTCTGACAAACGGCCGTGCGAGGTACTGGCAGGGTGCGCTACCAATGTTTTGACATCGCCCAAGTTGGTACTTAGCGACACCATGCGCGTTGCATTCATGACTTTAAAAGCATTCTCCCGACCTTGCTCAGGCGTGTTGGCCTTGACCTCAAAAGACAAGACTGCACCACCCAAACCTGACTGCTGCTTCATGGCAAGTTCATGTTGTGGATGGCTCTTCAACCCTGGATAGAAAACACGTGCAACCTGCGGTTGCGCCTCCAACCATTGCGCCAAGGCCAAGGCCTGCTGAGATTGCGCAAGCATGCGAATGCTCAAAGTTTCCAAACCTTTTAAAACCACCCAAGCGTTGAAGGGTGACAAGGTCATGCCAGCACTGCGCATTACTGGCCCAAAGACGTCATCGATCAAAGCCTTCGAACCGCACAAGGCACCCGCCATGACGCGGCCTTGACCGTCCAAATACTTGGTGCCGGAATGCACCACCAAATCGGCGCCCATCTCTAAAGGGCGTTGCAAAATGGGCGTTGCAAAACAGTTGTCAACCACCAGCAAAGCATTGCCAGCGTGCGCGATTTCGGCTAGCGCCTGTATGTCGCAGACATCGGTTAAGGGATTGGTGGGCGTTTCGGCAAACAACAATCGGGTATTGGGCTGCATGGCGGCTTGCCACTCGGCCACATTGGTTTGCGACACATAACTGGTTTGCACCCCAAACTTGGCAAACTCGCTGCCAATCAGCTTGATGGTGGAGCCAAACAATGAGTGCGAACAAATCACGTGGTCACCGCTTTTCAGCAAGCCTAAGCACATCAACAATATGGCGGACATACCTGTGGACGTAGCAATGCAAGCCTCGGCACTTTCCATGGCTGCCAAGCGCATTTCAAAACTGCTAACCGTGGGATTGCCCAATCGAGCGTAGGTGTAGCCCTCCTCTTCACCTGCAAATCTGCGCGCAGCAGTTTCAGCATCGGGTTGCACGTAGCCACTGGTTAAATACATCGCTTCAGAATTTTCACCATACTGGCTGCGATCGACAGCAGCGCGCACAGCCAAAGTATCGATGTGTAAATTTTCTGGCAAAGGATGTTGACTCATGTCTGTCATTCAGGAAAGTTAATGGGCTGATCTGATTTAACTTGCGTTGGGCAAAGCCAAACGTGAGCGATCTGTGTCAGCTTCTGACTCATCTTGTTGTGAAGGTCGGTTTTCATTCAAGCGCGCAATGTCTTCTGCCGATACATCGCCGGTGACATAAACGCCATCAAAGCACGAAGCGTCAAAGCCTTTGACTTTTGGATAGCCGGGTAAAACAGCATTGGCGACGGCCAGTTTCATGGCGTCTACGTCTTGATAAATCAAGGCATCGCAATCAATGATTTGACGAATCTCATCCACTGTACGGTTGTGAGCGACCAACTCATCGGCTGTTGGCATGTCAATGCCATAGACATTGGGGTAACGAACCGGAGGGGCCGCGCTGGCCATGTAGACCTTACGCGCGCCAGCCTCCCGGGCCATTTGCACAATTTCTCTGCTGGTGGTGCCACGCACAATGGAATCGTCCACCAACAACACATTGCGTCCCTTGAATTCGGACGCAATCACATTGAGTTTTTGGCGCACTGATTTTTTGCGCACAGCCTGACCTGGCATGATGAACGTACGGCCCACGTAGCGATTTTTCACAAAGCCTTCGCGATAAGGCAAGCCCAATAACTGAGCCAGTTGCGCTGCACTTGGGCGGCTTGATTCTGGAATCGGAATGACCACATCAATGTCGCTGGGTGGGACCGTTGAGATGACGCGCTTGGCCAAGGTTTCACCCAAGTTCAAGCGAGCTTGGTAAACAGAAATACCATCCAAGGTGGAGTCTGGTCGAGCCAGATACACATACTCAAAAATGCATGGATTCAAGTTGGGTGAAACCGCACATTGCTGACTGTGCAACTGGGTTTGCATGTCGATAAACACTGCTTCACCAGGTGCAATGTTGCGTTCAAACTGATGCAAGGTACCCTCAAGCGCAACAGACTCACTGGCCAACATGTAGGTACCGTCTTTGCCCTTGCCAATGCACAGAGGACGAATACCAAAGGGATCGCGAAAAGCCAACAAGCCATGACC
>JBEDKQ010000159.1:0-4021 GCA_041172085.1 Pseudomonadota bacterium | reverse complement strand
ATTGAGCTTTTGCCTGAAAGGGCAAGGGCTTTGAGGGAACAATGACGGGCGCTGCTGGGAAGCCAGCCGCCCGTTTGTTCGTTTTTGGAGAGAAATATGAATGCGATTATTGGTATCGTGGTTTTGATGGTTTGCGTGTTCGGCGGCTTTATCATGGCCGGCGGAAGCATGAAGCCGATCATCAAATCCGCGCCGATTGAGACCTTCATTATTTTGGGTGCGGGTATTGGCGGCATGCTGATTGGTAACAGCATGGACATTTTCAAGGGTGCCTTGGCCGGTATGGGCAAAGTGTTCAAGGGCCCTGCCTACAAAAAAGAAGATTACTTGAGCACCATCTTTGTGGTGTCCAAAATTATGAAGACGCTCAAAACCGAGGGCCCCGTGGCCCTTGAAGCGCACATTGAAAATCCAGAGTCCAGTGCCATCTTTGGCGAGTACCCCAAAATTCTGCACGACCATGCCTTGCTAGATTTGGTGTGTAACACGGTTCGTTTGATGGTGGTGTCTACCAGTCCCTTAAGCCCGTATGCGGTTGAAGACGTCATGGACTTGTCGATCAAAACGCACCACCACGATGCCTTGAAGGCACAAACTGCTTTGGCCACCTTGGCCGGCGCGCTGCCCGCCTTGGGTATTGTGGCTTGTGTGCTTGGTGTGGTCAAAACCATGGATGCGATCGACCAGCCGCCAGCAGTGCTGGGTGCCATGATTGGTGGCGCCTTGGTGGGTACTTTCTTGGGCGTGTTCATGGCCTATGGTTTCATTGAACCGATGGCATCCAGGTTGGCGCAGATCATTGACGATGAAGGCCAAATTTACAAAGTGGTGAAACAAATCATCATTGGGACCTTGCATGGTCACCCCATGCCTTTGATCATTGAGGCCGCACGAGCGGGTATCAGTCACCACAATCAGCCTAGTTTTGCTGAAGTTTTTGATGGCTTGCGAGGGGGCTAATCGTCATGGCTGAGGCAGTTTTAGACGCTCCAACAGACGAGGCGAAACCTCTTGAGGCTGCTGCAGATGCCGCAGACGGTGCGGCTGAGGCTGCACCGCTGATTCCAGAAGAAGCCGAAGTAGATGCGCCGGTGGTGGTGGCACCCTCCATCACCATCAAAAAAATCATTGACGATGGCCATGGTGGCGCACACGGTGGTGCTTGGAAAATTGCCCTTGCCGACATGATGACCGCCATGATGGCGTTTTTCTTGTTGATGTGGTTGTTGGGCGCCTCCAATGCCGACCAGCGCAAGAGCGTGGCCGACTATTTCAAGCCTACATCGCACAGCAATGTCACCATGGGCAAGCTGGCGGGTTCCGACGGTATGTTTGGCGGCCGCTCCGTGATCGATCCCGAGGGATTCCCTTTCTCAGCCAAGCAAACCAGCACCCTGAACATGGTCACGCCTCGCTCGCAAGGCGGCCCTACCGAAAACGATCCTTCTCCCAACGGCTCTGACAGCAAAGAGTCTGGGCAAGATGGCGATCCGGGCAAGAAGGCTGCCGAAGCGGCAGACAAAGCCAACTTTGAGAAGATGGAAAAAGAGATCAAAGAAGCATTGGCCAAGAATCCCAAGTTGGACAAACTCAAAGACCAGGTTCAGTTTGCGCGTGACAAAGACGGCCTGCGAATTGAGATCATTGACAAAGCTGACTTCGCCATGTTTGGTTTAGGAACCACCAGCATGACGCCTAGGGCGCAAGCTTTGCTGGCGGAAGTGTCCAAAACATTGGCAGCCCTGCCCAACAAAGTGGCCATCCGAGGGCATACCGACAGTGTGCAGTTTGCCAATACCGATGACCGCAACAACTGGTCCTTGTCGGCCGAGCGTGCCGAGGAAACGCGCAAGATCATTGAGAAGAAGGGCATTCCTGGCAATCGATTTGCCAAGATTGAGGGGGTGGCCGATACGGCACCCTACAACCCAAACGATCCCAAAGATCCTCGAAACCGGCGGATCAGTATCACGGTGATGAACCAATAAATCGACGCCAAAAAGCAGCCTTGTCAGGCTGCTTTTTTTATGCCTTGACCCTTTTAATGGGTTTGTTCATAATTATTTCAAACTTCAACTATTTAAGTTGAAACAATTTGAAATCAGGGACAAGGAACATCGTCATGAACATCGTCTGCCTAGGTGGCGGCCCCGCGGGTTTGTATTTCGGTTTGCTGATGAAGCTGCGTCATCCCGATCACCACATCACCGTACTCGAGCGCAACAAGCCCTACGACACCTTTGGTTGGGGGGTGGTGTTTTCGGATGCAACCATGTCCAAGTTGCAAGTGGCCGATCCCGTGACGGCCTCAGAAATTTTGGGTTCGTTCAACCATTGGGATGACATTGCGGTGCATTTCAAAGGCGAAACCATGCGCTCTGGGGGGCACGGCTTTTGTGGCATTGGGCGCAAACGCTTGTTGAACATTTTGCAAAAGCGATGTGAAGAATTGGGCGTAGAGCTGGTGTTTGAAGCAGAAGTCGATGCCAATGCAGACATTGGCGCGCTTTACAACGCCGACTTGGTCATTGCGTGTGACGGCATCAATTCCAAAGTACGTACGCGTTTTGAGCAAACCTACAAGCCCGACATTGATGAGCGCAAATGCCGCTTTGTTTGGTTGGGCACACGCAAGTTGTTTGACGCCTTCACATTTGCCATTGAAGAGACCGAGCATGGATGGTTTCAGGCGCACGCCTATCAGTATGACGGCGACACTTCTACTTTCATTGTGGAAACCCCCGAGGCTGTGTGGAAGGCTGCTGGTTTTGAAACCATGACGCAGGAGGCGTCAGTGGCATTTTGCGAAAAGTTGTTTGCCAAGTACTTGGACGGCAACCCCCTCATGACCAATGCAAAACACTTGCGAGGTTCTGCGCATTGGATCAAGTTTCCACGTGTCATCTGTGAACAGTGGGTGCACTGGCACACATCGGCAGATGGCCGTGAGGTGCCCTATGTGCTGATGGGCGATGCAGCGCACACGGCGCACTTTTCGATTGGCTCTGGTACCAAGCTGGCGCTAGAGGATGCCATTGAATTGGCCGATACCTTTGAGCGAGTGGGGCACGATGTAAAAGGCATGAAGACGGTCATGACTTCTTATCAAGCCACACGATCTGTTGAAGTGTTGAAGATCCAAAATGCAGCACGCAACTCCACAGAGTGGTTTGAGAATGTGGCACGCTATGTGAATTTGCCGCCGCAGCAATTTGCTTATTCTTTGCTCACACGCAGTCAGCGAATTTCACATGAAAACTTGAGGTTGCGTGACGACAAGTTTGTAGCGGCTTATGAGCGTTTCATGGCATTGCTGGCCAATTTTGATGACAGCGTGCGAGCCAAGTCAACGCCGCCTATGTTCTTGCCTTTGCAAGCACGCGGCATCACCTTAAAAAACCGAGTGATGGTTTCGCCCATGGCCACCTACTCTGCGGTGGACGGTGTGCCGGGTGATTTTCATTTGATGCATTACGGTGCACGTGCTGTTGGGGGCGCTGCCATTGTCTTTACAGAGATGACCTGCGTCACGCCGGAGGGTCGCATTACGCCGGGTTGTCCCGGTTTGTGGAACGACGAACAGCAAAGCGCATGGGCGCGCATTGTGCATTTTGTGCATGCGCAGTCAGATGCCAAGATGGCTTTGCAGTTGGGTCATGCTGGCCGCAAAGGCTCTACACGCCGCGCATGGGACGGCATCGACATGCCCTTGAATGATGTAGCACGTGATGGCCAAAACTGGCCCTTGATAGCGCCCTCGGCATTGCCTTACATGGTCGGTGTTAGCCAAATTCCAAATGAAATGACACAGACTGACATGGCCGATGTGTTGGCAGCGTTTGTGTCTGCTGCTGAGCGTGGTGCGAAAGCTGGCTTCGATTGGTTGGAGTTGCACTGCGCGCATGGCTATTTGTTGTCTGGTTTTATTTCACCACTGACCAACCTGCGCAAAGATGAATATGGGGGGTCCTTAGAGAACCGCTTGCGTTTTCCTTTGGCAGTATTTACGGCACTTCGCAAT
>JBEDKQ010000158.1:0-4031 GCA_041172085.1 Pseudomonadota bacterium | reverse complement strand
TTGGCCTACGTGAATGCACAGTGGATTGGCATTGAGTTCAGCCGTCCTTTAAGTTGGTTGGCCAAGTTCAGATGCCCATGGGCCGAGGTGCGTTGCGGTGACATTTGGCAAGACCATTGGGGTGCTTACGACATGGTGTACTTGTTTCAGCGCCCCGAAACCATGCCGCGTGCCGTTGAAAAAGCCAAGGCAGAAATGAAGCCTGGCGCGTGGTTGGTGAGCTTGGAGTTTGAAGCAGTAGAACTCAAGTACACAGCCAAAACAGAGGCCAGCCCTGGTCGGCCTGTGTGGCTTTACCAAGCGCCTTTTACGGGTCAATCCCGAGAGACACGCCAGCGTCAATGACTATCATCTCTGAATTCAATTGATTCGGAGAATTTCATGCTCAAACCCGGCCTCATCATGGACCGTCCCTTGCTCTTGTCGGGCATTTTGGAGCACGCTGCTGCGCAGTTTGGGGGCCAAGAAGTGGTCTCGCGTGAAACGCATGGCCCTTTGTTTCGCTACACCTATGCCGATTGTGCCAAGCGCTCACGCAAACTGGCCAACGCACTCAAGGGATTGAATTTGAAAGAGGGCAGTGTGGTGGGCTCTATTGCTTGGAACAACCACCGCCATCTTGAAGCCTATTACGCTGTGTCGGGCAGTGGCATGGTCATGCACACCTGCAACCCACGTCTTCACCCACAGCAACTCATTTACATCATCAACCACGCCGAAGATGAAGTGGTGTTGTTTGACATCACGTTTGCGCCACTCATCAAAGGCATTGCCGCGCACTGCCCCAAAGTGCGTGCCTGGGTGTGCCTTACCGAGCGCGCGCACATGCCTGAAATAGAAGGTGTGTCCAACGTGCTTTGCTACGACGAACTGATTGCACCCGCCAGCGATGTGTTTGAGTGGCCCGAGTTTGATGAACGCACTGGCGCTGCTATTTGCTATACCTCGGGCACCACAGGCAACCCAAAGGGCGCTTTGTATTCGCACCGTGCCATTGTGATCAATGCCATTTCCGATTGCTTGCCCAGTATTTTGAATTTATCGCCTGAAGAGGCCATCCTGCCGGTGGTACCTATGTTCCACATCAATGCGTGGTGCATTCCGTATGCAGCACCCGTTGCTGGCGCCAAACTGGTCTTGCCTGGCCCCAAGCTAGACGGCGCCAGTTTGTACGAATTGATGGAGTCAGAAAAAGTCACCATCAGTGCAGGTGTGCCCACCATTTGGATGGCACTCATTCAGCACGTTGAACAAAACAAGTTGCGCTTTACAACCATGAAGCGCACTGCTGTGGGTGGCTCGGCCATGCCAATTGCATTAATTGCCAAATTCAACGACGACTATGGCGTAGAGGTGCGCCACGGTTGGGGCATGACTGAAACCACGGCTGTGGCCACCATGAGCAGCATGACCCCTGAACAAAAAGCCATGCCGCCGGCAGAGCGTCATGCCCTGGTTGGCAAGCAAGGCCGTTCGGTGTTTGGGGTGGACATCAAAGTGGTCGACGAAGCGGGCAACACACTCCCGCGCGATGGCACCTCTCAAGGTGAATTGATGGTACGCGGTCAATGGATTATTTCGGGCTATTACAAAGGTGAGAAATCACCTTTGGTCAACGGCTGGTTTCCCACTGGCGACATTGCAACCATTGATGCCCATGGCGTGATGCAAATTCGTGATCGCACCAAAGATGTGATCAAAACCGGCGGTGAATGGATCAGCTCCATCGACTTAGAAAATGCCGCCATTGCGCACCCTGCAGTGGCCATGGCTGCCGTTATTGGCGTGAAGCATCCCAAGTGGGATGAGCGCCCCTTGATGTTTGTGGTGCGCAAGCCAGGGCAGTCTGTAGAGAAGGAAGAAATTTTGTCTTTCTTGGAAACCAAGGTGGCCAAGTGGTGGGTTCCCGACGATGTGATCTTTTTGGAGTCCTTGCCCGTGGGGGGCACAGGCAAGGTTCAAAAAGGCGATTTGCGTAAAACCTATGGTGGTGTGTTTAGTTAATCACGCCATCAGATCTTAAAAGCGATAGCCAAGACCCACACCAATCAGTGTGGGGTTGAGTTTTAAGACGCCACTGTTAACGCCGCCTACAAAGACATCCGACTTTAAGTTGAGCTTTTTGAAGTCAATGTTAAAGCTGAGGTTTTTGTCGATAGGAAAATCAACGCCAGCTTGCAACACGCCGCCCCAGTTGTGGCTGTTAAGGTTAGCGCCGCCGTTTAACAAATTGACTTGCGTAATTTGCGTGTAGTTTAGGCCTGCGCCCAAATAGGGCGTGTAGCCTGCAAAGTTATCAAAGTGGTATTGCAAAGTGATCACTGGCGGCAAATGTTTGAAGGTGCCAATGTCGGTGGCCATCGCCGCAGAGCTAACGGTTTGCTTTTGTGGCACTGTCAAAATTAATTCGACGGCAACATTCTTATTGATGAAATAGCTGATGTCCACTTCAGGAATGGTTTTGTTGTTAACGCTCAAACCTAAACCTGTTGAATCTTTGTTGTCCATGTCGAGACCCACAGCTCGCGCGCGAACCATCCATGGGCTTTGATCGGCAAAAGCAGCGCCAGACAAGAGTGCGCATGCAGCAGAGGCAATGATGAGTTTTTTCATGATTTGATTTCCCTTTAATGACGGTTTGCTTAACCGTTCATTCATTGGAAGTCTTTCATGTCTGCCATTCATTGCGCTGAATCAAGGTGGCTCAAACAGTCTCTTGATGTACCTCAATGAAATTTAAATATGAGTCTAAAAGTACTCGATGCTGAAGGCTATGAACTCTGCCATGCCAACACAAACTGCCGTTGTGCCTCGGTCTCTGGGGTGTTCGGCTCTTCTTTGCGCTTGTCCACAGCTTGCCACTTTTGCATGAGTAAATCCAAGGCTGCATGCCCGTCTAGGCCTTGATTGACAAGCCACGTGGCCGCCACAGTGCCCGTTCTGCCAATGCCTGCGCGGCAGTGCACGTAGACTTTGCCGCCTTGACGCAAGGCATCGTTGATGCTGTGCAGTAGGGCTTGCATTTGCACAGCATTGGGCACACCAAAATCTGCAATGGGATGGTTAATTCGCACGGCAGCGCCCAAAGGTCGATAGGGTTTTAAGGGGTCTGCGGCTGTTGTGAGGTCGATAAAGTGCGTGATGCCCATTTGCGCCAACAATTGCAAGCGCTCAAGCAGCATGGTCTCACCCTCTTTGCCTGGATGCTCACCCGCAAGCACATGCCCTGCCCACAGCCAATAGGTATTGCCGTGAGGGCGGGGTAGTGCATCACCCCGCGGGTCTAAATAAGAAAGCCCGCCGGCAGGGCCAGCGGGCTTTGAACTTGAAGACATCAGTGCGCCAGAATTTTGGACAAGAAGTCTTGTGTGCGTTCGTTCTTCGGATTGGCAAAGAACTCAGTGGCAGTGTTCTGCTCCACAATTTGACCTTGGTCCATGAAGATCACACGGTCGGCCACAGAGCGTGCAAAACCCATCTCGTGGGTTACGCAAATCATGGTGATGCCCTGATTGGCCAACTCCACCATGACATCTAGCACCTCATTGATCATCTCGGGATCGAGCGCTGACGTTGGCTCATCAAACAACATGATCTTGGGTGTCAAGCAAAGAGAACGCGCAATGGCCACGCGTTGCTGCTGACCGCCAGACAATTGAAGCGGATATTTGCTAGCTTGCTCTGCAATTCGAACGCGCTTGAGCTGTTGCATGGCACGTTCTTCGGCTTCTGCTTTGGGCATACTGCCAACCCACATGGGTGCCAAGGTGAGATTTTCCAATACGGTGAGGTGCGGGAACAAGTTGAACTGCTGAAACACCATGCCCACTTGGCGGCGCACCGCTTCAATGGACTTGACGTCGTCTGTGAGTTCAGTGCCGTCAACTTTGAGAATGCCAGACTGGTGTTCTTCTAGCCTGTTGACACAGCGTATGAGCGTACTTTTGCCAGAGCCCGAAGGACCGCAGACCACAATGCGCTCGCCTTTGGCGACAGACAAGTCAATGTCGCGCAACACATGGAACTCGCCG
>JBEDKQ010000157.1:0-6057 GCA_041172085.1 Pseudomonadota bacterium | reverse complement strand
TGTGTTGCCCAAAGACAGAAAATTTCCCACTTACTGCGTGTCTACGCAACATGAAGAGTGGATTGAACTCGGCTTTCCAAAGAACATGAAAATAACGCGCGTTCCCAAAGGCGTGTCTTTTGCAACGGGCCCCTTGAAATACCAATCCACCTATGAGCTCAAGGGGCAAGTCTTAAACATCAAACGCAAGTATGTTTCAGAAAGAAAGCAAAGCATCTGTGGCGCAGAAAACGACAAATGGTTTTCTGAATTCACGCAGGTGCTGCGCAGAGATTTGCGGCAACAAGTGTTTTTTGAGTGATGCTTAGACACCACTCAAGCTAAACGCCTCATGCACCGCAGATTGCACGCTACCCCCTAAAACCGCGCCTCCGCCTGCC
This sequence comes from Pseudomonadota bacterium, assembly GCA_041172085.1. Taxonomy (GTDB): domain Bacteria; phylum Pseudomonadota; class Gammaproteobacteria; order Burkholderiales; family Burkholderiaceae_C; genus Limnohabitans_A. Next base: position 5,677 of record JBEDKQ010000157.1, on the reverse strand, counting down.
ACATATACCCAATCGCCAATCGTGACTGCCGCCACAGCATGCCTTGGAATGGGCATGGCAGCATGCGATTGCCAAGTGTTGCTGGCAGGATCGTAGCTTTCCATTTGCCCAAACACGGTTTGTTGTCCGGGTCGGTTGATGATGCCGCCTTCACCGCCCATTGCAAAAAAGCGATCACGGTAAATTACCAGGCCATGTCCAGAACGTGCTGTTGGCAGTGGCGCAAGGAGTTCCCAAGTGTCTTTTTCTGGCGTGTAGACATGGTGCAAATCGGTGTTGTACTCGAAGGTGTTGAAGCGTCCACCAACGACATGAATTCGTCCTTTGTAAGCCACACACCCCACATGATCGCGTGCGCCAGGCAAAGCTTTCTTGCGGCTCCATTGATCGGTCTGGGGGTCATAAACTTCATGCCATCCCACACTGGCGCGCTCTTCGGTAGGAGATGACGCACCGCCAATCAGGTGCAGTTTGCCGTTCAAAGCCACGGCGGCAGCGGCACCCCGAGGTCTTGGCATGGGCGCAATTGAACGCCATTTGTCTTGCGACACTTCATAAACGTAGGCGTGGTTGTCTGGATTTCGATTTTGTTCAATGAAGCCGCCAAATGCGTAAATGCGACCTTCCAGAGACACCACAGCCACATGGTTTGCGCCTCGTGGAAGCGGGGCTGCCAAATGCCATTGATCGGCTTGCGGTTCGTAAACATGGTGGTAGCCCCGGTCGACACGTCCCTCGCCATAACCACCAATGACGTGCATTCTGCCAGCCCACTCAGTGGCCCACGCCATTTCACTGCGAGGTATGGGCAAAGACGCACGGGTAATCCAGCGACCTGCGGGTCCTTTGGGGGCAGGGCTACTCACAGAGCGTTGCGACTCTTGGTCGGCTGTGAGGTGGTGCGGCACGCCACCCTGAAGTTTTGCGTAGGGCTCTGATGAGGGACTGGCTTTAGGCAGCGCCGGATGGTGAGCGCCGTGATGACTGTCGGTTTGTGCCGTCAAGGTTTTTGCCATGAGCAAGGATGATGCACCAAGCACCCACTTCCGTCTGTCGATTGTCATGCTTTGGATCTCCTTGCAAATTTGCGTTCAAACGCTCATTCATGACTGTGCAGGCTGTCTGACAAAGTCAGCTGCTTCGTTAGATGATATTGCAGTCAGTCAATTTTTCAAGAGGGCGCGCATGGCCCAGATGCCAAGCAGAGGGCCAATGCTTAGCCAAGGCAACAAGTTTTCTTTGAGTAATTTGCGCCAATTTAGCAGTTTCCTTTAATTGCCTTGGATAACTGCTCTTGAGTGAGTGGCTTGTCGTCTAAATCCTGACCATCCCAAACGTAAAACTGAGCAGGACTAATTTGCTTTATTTTTTCTATTACTTCAAGTTTACTCAAAACGTTCGTGCTCGATCCACTTGAAGTAAGTGATGGTTTCATCTTTGCTTCATCCCAGGTTACGTTGATGTCCATTCATTCTAGATGTAATCAATCAAATTGAACATCTACTCTGAGTTAGCTTCGAGCCTAGTAGTTTCTTGTCAATTTGAGCCAAGTGCCAAACATTGACTTTCACTCGGGCGAAGAAACGCTTTGCACACCAGGGGGGCTTCCTCATACTGGAGTACCAGAAATCGTTCAGCCCCCCTTAGCCTCTGCCCTCACTGATTGACAAAATTAATGTTCATCTGACCCCAATTAAATTTTTAAAAGTGGTCGCATGGCCAACAGCCCAAGTAGTGGGCCAATGCTTAGCCAAGGCAAGAGCGCTGACAGCGCAACCGTTGCCGAGAGCGCAGTGAAGAGTTCAATGCTGACTATCGAAATACCAAAGCCAATGCAGTTGGTCAAAGTCAATACACTTCCAACTGCTTGAGGCGGGGCGTTGCTGGCCGTCAATGTAGAGAATTGTGGTGAATCGCCAGCCACGGTAATTCCCCAAACGATTAACCATGCCATCATCCATTCGGCTGGTGCATATAGCAACCAAGGCGCCAACACACAGCATAAGCCGCTGATGCAAAGCTGAAAGCTTGCCACCTTGGCGCTGCCCCAACGTTGAGCCATCACGCCGCCCAAGATACAACCCAAGGCACCTACGCCAATCACAGCAAATGCCGCCATGGAAAGCTGTGTGCCTTCAAACCGCGTGGCCAAAATGAGCGGCACCAAAACCCACAGGGTGTAGAGCTCCCACATGTGACCAAAATAACCCAGCACCGACGCCCTCACGCGCCGATCGGTCCAGATGGTGGCCAAGGCCTGCCATTGCAAATGTTTGGCTTGTGCAGGTTTGTGAGCGGGCTCTGGCACCAGCACATACAGCATCAAGCCCCCCATGGCAGCCAATGCCGCCACACTGAGCATGACCGTTGACCAAGGCAATTCGCTAGACACAGCACGAATGCCATGCGCACTGGCCGAACCCAGCACCAATGCTCCCACCAACCATCCTAGCGCCACCCCCAAGCCTTTGGGAAACCACTGAGCCGCAATCTTCATACCCACAGGGTAAATACCGGCCAGAAAAAACCCAGTGCTGGCTCGCCAAAACAGCAGCGCAGAAAACGATTCGACTTGCAACAAGGCTGCCAAGGTGCAAAGGGCACCTGCCAATGAGCAGACCAAAAATACCCGCCTAGACGAGTAGCGGTCTGCAATGGTCAAAATGGCAAACACCAAAGTGCCTGCAATAAAGCCCAGTTGCAATGCCGAGGTAAGTCTGCCAATGTCTGCGGCGGGCCAGCCCATTTGACGCTGCAGGTCGGGCATGACCGCGTTGATGGCAAACCAAAGTGAGGTGCCCGCAAATTGGGCCAGCACAATGACAGGCAGCACATGGCGGGGCGTATGAGTCATTGTGTGGGGGCTTGTGAAAGAAATTGAGCGGTGCGCTTAAGTTGACACACAAGCGCTTTGTTTTATGGTTAGATAAGGCACGTTTGCCGATTCTATTTGAGGTTCTACCTTCACGCCTATGTCCAAACACATCAAGCTCAATGCCTTCGACATGAACTGCGTTGGCCACATTCAACAGGGCCTTTGGACGCATCCGCGCGATCAGTCCACACGTTACCTCGATTTGAATTATTGGACCGACTACGCCAAGCGTTTGGAAGCCGGTTTGTTCGATGGCATTTTCTTTGCCGATGTGGTGGGCGTGTACGATGTTTTGGGCGGCAGTCCCGATGCGGCAGTACAAGGCGCAGTCCAGGTGCCTGTAAACGATCCCATGATGCTCATTCCAGCCATGGCCAGTGTCACAGAACATCTGGGCTTTGGCGTGACGGCCAACCTCACCTACGAGTCGCCTTACTTGTTCTCTCGCCGAATGAGCACTTTGGACCATCTCACCAAAGGACGCATTGGATGGAACATTGTCACGGGCTACCTCGACAGTGCAGCGCGCGCGGCTGGGCTGTCGGGCCAAACCGCTCATGACGACCGATACGATTTGGCCGACGAGTACATGGCCTTGGTGTACCAGTTGTGGGAAGGTAGCTGGGAGGAGGGCGCTGTGTTGGCCAATCGACAAACTGGGGTGTATGCCGACGCTTCTAAAGTTCATTTGGTAAAGCACAAGGGCCCGCAGTATCAAGTGCAAGCCATGCACTTGGCCGAGCCTTCGCCGCAGCGCACGCCATTGCTCTATCAAGCGGGCTCGTCTGCACGAGGTTCTCGATTTGCAGCCACGCACGCCGAATGTGTGTTTCTCAATGGCCAAAGCATGCCCAGCGTAAAAGCCATTGTGGAAGGCATTCGAAATCAAGCGGTCGCGCAAGGCCGATTGGCCAGCGACATTCAAGTGTGGATGGGCGCCACCATCATTACTGCCGCTACCGACAGCCAAGCGCAAGAGAAGTTTGAGGAATACAAACGTTATGCAAGCTCAGAAGGCGCGTTGGTGCATGCTGCAGCTTCCATGGGCATCGACTTTTCGAAATACGACATTGACGAGCCCATAGAGACGGGCAAGAGCCAGGCCATTGTGTCCAACGTCGAGGCCATGACGCGTGCAGCGGGCCCGCAGTGGACGCGTCGCAAGTTGTTGTCTCAAATGATTCTGGGCAGCCGCCAAGCCCCGTGGGTTGGCTCAGCCGACACCATTGCGCAGCAAATGATTCAATGGTGCACCGAGGCCGATGTCGATGGCTTCAACTTGTCTCGCACTGTGGTGCCCGAATGCTTTGACGATTTCATTGCGCTGGTTGTGCCCAGGTTGCAAGAACAGGGTGCCTACAAAACCCAGTACACCCCTGGCACCTTCCGCAACAAATTGTTTGGCCGCGACAAACTTCCTTCAACCCACATCGCAGCGAGCTTTCGTCGATGAAAAAAACAGATTTATCGCCTTTTCAAATTTGGAGCATCCTAGGCGGTGCAGCCATCATGCTGAGTTTGGCCATGGGCATGCGGCAAAGTTTTGGCTTGCTGCAACCGCACATGATTCGCGACATTGGCATTACCGCCGCCGATTTTTCATTGGCCGTTGCGTTGCAAAACATCGTGTGGGGCGCAACGCAGCCCTTTGTTGGCATGTGGGCCGATAAATATGGCACACGACCTGTGGCACTCTTGGGCGTGGTGGTCTACATCATCGGCTTGATCTTTTTAAGATTTGCAGACGCCGCTTGGATGGTCACGCTAGGCGTTGGATTTTGTGTGGGCATAGCGCTGTCTTGCACCGCCTCCAACATTGCCATGAACATCACAGCCCGCACCGTCAGTGCCACCAAGCGAGGCGCGGCAATGGGCGCGGTGTCGGCCATTGGATCTTTGGGCTTGACCATTGCATCCCCCATGACACAGTCGCTCATTACCAATGTGAATTGGCAAATGGCGGTGGTTGGATTTTTGGGTTTGGCCTGCGTCATGTTGCCAGCGGCTTTCATTGGCACACGAGCCGATCGCATTGAGCCAGAGGCTATTGTGGGCAAACCGCAATCGGCCAAAGAAGCCATTGTGGAAGCGCTGGGTCACAAAGGTTATCGCGTGTTGGCCATTGCGTTTTTTGTGTGTGGCTTGCAGTTGGTTTTTATTACCACCCATTTGCCTGCTTACCTTGACATTTGCGGTATTGATCCATCAGTGGGCAGCACCACATTGGCATTGATTGGCTTGTTCAATGTGATTGGCTCTTACCTGTTTGGCTGGCTTGGCGATCGATATTCCAAACGCATGTTGTTGGGTGGCATTTATGTTCTAAGGTCGCTTGCCTTGCTGATGTTCTTTGCTGTGCCGCCCACACCCATTTCAACCTTGGTCTTTGGCGCCGCCATGGGCACACTCTGGCTGGGCGTTGTACCCTTGGTCTCGGGTCTGATCGTTCACTTGTTTGGCCTTCGCTTCATGGCCACTTTGTCTGGCATCGCTTTCATGAGCCATCAAGTAGGCTCGTTCTTGGGCGCATGGGGCGGAGGTTATATCTTCAACGTGTTTGGAAACTACGACCTCGCTTGGAAATTGGCCGTGGCCATCGGCCTGGCCGCTGGCCTGTTTCAAATGACCATGAACATTCAGCCGTCAGAAAGAATTCGGCTCCAATCAGCTTAGCCAGAAAAGTTAATTGGGGTCAAAATAATTGGGGTCAGATCAACATTAATTTTGTCAATCAGTGAGGGCAGAGGCTAAGGGGGGCTGAACGATTTCTGGTACTCCAGTATGAGGAAGCCCCCCTTAGCC
>JBEDKQ010000156.1:0-4107 GCA_041172085.1 Pseudomonadota bacterium | reverse complement strand
ATTTACGGCGGCAGCAATGAAGTGCAGCGCAACATCGTGGCTCAAGTAGTTTTGGGTTAATTCGTTTAACCGTACAAGGACAGATCATGGATTTCGATTTTTCAGACGACCAAGAACAACTGCGCGACGCAGTACGCAAATGGGTAGACAAGGGCTACACCTTTGACCGCCGCCGCGAAATTACCAGCGCTGGCGGTTTTGACCGCACGGCCTATACCGAGCTGGCCGAACTTGGTTTGTGTGGCCTTTACGTCAGCGAAGACCATGGCGGCATGGGCATGGGCCCAGTTGAAGGCATGGTGGTGATGGAAGAGCTGGGTCGCGGCATTGTGATGGAGCCCATTCAGCAAGCGCTGATTTCGGGTGCCGTTTTAGAAGGCTATGCACCCGACGCCCTCAAGGCCGAATGGTTGCCCAAAATTGCAAGTGGCGAAGCCATCGTGGTGTTGGCGCATCAAGAGCGCAAATCACGTTACAACACAAGCAAATGCGACGCACAAGCGCAGCAGCAAGATGGCCAGTGGAACATCACGGGCACCAAGAGTGTCGTGGCAGTCGGAGACCAAGCCGACGCCTTTTTAGTACCCGCGATGGCAGCCGGCAAACTGGCTTTGTTCTTGGTGGCCAAAGACGCCAAGGGCTCTGCCGCTTCAGGCTATGTGACGCAAGACGGTGCACGTGCTGCAGAGTTGACGCTCAATCAAACTCCTGCAAGTTTGGTCACCTTAGATGGCCAGACCGCCTTGAGCCACGCCGTCGACATTGGCATTGCCACAGTCTGTGCAGAGGCTGTCGGTGTCATGGACAAAACCATGGCCATCACCGTGGACTACATGAACACCCGCAAGCAGTTCAACACCACCATTGCCTCCTTCCAAGCCTTGCGTCACCGCGTGGCCGACATGAAGATGCAATTGGAATTGGGCCGCTCCATGAGCTACTACGCCAGCCTCAAGCTGAATACACCAGCCGCAGAGCGCCATCAAGCCATGGCACGCGCCAAGTACCAGCTGGGCAACTCCATGCGCTTTGTGGGCCAGCAATCGGTTCAATTGCACGGCGGCATTGGCGTGACGGACGAGTACATCGTGAGCCACTACTTCAAGAAATTGACCCAGCTCGAAATGACCTTTGGCGACACCCTGCACCACTTGGGCGAAGTCTCCAACAGCATGCAAGAGACTGCTGGCGTTTTTGCATAAGGCATGCACCAGGCCATCGCCTTGTGATTGCAACGCTTTGGCCCGTCAAGAAACCGCCCGCGTGGCGGTTTTTTCATGTACTTTAAGTGGGTCACAATAGAGCCCATTGAATTCGAGCTCAGAACACAAGCAACATGAAGGTATTTCGCGGCTTTAACCATCCCAGCAGGGCCACTCAATGCGCCTTGACGATTGGTAATTTTGACGGTGTCCACCGCGGCCACCAAGCCATGCTTGCGCTATTGAAAAACGAAGCAGCGCACCGCGGTGTACCCAGCTGCGTCATGACTTTCGAGCCCCATCCCCGTGACTTTTTTGCCAAGCTGCACAACAAGCCTGAATTGGCGCCAGCTCGCATTGCCACACTGCGCGACAAGTTGCTGGAGCTTGAGCGTTGCGGCATCGAACAAGTGGTGGTGCTGCCATTTGACGAAGGTTTGGCCAGCCAAACCCCAGAAGACTTCATACAGTCGGTCTTGGTAAAGGGCTTGGGCGTGAAGTATTTGTTGGTGGGCGACGATTTTCGCTTTGGTGCCAAACGTGCAGGCGATTACGCCATGCTAGACGCCGCAGGACAGCAACAAGGCTTTGATGTGGCCCGCATGAACAGCTACGAAGTGCATGGCCTGCGGGTTTCAAGCTCTGCAGTACGGGGCGCACTGGGCCGTGGCGACATGGAAGAAGTCGCAAGGCTTTTGGGCCGCCCTTACAGCATCAGTGGCCACGTGGTCCATGGACGCAAACTGGGCCGAGGACTTGGGGCCTCTTCAGCAGGTGCCGAAGACGGTTTCAGAACCCTCAATTTGCGCTTTAGCCACTGGAAACCCGCAGCCAGCGGCATTTTCAATGTGGAAGTGCATGGCTTAACACCCGAACCCCTGCCAGGCGTGGCCAATTTGGGCATTCGCCCTTCTTTGGACCCCAATGATGTGAACGGCGGAAGGGTTCTTTTGGAAACCCATTGCCTCAATTGGCCAAACAGCATCGGGCCAGAAGGTGGCTACGGTAAAATCATCCGCGTGGACCTCTTGCACAAATTACACGACGAACTCAAATACGACAGCCTGGAAGCCCTCACCGTGGGCATTGCCAAGGACTGCGATGACGCGCGTGCATTTTTTGCAAAACGATCTGTCTAATTTTGCCCAAGGGCTCACGCCCTAACCCTGTCGCTTTCAACAATGTCCGAACAAAAAACAAATTACCGCGCCACCTTGAACATGCCCGACACCGCCTTTGCGATGCGCGGCGACTTGCCCAAGCGTGAGCCAGCCTGGGCAAAGGCTTGGAGCGACCAAGGCTTGTACAAAAAACTTCGCGTAGCCCGCAAAGGTGCACCATTGTTTGTACTGCACGATGGGCCCCCTTACGCCAATGGCAAATTGCACATTGGCCATGCACTCAACAAAGTGCTCAAAGACATGATCGTCAAGTCCAAGCAATTGGCTGGCTTTGATGCCCAATACATTCCCGGTTGGGACTGCCACGGTTTGCCCATTGAAAACGCCATTGAAAAATTGCACGGTCGCAAACTGAGCCGCGACGACATGCAAGCCAAGAGCCGTGCCTTTGCCACCGAACAAATTGACCAACAGCGCGAAGACTTCAAGCGTTTGGGCGTGTTGGGCGATTGGGAGCGTCCGTATCGCACCATGGACTTTGCCAATGAAGCCGGAGAAATTCGCGCCTTCAAGCGCGTCATTGAAAGGGGCTTTGTGTACCGCGGCTTGAAGCCGGTTTACTGGTGCTTCGATTGCGGCTCTTCTTTGGCCGAGTTTGAAATTGAATATGCCGACAAAAAGAGCGATACCCTCGATGTGGCTTTTGAAGCAGCAGACAACGCTGCATTGGCCAAGGCATTTGGTCTAGAAGAATTGCCAGGTCAGCCCAAATCTGCTTTTGCTGTCATTTGGACCACCACCGCTTGGACCCTGCCAGCCAACCAAGCCCTCAATGTCAACCCTGAGTTGGTGTATGCCTTGGTCAACACCGAAAAAGGCGCATTGGTTTTGGCTGAATCCTTGGTCGAGAAATGTTTAGAGCGTTACAAGCTCGAAGGCCAAGTGGTAGCAACAACCACCGGCAACCAATTGGGCGGTTTGAACTTCAAGCATCCCTTGTACGACGTGCATGCAGGCTACAAACGTTTCTCTCCTGTGTATGTGGCCGATTACGTCAGCGCACAAGACGGAACGGGCATTGTTCACTCATCACCCGCCTATGGCGTGGACGACTTCAACTCCTGTGTGGCCAATGGTTTGGCTTATGACGACATCCTAAACCCCGTTCAAGGCAACGGCAGCTATGCAGAAGACTTGCCCTTGTTTGGTGGCATGAACATTTGGAAAGCTTGCCCCCGCATCATCGAAGTGTTGGGCGAAAGCAATCGCCTCATGGCCACCTATGGCATCACCCACAGCTATCCGCATTGCTGGCGCCACAAGACGCCTGTGATCTACCGTGCAGCAGCGCAGTGGTTCGTTCGCATGGACGAAGGACCTGGCGTCTTCACCAAAGACAAGGCACCGAAGACTTTGCGTCAACTGGCACTCGATGCCATCGACCAAACCAACTTCTATCCCGAAAACGGCAAGACCCGTTTGCGCGACATGATTGCCAACCGTCCTGACTGGTGTATTTCACGTCAGCGCAGCTGGGGCGTGCCTGTGCCTTTCTTTTTGCACAAAGACTCGGGGGAGTTGCATCCCCGCACCATGGAGATCTTGGACCAAGCCGCCGACATCGTTGAAAAAGGCGGTATTGAAGCTTGGAGCCGTGTGACGGTGGAAGAAATTTTGGGCGCAACCGATGCCCCCAACTACACCAAGAGCACCGACATTTTGGAAGTGTGGTTTGACTCCGGCTCAACCTTCCAACACGTGCTGCGCGGCAGTCACAAAGATGC
>JBEDKQ010000155.1:0-7153 GCA_041172085.1 Pseudomonadota bacterium | reverse complement strand
CCTGTGATTGGCTTGAACGATTCGGGCGGTGCGCGCATTCAAGAGGGTGTGGCCTCCTTGGGCGGCTATGCCGAAGTGTTCCAGCGCAACGCCATGGCCAGTGGTGTCATTCCGCAAATCAGCATGATCATGGGCCCTTCAGCGGGTGGTGCGGTGTATTCACCTGCCATGACCGATTTCATCTTCATGGTCAAAGACAGTTCGTACATGTTTGTGACCGGGCCCGAAGTGGTCAAGACCGTGACGCACGAAGAAGTGACGGCCGAAGAATTGGGCGGCGCTTTGACGCACACCACCAAGAGCGGCGTGGCCGACATGGCGTTTGAAAACGACGTAGAAGCATTGCTAATGCTGCGCCGTTTGTACAACTACTTGCCGCTGAACAACCGCGAAAAAGCGCCTGTGCGTGCCAGTGGCGATCCCACAGACCGTCAAGATGCTAGCTTGGACACCTTGGTGCCCCTGAATGCCAACCAAGCTTATGACATGAAAGAGCTCATCATGAAGACCGTTGACGACGGCGACTTCTTTGAACTCCAACCTGATTACGCCAAAAACATCCTCATTGGTTTTGCCCGCATGGCCGGCCAAACTGTGGGCATAGTGGCCAACCAACCTTTGGTCTTGGCCGGTTGCTTGGACATCAAGAGCTCGATCAAGGCCGCACGCTTTGTGCGTTTCTGCGATGCCTTCAGCATTCCCGTCATCACCTTTGTGGACGTACCTGGCTTCATGCCTGGCACTTCACAAGAGTACGGCGGCATCATCAAGCACGGTGCTAAATTGCTCTACGCGTATGCTGAGTGCACCGTGCCAAAGATTACCGTCATCACACGCAAAGCTTATGGCGGTGCGTATGACGTGATGGCCTCCAAGCACTTGCGCGGCGATGTCAACTTTGCCTGGCCCAACGCTGAGATTGCGGTGATGGGCGCGAAGGGCGCCGTGGAAATTATTTTCCGCGAAGACAAAAACGATCCCGTCAAGTTGGCAGCTCGCGAAGCTGAATACAAAGACCGCTTTGCCAACCCGTTCGTGGCCGGCGCACGCGGCTTCATTGACGATGTCATTCAACCCCACGAAACACGCAAACGCATTTGCCGTTCCTTGGTGATGTTGAAAGACAAAAAAGTAGAAAACCCATGGCGCAAGCACGGCAACATTCCACTCTAAGTGGCATGACCGACCTTGCTTGAACTGAATACGCCATTAGGAGAAAAATATGTTTACCAAAATTTTGATTGCCAACCGCGGTGAAATTGCATGCCGTGTCATAGCCACTGCCAAGAAGATGGGCATTGCCACGGTTGCCGTTTATTCCGAAGCCGACAAAGAAGCCCGCCATGTGATGCTGGCCGATGAGGCCGTGTTGTTGGGCCCAGCCCCCTCACGCGAGTCTTATTTGGTGGCCGACAAAATCATTGCCGCAGCCAAAGCCACTGGCGCACAAGCCATTCACCCTGGCTATGGTTTCTTGTCTGAAAACGAAGCCTTTGCCAAGCGCTGTGAAGACGAGGGCATTGCCTTCATTGGTCCACGCCACTTTTCGATTGCCGCCATGGGCGACAAAATTGCGTCCAAGAAATTGGCCAACGAAGCCAAGGTCAACACCATTCCTGGTTACAACGATGCCATTGAAACAGCCGAAGCCGCTGTTGAAATTGCCAAAGGCATTGGCTACCCCGTCATGATCAAAGCCTCTGCCGGCGGCGGCGGTAAAGGTCTGCGCGTGGCCTTCAATGACAAAGAAGCCTTTGAAGGTTTTACGTCTTGCCGCAACGAAGCCCGCAACTCTTTTGGCGACGACCGCGTCTTCATTGAGAAGTTTGTGGAAGAGCCCCGTCACATCGAAATTCAAGTGTTGGGCGACAGCCACGGCAATGTGATTTATTTGAACGAGCGCGAGTGTTCCATTCAACGTCGTCACCAAAAAGTGATTGAAGAAGCGCCGTCACCTTTCATCAGTGATGCCACACGCAAAGCCATGGGTGAGCAAGCTGTGGCTTTGGCCAAAGCTGTCAAATACCAATCTGCAGGTACGGTGGAGTTTGTGGTTGGCAAAGATCAAAGCTTCTACTTTCTGGAGATGAACACGCGCTTGCAAGTTGAGCACCCTGTGACTGAAGCCATCACAGGCATCGACTTGGTGGAGATGATGATCCGTGTGGCCAATGGCGAGAAGTTGCCCATCACCCAAGCCGATGTAAAGCGCAACGGCTGGGCCATTGAGTGCCGTATCAATGCCGAAGATCCCTTCCGCAATTTCTTGCCCTCTACAGGCCGCTTAGTGCGTTTTCAAACGCCAGTGCAAACCATGTTCCAGTCCAACACGCAAGACCTGTTGGGTGTGCGTGTGGACACCGGCGTACAAGATGGTGGCGAGATCCCCATGTTCTACGACTCCATGATCGCCAAGCTGATTGTGCACGGCACCGATCGCAACGATGCCATTGCCAAAATGCGCGAGGCTTTAAATGGCTTCGTTATCCGCGGCATCAGTTCCAACATTCCGTTTCAAGCGGCATTGTTGGCGCACCCCAAATTTGTGGCCGGCGATTTCAACACAGGCTTCATTGCTGAAAACTATGCGCATGGTTTCCGTGCTGAAGATGTGCCGCACGACGATCCCGATTTCTTGGTGGCCTTGGCTGCGTTTGTGCGCCGAAAATCACGCGAACGTGCCGCCAACCTAAGCGGTCAGTTGCCAGGCTATGACGTTCAAATTGGTCACGACTACAGCGTGATTGTGTTGGGCGCCAAGGGCAACAACCGCTATATCGGTGTGCATGTGGACGAGTTCCGCGGACAGAGTGGCAAGGCCATCATCAAGGTGGGTGAGAACCACTACATCATTGAAAGCCATTCACGTTTGAACGATGTACGCATTAGCGGTACGGTAAATGGCAAACCCTTCACGTCACAAGTGGAACGCGGTACGCCTAAGAACCCATTGGCCTTGCAAGTTCAGCACAACGGGACGCGCATTGAAGCCTTGGTGGTGTCACCTCGCATGGCCGCATGGCCGAACTGCATCAAATGATGCCGTTCAAAACACCGCCAGACATGAGCCGTTTTGTCTTGTCACCCATGCCTGGTTTGTTGGTCAATGTGGCTGTCACACCCGGTCAAAAAGTGCAAGCCGGCGAGCGCGTGGCGGTGATTGAAGCCATGAAGATGGAAAACATCTTGTTTGCTGCGCACGATGGCGTGGTGAAAAAGGTCTTGGCCTCGCAAGGGGAGTCTTTGTCTGTGGACCAAGTGATTGTGGAGTTTGAAGCATGAGCGATGTTCAGCGTCCTTTCAAGGTCTTAGGCATTCAACAGATTGCCATTGGTGGCACCGACAAAGTCAAACTTCAAAAATTGTGGGTTGACTTGTTCGGATTGGAAGTTACAGGTACCTACAGAAGCGATCGCGAAAATGTTGACGAAGACATTTGCGCCATGGGCTCGGGTCCATTCAAGGTTGAGGTTGATTTGATGCAACCCTTGGACGTTGAAAAAAAACCAGCCGTCCATACAACGCCACTCAACCATGTAGGGCTTTGGATCGACAAATTGCCTGAGGCGGTGAATTGGTTAGGTCAGCAGGGCGTTCGTTTTGCGCCAGGTGGTATCCGCAAAGGTGCTGCAGGTTTTGACATTTGCTTCATTCATCCCAAAGGCAATGAAGAGTTGCCCATTGGCGGAGAAGGGGTGTTGATTGAGTTGGTGCAAGCACCAGACGAAGTGGTCAAAGCCTTCAACGCACTTGCAGCGCAATACAGTTAACTCAATTTACGCTTGTTGGCGGGCCTTGGCCTTTGCCAAGGCAGCTTCAATGATGGCCCGCTTTCGGGCCATTTCTTTGTCTGCGGTATGTTGATTTGCCGTTTCGCCTTCTGAATTGACAGAGGGCCGTGTATGTGCCTCTAGATCGGCCAGTTTCATGACGGCCTTGGCTTCATTTCGTGCTGCTTGCTCTTTCTCTTCCAGCACCAATCGTTGTTGGCGTGATGCATAACGCTGCCTGGCTTGCTGTGCCAAGTTGGCTGACCAAGCTGCCCAACCTGTTTTGTCACCAGACACCGGCACCATCTCAATGCAGTCCACGGGACAGACGGGCAAACAGAGGTCGCATCCCGTACAAGCCGATTCAATGACTGTGTGCATCACTTTGTGACTGCCCAAAATAGCATCGGTAGGACAGGCCTTGATGCAAAGGGTGCAGCCGATACACCACGCCTCGTCAATGACGGCCACGGTCATGGGGCCTTCAACGCCGTGGTCGGGATTCAGTGAAATGACAGGGCGGCCCGTGAGTTGGGCTAAGACAGCAATGCCCTCATTGCCCCCTGGAGGACACTGATTGATAGGGGCATTTTGCTCGGCAATGGCCTGCGCATAGGCCTTGCAGTCAGGGTAACCGCATCGGGTGCACTGCGTTTGCGGCAGCGCATCGTTGATGCGTTCAGCCAGTGTGCTCACTTTTTGCGAGCAACGGCTTTGGTGGTTACAGCTTTGGCTGTGCGTTTGGCGGCAACTTTAGCGGTTGTTTTGGCAACAGTTTTGGCATTTGCCTTCACAGCGGGCTTGCTGGCAGCCTTCGCAGTGGGCTTGGTTTTGCCAGACACATCGTTGTGCGCCAAAATGAACTTGACCACTTCGGGGTACACCACATCGCGCCAACGGCGACCACTGAAAATACCGTAGTGACCTGCACCCGGCACTTCCAAGTGCTTGCGATTGCCAGGTTTGATGCTGCTGCACAAACCATGGGCCGCAGCCGTTTGGCCAGAACCCGAAATATCATCCAGCTCGCCTTCAACGGTTAGCAAGGAGGTGGTGCTGATGTCTTGAGGGCGAACCAATTCAGATTTGCCTTGGGGGTTCTTGACATTCCAAGTGCCATGCACCAAGTTGTAGTCTTGAAAGACGGTCTTGATGGTTTCTAGGTAGTAGTCGGCATCCATGTCGAGGACCGCGTTGTACTCATCGTAAAACTTGCGGTGTGCTTCGGTGCTGGCGTCATCGCCCTTGATCAGGTCTTTGAAGTAATCGTAGTGGCTGGTGGCATGACGGTCGGGGTTCATGGCCACAAAACCTGTGTGCTGCAAGAAACCAGGATAAACGCGGCGGCCTGCACCTGGAAAGTTGCTAGGCACTTTGTAAATCACATTGTTTTCAAACCACTCAAAGCTCTTGTTCATGGCCAAGTTGTTCACCGCAGTGGGTGACTTGCGCGCATCGATGGGGCCGCCCATCATGGTCATGGACAAAGGTGTGGTTTCGCCGCGAGATGCCATCAAGGACACTGCTGCCAAGACGGGCACGGTGGGTTGACACACGCTGATCACGTGGCAATTGCCGTAAACACCTTGAACGTGGCGGATGAACTCTTGCACATAGTTGACGTAGTCGTCCAAATGGAATTCACCATCGGCCAAAGGCACCAAGCGTGCATTTTTCCAATCGGTGATGTAGACCTTGTGGTCTTTCAACATGGTTTTGACAGTGTCACGCAACAAAGTGGCGTAGTGACCTGACAAAGGCGCCACGATCAAAACAGCGGGTTGCTTTTTGATGGTACTCAGGGTGGTTGAATCGTCTGTGAAGCGTTTGAAGCGGCGCAATTCACAAAAGGGCTTGTCAATTTCAATTCGCTCATGAATGGCCACATCCACACCACCCACATGCACGGTGCGAATGCCAAACTCGGGCTTGACATAGTCTTTGCCCAAACGGTGCATCAGTTCGTAGCTTGCAGAAACCCGCTGCGCCAGGGGCGAATTGCCCATGGGGTTGAGTGGGTTGCTGTACATCTTGGCGGCAGCATGGGCCAAGTCTGCAAAAGGCTCCATGATGGAACGCTGGGTTTCGTAGATTTGGTAGAGCATGGCTAAAACACCTTAATTTGTTGCACTGCAGCAATATAACAGTTGTGACTCAAGGAAAGTGGAGTTGCACACCTAAATCGCATCAGCTGTCAAATTACCTTGGCAATGGATTGACAAACGTAATCAATGTTTTTGGTGTTCAACGCGGCCACGCACATGCGGCCAGTGTCGGTGCCATAGACGCCAAACTCTGAACGCAAGCGCACCATTTGGTCTTTGTTCAAACCAGAGTAGCTGAACATGCCAATTTGGGTGGTGATGAAACTCATGTCTTGCTTCACGCCAGCCGCTTTGAGGCCATCGACCAACTTTTGGCGCATGGCCTTGATGCGAACGCGCATTTCGCCCAGTTCTTTTTCCCAAGTGGCGCGCCACTCGGGGTTGGCCAATACGGCTGCCACCACAGCGCCACCGTGGATGGGTGGATTGGAGTAGTTGGTGCGAATGACAATTTTCAATTGGCTCAATACGCGGCTGCATTCTTCTTTGTCCGCGCAAAGCACAGACAAAGCGCCCACGCGCTCGCCATACAAGCTGAAGCTCTTCGAGAAAGAAGTAGAGACGAAAAAGTTGAGGCCCGCAGCCACAAACTTGCCAACCACAGCACCGTCTTCTTGAATGCCGTGACCAAAGCCTTGGTAGGCCATGTCCAAGAATGCGGTCAGGTTTTTGGCCTTGACCACTGCAATGACTTGGTCCCACTGAGCGGCAGTGATGTCATAACCGGTAGGGTTGTGGCAACAAGCATGCAACACCACGATGGTGCCGGCGGCCGCTGCATTGAGGCTGGCCAACATGCCGTCAAAATTCACGCCGCGTTTTTCGGCGTCGTAATAAGCGTAGGAATCGACTTGGAAACCAGCGTTGGTGAACAAAGCGCGGTGGTTTTCCCAACTAGGGTCAGAGATCAAAACCTTGGCGTTGGGGCTGACTTTTTTCAGGAAGTCGGCGCCAATTTTGAGGCCGCCTGTGCCGCCAATGCCTTGGACAGTGGCCACGCGGCCGGATGTGACGGGTTCGCTGTCGGCGCCAAAGACCAAGCTTTTAACTGCAGCGTCATAGGCGGCAATGCCGTCGATGGGCAAGTAGCCGCGGGCTGTAGGCTTGGCCATCATGGCGTTTTCAGCAGCTTGCACGCATTCGAGCAAGGGGAGTTTGCCGTTGTCGTCGAAATACACACCCACACCCAAGTTCACTTTGTTGGGGTTGGTGTCGGCTGCAAATTGTTCGTTCAAACCCAAGATAGGGTCGCGGGGGGCCATTTCGACGGCGGTAAAC
>JBEDKQ010000154.1:0-4258 GCA_041172085.1 Pseudomonadota bacterium | reverse complement strand
CAATTGCCCATGGACAAGGTGGCGTCTGTGTGGCGCGCCGGTTGCATCATTCGAGCCCATTTGTTGGAAGACATTCGCCGCGCATTTGCCAACCAACAAGACCTCACCAATTTGCTGGTGGACGATCACTTTGCACGTGTGATGGCCGATTGCCAACAAGACTTGCGCGAAGTGGTCGCCATGGCGGCCATGAGTGGTGTGGCCGTTCCCGCCTTCATGAGTGCTTTGAGCTATTACGACGCTTACCGCACCGAGCGTTTGCCTGCCAACTTGTTGCAAGCGCAGCGCGACTACTTTGGTGCACACACGTATCAGCGCTTGGACAAGCCCGGTAAATTTCATACGCAATGGCCTAAGTCAAAACAATCATGAGCTTCAACGTGGAACTTGTTGCCGCCATGGCGATGTTCGCCTTCGTGACCTCCGTCACCCCCGGCCCCAACAACATGATGTTGTTGGCCTCGGGCGTGAACTTTGGCGTGAAGCGCACACTGCCGCATTGGCTGGGTGTGTCCTTGGGTCATTTCGTCATGCTCTTGTTAGTGGGCGCAGGACTCGAGCGCTTGTTGCAGGCCTACCCTTTTGTGTATCAAGTGATGAAAGTGATGGGCTTTGCCTATCTGGTTTATTTGGCGTGGGGCGTGGCGCGCAGTGGTGCGCCAGAACGCAACGGAGAAGAAGCCACACAACCCATTACTTTTTTGGGTGCCGCGGCTTTTCAGTGGGTCAATCCAAAGGCCTGGATCATGTCAATTGGTTATTTCAGCAACTACATGCCCACCGATGCATCGCTTACTTTTGTGGTGCTGACTTGCATGATGTTCAGTGCCATCAATTTTCCAAGCGTGGGCGTTTGGGTTTGGCTTGGTGCCAAGCTAGAGCATTACTTGCAACAAGATCAATGGCGCAAAATTTTCAACTGGACCATGGCCTTGTTGTTGGTGGTTTCCATGTTCCCTGTGCTGTTCGTTTGAAACAGTCGATCAAGTTAGCTGACCCGAAGCTGCTGATGCTGTGGTGCTTCTGGCCACAAGTGCCAGAGCCAAAGCCTCAGCCACTTTGATGCCATCTACACCGGCTGACAAAATTCCACCTGCATAACTGGCACCTTCACCCGCTGGGTAAAGGCCCTGCGTATTCAAACTTTGAAAGTTGTCGCCACGTGTCATTTTGAGCGGTGAAGACGTGCGCGTTTCAACGCCCGTCAGAACGGCATCTTGCATGTCATAGCCCTTGATCTTGCGACCAAACACAGGCAAGGCTTCGCGCATGGCTTGCACCGCAAATGCGGGCAGCACTTGCGACAAATCACCCAAGCTCACGCCAGGTTTGTAAGAGGGCTGCACGGTACCAAAATCGTTGGACGCACGGGCTTGCAAAAAGTCGCCCACCAGTTGACCTGGGGCTGTGTAATTTTTGCCGCCAGCTTCATAGGCCTTGGACTCCAACTGACGTTGAAACACAATGCCCGACAAGGGGTGATAAGCCTTTGGCGATTGTTGGGCCATGGCTTGTGCTTGCTTGGCCCATTTCAAACCATCGTTCTCACCAAAGGCGTCTTGCCATGCAGTGACGTCAAGTGGGTAATCTTCTGGGTCAATGGCCACGACCATGCCGGCATTGGCATTGCGTTCATTGCGTGAGTATTGACTCATGCCATTGGTGACAACCCGACCCGCCTCGCTGGTGGCCGCCACCACAGTACCGCCAGGACACATGCAAAAGCTGTAAACCGCGCGACCATTTTGCGCGTGGTGTACCAATTTGTAATCTGCGGCACCCAGCAATGGATGGCCCGCATGTCGGCCCCAACGCGCAGCATCGATCACACTTTGTGGATGTTCAATGCGCACGCCAACGGAGAAGGCCTTGGCTTCCATGTACACACCGCGTTCGTACAACAAGGTGAAGGTGTCGCGTGAGCTGTGACCCAAAGCAAGAACCACATGTCGAGTTGCCAAGTGAGTGCGCTCCCCTGTGTTGCGATCTTGCATGTGCAAGCCGGTCACTTGACGGCCTTGCGCCGTGGTTTCAATGTCAATGTCGACCACCCGTTGTTCAAAACGTACCTCACCACCGAGGGCAATGATTTGCTCGCGCAAGTTTTCGACCACCTTGACCAATTTGAAGGTACCAATGTGGGGATGGGCTGCAAACAAGATGTCGCTAGGTGCCCCCGCTTGCACAAATTCGTTCATGACCTTGCGGCCTAAATGGCGCGGGTCTTTGATTTGGCTGTAGAGCTTGCCATCGGAGAAGGTGCCGGCGCCGCCTTCGCCAAACTGCACATTGCTTTCGGGGTTGAGGGTTTTCTTGCGCCACAAACCCCAGGTGTCTTTGGTGCGTTGGCGTACAGGGCTGCCACGTTCTATAACGATTGGCTTGAAGCCCATTTGCGCCAAACTTAAAGCTGCAAAAATACCGCACGGACCAAACCCTACAACCACAGGGCGTTCACCTTCGTGCGCACCAAAGTTGGCGGGTGCATGACAAGGCGCTTGCCAGGTCATGTTGGGCGTGGCTTGAACATGTGGGTTACCCGCGAGTTTTTCCAAAAGCATTGCCTCTGTGGCAAGGTTTTTCAAGGCGATGTCGACAATGAAAACGGCCAACAAGTCGGCTTTGCGTGCATCAAAGCTGCGTTTGAAAACATGCAACTGGTCGATTGCCAAGACGTCAATGGCCAGTGCTTTTGCGGCCAATTGGCGCAAGGCTTCTTCGGGATGAGGCGGTGGAATGCGGTCTTCGTCCGTTTCTGACGGGGCATCCGCTGCGCGGCGAACTTCGACCGGCAAAGCGGTCAAGGGCAGTTTGAGTTCTGAGATTCGAATCATGGCTGTCGGTAGATGGGCTTGTAGTTATCAAGCAGACTCGCCAATTATCGCGCGAGATGCAAAGCAAGGAAACCCTGCTGTGCATTCATTCGAGAAGCCTTTTTTTCAACCAGACGTTCTGCAAGAATTAGTTGGGCAAGAAGCCTTCAATCGACAAGTAACGCTCGCCGGTGTCGTAGTTGAAGCCCAGCACCGTAGCGCCTGCTGGCAGTTCTTTCAATTTTTGGGCAATGGCAGCCAAAGTAGCCCCAGAAGAAATGCCTACCAACAAACCTTCTTCACGCGCAGACCGTCGTGCAAATTCGCGTGCATCTTCGGCTTCCACTTGAATCACGCCATCGAGCAGGCCAGTGTCCAAATTTTTAGGAATGAAGCCAGCGCCAATGCCTTGGATGGGGTGGGGTGCAGGTGCACCGCCTGAGATGACAGGTGACGCTGTGGGCTCTACCGCAAAAACTTTGAGATTGGGAAACTTGGCCTTCAGTACTTTGGCTGTGCCAGTTAAGTGGCCGCCGGTACCGACACCCGTGATGATGGCATCGATGCCGTCGGGAAAGTCGGCGAATATTTCTTGTGCTGTGGTGCGTACGTGCACGTCGATGTTGGCTGGATTGTTGAATTGTTGCGGCATCCAAGCGCCGGCAGTGCCAGCCACCAATTCTTCGGCGCGGGCAATTGCGCCTTTCATGCCTTTTTCGCGGGGGGTCAAGTCGAATGTGGCGCCATAGGCGAGCATCAAACGGCGGCGTTCAATGGACATGCTGTCTGGCATCACCAAGACCAATTTGTAGCCCTTGACGGCAGCCACCATGGCCAAGCCAATGCCGGTGTTGCCTGAGGTGGGTTCAATGATGGTACCCCCGGCTTTGAGTGCGCCCGTTTTTTCGGCATCTTCCACCATGGCCAAGGCAATGCGGTCTTTCACAGAACCACCCGGGTTGCTGCGCTCGGACTTGATCCACACGTTGGCATGTGCACCAAACAATTTGTTGATGCGAATGTGGGGCGTGTTGCCAATGGTCTGCAAAACGTTTTGTGCTTTCATGAAGGCTGTCCTTGGGATGTATAAAGAAATGATTCGTCTGACTGTGAACGATTTTGACCTACTTGTTCTGCCAATTACTGCATATAGTTATGCCGCGAGGCGATAATGTAGGTGTGAAGCCTGCCAGACCGTCGCTGGTGCTAGCTGACATGTGATGGCGCAAGCCATTTCATGAATGCCAAGGTTCAAGAATTTCTTGGGCCATGGGCCGAAAGGCCGCACTGGAGGAACGTCCGGACTGCACAGGACAGCGTAGGAGGTAACACCTCTCCACCGAAAAGCCGCAAGGCACCAAGGTGAGGATTAGAGCAACAGAGACGAGCCGATTCAGTTCGGGTGAAACGGGCAATCTCTACGCGCAGCAATACCAAATAGGCAC
>JBEDKQ010000153.1:0-4261 GCA_041172085.1 Pseudomonadota bacterium | reverse complement strand
CGTCTTCAAGTTCGAGTTCGTTCACTTCCGCGTTGTACTGAATTTGAATGCCCAGTTTTTCGGCGCTGCGGTAATACGCATTGATGAGTGCTTTGCCGCCACCCATGAAAAACGCATTGGTACGCGCGGTGTGCAATGCACCCGACAAAGAAGGCTGGAAACGCACACCATGCTTGACCATCCAAGGACGGCAATGGTGAGAATGGCGAATGGCCAAGCGGGCCAAATGCTCGTCAGTCAATCCGCCTGTGACTTTCAGCAGATCTTGCCAAAATTCTTCTTCGGGATAAGCCTCGATCAAAACATCTTGAGGGGCGTCATGCATGCAACGCAGATTGCGCGTGTGCATCGAGTTGCCACCGCGCCATTCACGCGGCGCAGACTCGAGCACCATGACACTGGCGCCCGCTTCTCGGGCCATCAGGGCGGCGCTCAAAGCAGCGTTGCCGCCACCAATGACCAATACATCAAGGCTCATCCCAACACTCCGTTTTCAGAACTGGTAGCGACGCAAGCCACCGTCAACAGGAATCACGGCGCCCGTGATGTAGCTGGCCAAAGGCGATGACAAGAAGGTGACCAAGTTGGCCATGTCTTCGGGCTCGCCATAGCGACCCATGGGGATTTCGTTTTCGCACTGCCACTGACGGTATTCTGGTGTGTAGTTGCGGAAAATTTGTTCAGAGTGAATACGGCCAGGCGGAATGCAATTGACGGTGATGCCGTGCGGGCCCACCATGCGTGACAAGCCTTTGGCCCAGCTGTGAATACCGGCTTTGGCGCAGAAGGCGCCGTTGACGTGATCGGGTTCGCTTTTGCCAGTGATGTTGATGATGCGGCCCCATTTGCGCGCAATCATTTGATCAATCAGGGCATCTGCCACCTGGCGTGGACGGTGAAAGTTCAAGGTGATGGCTTCTTGCCAAGCTTCTTCGCTAACGTGCAAATCTTTGAAACTGCGGGAGCCGCCTGCGTTGTTGACCAAAATGTCCACATGGCCCAGGCCTTGAATGGCGGCGGCTGTGAGTTTGGCAGCAGCATCTTCTGGGTAAAGGTCAGATTCAATGATGACTGGGCGGTGGCCACCTGCAGCCACAATTTCGTCGGCCACTTCTTGCAACTTGTCGGTGCGGCGCGCAGAAATTGCCAATTTGACGCCCTCGGCCGCCAACGCTTTGGCGATGCCGCGGCCAATGCCCACGCTGGCACCTGTGACCAATGCTGTTTTGTTCTGAAGCTGCAAATCCATGATGCGATTCCGTTGATAGAGAGTTTGTGAATAAATTGCGCTGCAAGCTTACCGAATTTTGAGCATCGGCATGCCCTGCTGGCGTAATAAGCCTATGCCAATTGTTTTTTTCTGCGCAGGGCCGATGATAAATGCTCATGAAACATGGCTGCAGCAGGCCGCAATGCTGCGCCTTGCTTTCGAAGTAGCCCCAAACTCCTAGAGATGGTGGGTTGGCGCAATGGCAAACCAATCACTGCCGCATGGTTCACGGGCAGTGCCATGCGAGGCACCGCCGCCAAGCCCAACCCCGCTTCCACCATGCCCAACAAAGTGCCAATGTGACTGACTTCAAACGCAAAATCGGGATGCATGCCGGATTTGGTCATGGCATCGTCCAGCAATTGACGGTTGCCGCTACTGCGCGACACAGAAATCAATTGCTCTCCCTCAAGCGCAGACCAACTGATGGTTTTACGCTTCGCCAAAGGATGGTCTCGGCGCATGGCCAACACGAAGGGATCGGTGTGTATGGCCTCGAAGGTAATTTCGGGCATGAGGTGGTTCATGAAGCCAATGCCAAAATCAGACTCGCCTGTCATGACGCTTTGAAGGGTTTGATTCATGGACTCGTCAATCACGCGTATTCGGATAGAAGGGTATTTGGCTGAAAAACTTCGAATGACTTGGGGCAGAAAATAAAGAGCCGCAGAGGGCACACACGCCACCGTCACTCGACCACTGCGGGTGGCCGCAATGTCAGAAATTCCGAGCATGGCCGATTCGAGATCGTCAACAGCAGATCGTGCACGCTCCAAAAAAACGCGTCCCAAACTGGTTAACTCCACTTCTCGCGTGGTGCGATTGAACAAGCGCGTCCCGATGATGGACTCTAGTTTTTCAATACGACGACTGAGCGCAGGTGGTGACAAATGAATATGGTCAGCGGCCGAGCGGAAACTTCCTCGCTCTGCCACCGCGATGAAGGCTTGCAATTGTTGCAAATCGAAATTGATGCGTTTCATGCATCAATCATATTAAAAATTGCACTTCAACAAAACAATTCTTTTCGACAAAATTCGACCCATTCGCTGAGCAGTGGTTGCTTTCAGCTCTCAAAAGGACAAGACATGTTGAAATTGAAGAATTGGCTTGCTGTACTTTGCTTCGTGCAAGCGTTTGCTGTTTGGGCACAAACTGAGAAGCCCATCACCATCGTGGTGCCGACTGCCGCGGGCGGTGGCAATGACGCCATGGCGCGAACGGTGGGTCAAAAAATGAGTGTGCTGCTTGGACGTACCGTGATTGTCGAGAACAAAGCCGGCGCCAATGGTGCCCTGGCAGCCGAATACGTTGCTCGCGCCAACCCAGACGGCAATACCTTGATGTTTGGCTACATTGCAACGCACAGCATGAACCCTGCGTTGCAAAAGTTACGTTACGACCCTGTCAAAGACTTCGAACCGATTGGCTTGGTCGGTTACTCTCCAACCGTGTTGGTGACCAACCCTAACGTCAAAGCAAAAGATGTGAAGGAGTTGGTCAAACTGCTCAAAGACAAACCCGACGCCTTCAGTTTTGCGTCTGCTGGCAATGGCACTGCGCCTCATTTCACGGCTGAATTGTTCAAACTGGCAACACAGACTCAGCCGCTGCACGTTCCCTACAAGGGCTCGGCGCCCGCCATCACCGATACCATTGGCGGCCAAACGCAAATGATGTTTCCAAGTTTATTCACCGCTTTGCCTTACATCAAATCGGGCAAACTGAATGGCTTGGCCATTGCTGGCACCAAGCGCTCAAGCGTGTTGCCACAAGTGCCCACCCTGAAAGAGCAAGGCGTCGAGGGCGTGGATGTTGAGCAGTGGTATGGCTTTTTTGCACCCGCCAAAACGCCAAAAGAAATCATTGCAAAGCTGAACCAAGGTCTCAACAAAGCACTGGCCGACCCCGAAATCATCAAGCGCATTGAAGGCCATGGCGCTGACGTGGAGTCCAGCACACCCGAGCAATTGGGAGAACTGGTCAAGAAAGATTTGGCCAAATGGCGCACCGTGGTCCAACGCGCTAAATTGCAAGCGGATTGAAGATGGTTCATCGCAACATCCCATGTGTTTTGATGCGCGCAGGCACATCGCGCGGCCCCTTCTTTTTACGCGAGTGGTTGCCTGACAACGATGCCGAACGTGATCAAGCACTGATTGGTGCCATTGGCGCTTCAGACCCCCTGCAATTGGACGGTCTGGGAGGCGGGAGTACCTTGAACAGCAAGGTGGCCATCGTCTCAGTGTCCAAGAAAGCGGGATGTGACTTGGACTATCTGTTTGCCCAAGTGGGCGTGGGTCATCAATCGGTCGACACGCGGCCCAATTGCGGCAACATGTTGGCTGGCGTTGCGCCATTTGCCATCGAGCAAGGACTCATTGAGGCACAAGACGGCACCACCACGGTTCGCATTCACAACGTCAATACGGGTGCCACCATTGAATCGACCGTGTGCACGCCAGGCCGTAAAGTGACATATGAGGGTGATGCACGCATTGATGGGGTGGCGGGCACAGCTGCCCCCATCCTGCTTAACTTTTTGGATGCATGGGGCGCCGTCACTGGCAAAGTTTTCCCAACAGGAAATCGAATCGACGTGGTCGACGGTTTAGAAATCACCTGCATTGATGCGGCCATGCCCTTGATGATTTTGCGCGCCAAGGACATGGGCGTCTCGGGCCGTGAACGTCCTGCTGAATTAGATGCCAACCGGCCCTTGTTAGATCGCATCGAAAAACTGCGACTCGAAATGGGTCGCCGCATGGGTTTGGGCGATGTTTCAAACAGCGTCATCCCAAAGCCCGTATTGGTCAGCGAAGGCGATCACCTTGACAGCATCGTCTCGCGGTATTTCACGCCACACAAATGCCATATGTCGCATGCTGTCACAGGCGCCATTGGCGTTGTGACCGCTTTCGCGATGCCCGGCACTGTGGCCAGTGGCATCGTCCGAAACGCAGGTCGACATCCTTTGTCGGTGGTGCATCC
>JBEDKQ010000152.1:0-4269 GCA_041172085.1 Pseudomonadota bacterium | reverse complement strand
CCCTCACCCATTCGGCATCGGAGGCTAACCCAACGACTGCCCCTATGCGCTTCACAGCGCTGGCTTCAGGCTGGCCTGGAAGGGCCTTCAAAGCAGGCTTGACGGCCAACATGAGCCGCTGTCCTTGGCGGTCAATTTCCCAAACCGCCCCTTTGTCTGAGCCTGCTGCTGGGTCGAGCGCTGCTTCCTGAGAAGACAAATCACCACGAATCAAGGCCCTTAAATGCCTTGCATCTCTAACCTCTATTGCACCAACCTTGAGCACCAGATCCCCTGTCTTGAGGCCTGCTTGATCTGCTGCTGCCCCAACTTCGACTTTGCCAATGACAGGCAAGACTTTGGGCTGTCCCCACCAAGCCAAGCACGTGAACAAAACAAAGGCCAACAACAAATTGGCCACTGGCCCAGCCGCCACAATGCTTGCACGGGCCCTCAAACTTTGATGATCGAAGGCCATTGGCAATTGCTCAGGAGGCACCGTTCCTTCACGACTGTCCAGCATTTGCACAAAGCCGCCTAGGGGCAAAGCTCCAATGCGAAATTCGGTGTTTTGTCCGGGTCGTTGGTTGCGCGGACGCCAGCTGTAAATGGTTTTACCGAAGCCAATCGAAAAGACCGACACCGGCACACCCCAGGCCACCGCCACGCGGTAGTGGCCATACTCATGCACAGCAATGAGCAAGGTCAGTGCAAATAAAAAAGAGAGGACCGTTAACACAAGCGCTTTATGTCAATTAAAGAGTCAATGCGCTGAGAATCGTCGCACGATTTCGGAAGCTTGTGCACGGCTAAGGGCATCCAGGGCCAACAGATCGGTCAGGCTCTGGGGTGCTTGCGGTAAGACTTGGGCCAAGGTTTCGGTGTTCACATGGTGAATTTGATCAAACCTGATGTGCTTGTTCAGAAAAGCGTCCACCGCAATTTCGTTGGCCGCATTGAGTACGGCGCAAGTTCCTGGCGCCGCTTTAAGCGACTGCCACGCCAACTTCAGACCCGGAAAACGCGTTTCGTGGCCATGGTCGTCAATGGCTTCAAAAGTCATGGCTTTGAGGTTATGAAAATCGAGGCTAGGCGCACCCGAGGTGATGCGCTCGGGCCAGCTCAGTCCATAGGCAATGGGCACACGCATGTCGGGGGTGCCCAGTTGGGCCACCACGGAAGTGTCTTTGTACTTCACCATGGAGTGGATGATGCTTTGCGGATGAATGACCACGTTCAATTGATCTGGCGACACCCCAAACAAATACTTCGCCTCAATCACTTCAAGCGCCTTGTTCATCATGGTGGCTGAATCGACCGAAATTTTGCGACCCATGACCCAATTGGGATGCGCGCAAGCTTCTTCTGGCGTAACGTCGCGCAAGCTTTCAATCGCTCGCGTTCTGAAAGGGCCGCCCGATGCCGTCAAGATAATTTGTTCAATGCGATCTGACCAGGTAGAGGGTTCTTCCGGCAGAGACTGAAACACCGCAGAATGTTCGCTGTCGATGGGCAACAACACGGCGCCGCCTTTTTTGACTGCGTTGAGGAAAACGTCACCGCCCACCACCAAGGCTTCTTTGTTGGCCAAGAGCAATCGCTTGCCGGTATTCGCTGCTGCCAAGCAAGGGGACAACCCTGCGGCACCCACAATGGCAGCCATCACCGCATGAACATCCGGATGAGAGGCCACGGTGTCTAGGGCTTCTGCCCCCCACAACACCTCAACAGCCAAGCCTTCTGCCTTGACGCGATCGGCCAACAGGCGACCTGCGCTTTCTTGTGCCATCACGGCATAGCGCGGCTTGAATTTGACGCATTGCGCCAAGATGGCGTCGACCTGAACGGAAGCTGTTAAAGCAAAGACTTGGTAGCGCTCGAGGTGACGCGACAACACATCCAAGGTGTTGGTGCCAATCGAACCGGTCGAACCCAAGATGGTGATGTTTTGTTTCATGTCAAAACGCCTAAGTGGTAATGGGCCAATTGAGCAACATCAGTGCGATGGGCAGGCTTGGCAACAGTGCATCCAAACGGTCAAGCACACCTCCGTGACCTGGCAGCAAGTTGGAGCTGTCTTTGACGCCGGCACTTCGCTTGACCAATGATTCGACCAGATCGCCGACCACGCTCATGGCGGTCAGAAAAACCAAACTGAGCGCCCATAGAAACACGCCATGCGACATCATTTGTGTGAACAAACTTTTTCCTGGCCACTGATAGGTTTGTTCTAGTTGCATCCAAACCCAGGCAAGGACGAAAACCCCAAACATGCCGCCGATGGCACCTTCCCAGCTTTTACCGGGGCTTACGGCAGGGGCCAGTTTGCGATGAATGAAGCGCCCGCCAATTGCCTTACCGCAAAAATAAGCGAAGACATCAGCAGCCCACACAACGCAGAAAATTGACAATAGCAATTGGATGCTTTGCGTCCGCGCCTGTGCCATGGCCAGCCAAGCCAACCACAGCATCAACAAGCCCGAGATCCATCGCAAGTCTTTGGGCCAGCGCGACCAAGCATCCACCCCACGCTGAAGCATCAAAGCGGTCAGGCCAACCCAGCTTGCGCCCGCCAACCACCACATCCAAGCCTCTGTGTGCGTGGTCCAGCCAACCCACCAAGCGAAGGCGCACAAGTCAATGCAAATGATGCCGGAAAGAATAGACTGCCGAGGTGACATGCCGTTCATGTTGCCCCACTCCCAAGCCCCTGCCCCAATCATGAGAATGGACAGAATTAAAAAGGGGGTTGGTGAATCGGCGAAGAGAGCTGGCAATAAAACCGCCAGCAATACAAGCGCAGTGATGATGCGTTGTTTGAGCATCGAATCAGCCGGTCAGCGTGATGGAGGTCTTGATTCGATGCATGAGATAAATTTAAGACCTTAAACGGCCATGATCTCTTGTTCTTTGCCGGTTACCAATTGGTCAATTTCGGCAATGTGCTTGTCAGTGACTTTTTGCACTTCGGCTTCGGAGCGTTTTTGCTCGTCTTCAGAAGCCAATTTGTCTTTGACCAATTTCTTGACCGACTCGTTGGCATCACGGCGCAAATTGCGAACTGCAATTTTGGCATTTTCACCTTCGGTGCGAACCAACTTGGTCATTTCCTTGCGGCGCTCTTCGCTCATGGGCGGCATAGGCACACGAATCAGGTCTCCCATGGAGGCCGGGTTCAAGCCCAGTTCGCTTTCACGGATGGCCTTTTCGATTTTGGCGGCCATGTTTTTTTCCCATGGCTGAACGCTGATGGTGCGCGAGTCGATAAGGGACACATTGGCCACTTGGGACAAGGGCATCATAGAGCCGTAGTAGTCCACTTGGATGGTGTCCAAGATGGCTGGGTTGGCACGGCCTGTGCGAATTTTGGTGAGGTTGTTTTTGAACGCCGCAATGGACTGGTCCATTTTGGTTTGCGTGGTTTTCTTGATGTCTTCTAAGCTCATGAGATTCTCCGGGGCCTAATGATTTAGGTTCAGATTCAGGTTCAGATTCTGGTTCAGTGGCAGGTTCAAGAATTAGGCATACACCAAAGTGCCCTCGTCCTCGCCCATGACCACTCGCTTGAGGGCCCCATGCTTGAAAATCGAAAACACTTTGACGGGCAATTTTTGGTCTCGGCACAGCGCAAAAGCGGTGGCGTCCATGATGCCCAAGTTTTGAGAAATGGCGTCGTCAAACGAAATTTTGCTGTAGCGCGTGGCGCTTGCATCTTTTTTAGGATCGGCGTTGTACACGCCATCGACCTTGGTGGCTTTGAGCACCAATTCGGCGCCAATTTCGGCACCCCGCAAAGCAGCAGCTGTGTCGGTTGTAAAGAATGGGTTGCCTGTTCCAGCGGCAAAAATGACGACTTTGCCTTCTTCCAAGTATTGCAGCGCTTTGGGGCGAACATAAGGCTCAACCACTTGCTCGATGGCAATGGCAGACATGACGCGTGCAGTGAGGCCGGCTTTGTCCATGGAATCGGCCAGGGCCAAAGCGTTCATGACGGTAGCCAACATGCCCATGTAGTCGGCTGTTGCGCGGTCCATGCCAACTGCGCCGCCAGCCACGCCACGAAAGATGTTGCCCCCGCCAATGACCACGGCCACTTGGACGCCCAGTCGGGTGACTTCTGCAATTTCTTCCACCATGCGAACAATGGTGGCGCGGTTGATGCCAAACTGGTCATCACCCATCAATGCCTCGCCTGACAGCTTGAGCAAAATACGCTTGTGGGCTGGTTTGGCGATGGTCATGACGGGCTCCTCATAAAGACAGATTTAAGTTTAGCGTTGAATCGCCCTT
>JBEDKQ010000151.1:0-5655 GCA_041172085.1 Pseudomonadota bacterium | reverse complement strand
CACTGTCTTTCAAAAGAGAACAGTGTTCTTCATGCCGGAACAGGCGGCTGAACCACCCAGATCACTGGGCTCAACGATTTCACTTTTTATCACTTGGAGATACACATGACTTTCAAATACCGTGCACTGACATTGGGTTGCTTTGCAGCCATGGGCTTGGTGGGCAATGCTCACGCTGTTAAATTGGCTGGCGACCTGCTAGAGGTTTACGGCAACCTGTACCCACAGTACCAAACCGTGACGTTTGGTGACTCTTCTGCCACAGGTTCTGCAGTCAGCACCCTGACAGCTGGCAAGACTGGCGCACAAACCAACACCTTCAAGGCCGGCGCAGTCAGCGCTAACAAGTTCACACCCGTCAACTCCTACATTGGCTTCAAGGGTCAAAAAACTGTGGGTGAATTGACATTGGGCTATGACGTTCAGGGCGTGGTCAACATCGACAGCTCCAACGGCTCCTCTTTCTTATCTGAGCCACGTGATGCCTTTGTATTCATCGAGCACAAATCTTTCGGTTCTTTGACAGCCGGTCAACAAGACACTTATTACAAGCAAAACGGCGACAAGGTTCGCATGTTGGGCGTCTCTTCTAGCAACTTTGTGTCCAGCGCCAACGTGGCCTCCAATCCAACATGGAGCAACAAAGGAATTTCCACGTCGTTCAACACCCGCATCAATGGTCAACTGCTGTGGGCCAGCCCACGCCTCAATGGTTTTGAAGTTGGTTACTCTTTGCGCCAAGACCCCTCCAAAACAGCCACTAGAAATGCTGCTTTGTCTTCAGCTGGTATCAACTGGACCGATAACACTTATTACGTAGGTTTGGCACAAGAAGTTCATGATGACTACTACTCAGTCTCTGGTGCAGCCTCTACTGCCACTGCCGGATCCATTTACAACGCACCAGCAGGTTTGCGTTCCAAAGACACCGCCACTCGCCTGTCTTTTGGCTACCGCGCCAAAGGTGTTCGCGTGGGTGCTGATACTTCTACTTTGAAGTACACAGAAACTTCAGCGCAAGCCAACGGCTTCCAAAGCTACAAAACCACGACTTACCAAGTCACCGGCGAATACGACTTGAACAGCCAAATCACATTGGCCGCTCAATACGCCAACAATGCTGCAGGCAATTGCACATTGAATGGCACCATCTCTTGCTCTACAGCAGGTTTGGGTGGTAATTTGGTAGGCTTTGGTGCTAAGTACAACTTGGACCGCAACTTTGCCATCTTCGCATTGGCAGCCAAGGGCACTGCTAACTCAGGTGCCAGCATTTCCCTGGGCAGTGGTGCTGGCCGCACAGCCATCGGCGGCGGCACCATCAACGCAGCAGCAGTGGGCATTCAAGCTCGCTTCTAATCTAAGCACTTAGGTGCCATGAGCAAGCAGGTGTTCTTCACGGAGCACCTGCTTTTTTCTTGTCTAATCAGGAATGAGAAATGAAGACGACTTTCGCAGGTTTAAGTGTGCTAACCAGTCTTGCCATCGGTGTTGTTGCCAACGCTGCCGATGTTGATGCCGCCAAGCGGGGCGAGAAACTTTACATGCAACACCAGTGCTACAGCTGCCACGGCACCAACGGGCAGGGGGGTGAGCGCAATGCAGGCCCGCAAATTTTTCCCAACCCAACGCCCTTTGTCGCATTTGAATTGCAGCTGCGAACACCGCGCAACTTGATGCCGCGCTATTCCGTGCAAAACATCAACGATGTGCAGCTAAAAGACTTGTACGCTTATGTTGAAAACATGCAGGCCAGCCCCGCTGCGGCAAAGATTCCTTTGCTGAGCAATGCCATGCGCTAGTTGAAATACAAACCAAGCCCTTCAACTTAGATTGAATTAACGCGCCTGGCAAACCACATCGAGCAAAGCGGGACGACCTTGCTTAACCTCTGCAAGTGCACGCTGTAAAGCACCCTTCAGCTGGGCTGGATCTTTGATCGGTCCCTCTGCCCAAACACCCATCCCCTGTGCAATTTTGGCGTAGTCAATGTCGGGGTTGCGCAAGCTGTTGCCAATCCAAGCTTGGTCGGTGCGGCGGTTGTGCAGTGACGCCATGCGCTGCAGGTGCATCACCTCTTGGTAATAACCACCGTTGTTATGCATCACCATGAGCAACGGAATTTTGTGGTGCGCTGCGGTCCACAGTGCACCTGGTGCGTACAACAAGTCGCCATCGGGCTGGAATGTCACTGTCATGCGGCCCAAGGTTTTGTTGGCCAAAGCAGCACCCACCGACGCTGGCAGGCCATAGCCCACACCTTGACCGCCAGAACCGCCCAACATTTGATGGTATTCAGTGGTGGGCCACAACTTGCGCGCCCATGCAATGCGATCGCTCACAGCCAAACACCAAGGCTCGTTCTTGATCACCTCAAAGGTTTCCATGGCCAAACGGGCGGTGCTAATGGGCGTTGAATCCCAGCCCAATGCGGCACCTGCTTTGGCATCTTGAAGTTGCTTGTCCCAGCGCTTTTTCAGGGGCTCTTTGCGCGCTTCAAAACTGGCTTTTTGCGCGGCGCTGGCGTTCTTCAAAATGTAGTCTGTGAGGATGGGCATAGAAGCTTGCGCTTCACCAGGGATGGCCATCTCAACCGACAAAAATCGCTGGAAGTCTTGGTAATTGGACCGAATGGACACATCGTTCATGCCAATGGTGATGATTTTCACATCGGGCTTGGCTTCTGGACGTACAGTTTTGAAGGGATCGCTCAAGCCATTGACTTGACCCCAAGGGTCGAACACCTCCAACATCAAAATGACATCGGCATCGCGCACCAATGCGCGCTTTTGATCGCTCAAGCACAGGTGATGTGTATTGGGAAAATTCATGCGCCCACCCAAATCAACCACGGGTGCTTGCAAACTTTCTGCCAATTTCACCAGCGCCTTGACGCCCTCTTGGTTGCGGGTTGCACGGTCTGCCAAGATGACCGGGTTCTTGGCATTCAGCAACAGTTTGGCGGCTTCTTGAAGTGCGCCTGTATCGCCTTGCAGTGGCAAAGCGGGGCGCAGTTTGGGAATGGTGGGCGTTTTGCCATGAATGGCGTCTTCTTGCAAATCAATGTCGGCCATGATGACCACCGGACCCATTTGGCCGGTGGTGGCCACGCGGTAAGCGCGCACAGTAGATTCAGCAAAATGCTGCAACGAACCGGGTGCATCGTCCCATTTCAAATAATCACGAAGCAACAGTGCAGGGTCTTGCACCGAATGGGACCACTCAGTGCCTGGCCTGCGCTTGTCGGCATCGATGCCGTTGCCACCAAACATGATGAGCGGTACACGGTCGCACCAGGCGTTGTAAACGGCCATGGCCGCATGTTGAAAGCCCACACTGCCGTGCGCCATGACCGCCATCGGTTTGCCTGCTGCTTTGGCATAACCATGTGCAATGGCCACGGACGATTCTTCGTGCAAACAGGTGATCAATTCAGGCGCTTTGTTGCCGCCGTAGTTGACGACAGATTCATGCAAACTTCTAAAACTGGAGCCCGGGTTGGCGGCAACATATTCCAAGTTCAAACTCTTGATCACATCGACCATGAAGTCGGAGCCAGGCCTTGGAATGAGGCGCCCACTTTCTACGGCTTTGGCATCGACATCACTAAGCTTGGCTGCGGCAGCATTGACAGCGGGGGCAGCCGCTTGAGCTTGCTGAACCATGGCCACACCGGCCGCTGAAGCCGTGGCAACGCCTTTGAGAAAATCACGACGGCCAGAAGTGGCCGCTGATTTTTTAGATTCAGATTCAGCGCTTGCGGGCTTGTTCTGTTCATGCATGTGAGGCATCCTTTGATTGAGCGGGAATCCAGACCACCAAGATGTTGGCAACGATGATGGTGGCTGCCAACAAATAGAAAGCGGCCAGGAGGCCATACTGGTCGGCCACAATGCCGCCCAAGATAGGCGCGATGGCCTGCGCACCGGATTGCATGCCAAACATCAAACCGATGGCAGTGCCGCCCATGTTTTTAGGTGTGGCATCTAGCATCCAAGCCTGCATGATGGGCCGGGCTGCATAAAGGAAAAATCCCAACACAGCGATGAGGAACACAAACCAAGGCGAGCCGCCTGCAAAGGTCATGAGCAACAAGACCACGCCGCTCATGCCAAACGACACCATCAAAATGTTCTTGCGGCCCATGGTGTCAGACAAATGGCCTGCAATGGGCGCGGCAATGAAGCCAGTCAATTGCAACAAGGCCATGCCAACGCCCACCCAAAACACGTTGTAGTGCATTTCATTGGCCAAATACAAAGGCAGGAAGGTGAGCAAGGTGCCCTGCGTCATCGATCTAAAACCCGAGCTGAGGGTAAGCAAGAACAATCCCGGTGTTTGCATCAAGGTGCGCAGTCCCGCAACATAGCTGCGCATGCTTTGACCTTTTGAATCTGCCACATTGACGGCATTTGATGGGTTTGCATCACTCATTTCAACTGGCGTTTTTGCTTTTTGCTTGGGTGCAAAAGTCATGGTGCCCAAGAAAAACAAAATGAGCATCGACATGGCAGCGCCAGGCACCACATTGAGCACCACAATTTCGCGCCATGACAAAGTGGTCAAAAGTGCACCAACCGCCAAGGGCGCCAACGCATCACCCACATTGCCACCCATGCCATGCAACGACAGCGCCAAACCCTTGCGTTTGGGGAACATGCTGCCGAGCAAAGGAATGGCGGTGGGATGCCACAAATTGTTGCCAATGCCCACCAGCATCACGCAAATGAGCAGCATCCAGTACTGAGAGCTGAAGCCCATCATGAGGTAGGGAAAGCCCACCCAAAAAAGCGAAAGGGCCATCAACTGGCCCTTCTTTCCCCACACGTCTACCAACATGCCGCCGGGCACGTTGGAGATGGCACCCGCAGCATATTGGCACGTCATGATGAAGCCAATTTGACTGTAGGTCAGGCCCATTTCGTTGCCAATGAGCGGCAACAACATGAAAAAAGTAGCGGGATACCAATGCGTCAGCGAATGGCCCAAGGTAATGAGGCCCATGTTGCGAATGTCCAGTTTGGACATTGGCATGGCTTGCTCAGCCGTGGCTTGTGTTGTACTCATGGCTTGGCTCCGCGCATGATAATTTCATCGTACAGCTTGCGCCACTTGTCGCGGCCGTCCAAACTTTCTTGGGGATCGACCACCAACATTTTGTAATTGCGCAACGATGAGTTAATTTTGGTGTTGGCGGGCAAGTAAGCCAAGTCTGCATAAGCTTGCTGACCTTCACCCAGCAAATAATCCATGAACAATGCAGCAGCCGCTGGGTTTTTGGCATTCTTCATGACGCCCACCGCATTGCCCCGAACCACCGCAGGCTGTAGCACCAACCAATCGATGGGTGCGCCTTTTTTCTTCAGCTGCTCGGGCATGTAGTTGTAAACCGTGAGGGCCACAGGCACTTCACCGGCAGCCACCATGTTGGTTAAATTGGTATGGCCTTTGCGCACTGAAATGCCGTTGCCACTGGCCAAATCGCGAAAGTACTGAAGGCCTTTGGCTTCACCCATGGACTTAACCACGGTGACGAACCAATCGATGTTTTCAACTTCATAGCCCAAACGGCCTTTCCATTTGGGATCGAGCAGGTCTTCGTAGGTTTTGGGCAATTCAGCGACTTTGACCGACCCTGTGTTGTAAGCCTGAACC
>JBEDKQ010000150.1:0-10168 GCA_041172085.1 Pseudomonadota bacterium | reverse complement strand
GGCGGGAATGAACACCAGGTCGGCGCCTTCGGCTTTGTCGCGCTGGTTGATGCGCCACAAAGTGGCCAAGCGTTCGCTGATCAGGTCTTGGTGGGGTGAGAACGTGTCGTAGGGCAGCGTTTCCCAGTCTGGAAAAATGGCGCAGCGCAGACCGGGCGCAAAGAAGGCAACTTCGTCTAGCAAGCGCTGGGTGTCTGCGGCATCTGACGTTACAACGGCGGTAAGCCGGCCTTGGGCTTTTTCTCGTTCGGCCAATTGGGCCAATAGCACAGCGTCTGCCGATCCCATGGGACGGGGCAGGGTGAAGCGTTTTCCTAGACTAAGCGCGGGTAATTGCATGAACTGCGATAGTATAGTTGGCGTAATGGTCCCCAATCAGTCAGCACCGTGAATCCACTAGCGTCCGCAAGCCTTCAAGGCGATACCCAAGCTGCACCCAATGCTGCGGCTTCGCGGTGTTTTGCCTTGGTGCCGTGCGCTGGTTCAGGGTCGCGTGCGGGCACCCCCAAGCCAAAGCAATACGAATTGATTGCAGGCAAAAGCATGGTGATGCACACCTTGGCAGCTTTGGGCTCTGTTAAGCGATTGCAACAAGTGGTGGTGGTGGTGTCGCCAGACGATGCGCACCCCTGGCCTCAAGCCCCAGAATGGCCTGGCCATTTTCTGCGCATCCATTGTGGTGGCGCTACTCGGGCAGAGTCTGTTTTCAATGGCTTGTCTGCATTGCTTCAACAAGGCCAAAACAACCCAGAAGGTTTACAAGCCCACGATTGGATTTTGGTACACGACGCTGCTCGGTGCCTTATTACCAATGTAGAAATTAACCGCTTGATTGACGCATGCCAAGACGATGACGTGGGTGGCTTGCTGGCCTTGCCTTTGCCAGACACCTTAAAGTCTGCAGTCAACGGCCGCGTCAGCCAAACCTTGCCACGCCAAGACAAATGGTTGGCCCAAACGCCCCAGATGTTCAAAGCGGGTCCTTTGCATGCAGCGCTGCAAGCCAAGCTTGCAGAAAATTTTGAGGGCATCACTGACGAAGCCAGCGCCATGGAGATGGCTGGTTTTGCACCCAAGTTGGTGGCAGGCAGTCCCTACAATTTCAAAGTCACTTATCCACCCGACTTCGCTTTTGCGGAAGATTTGCTTGGGAGCAGAACATGAACATTCGAGTTGGTGAAGGTTGGGACACGCATGCCTTGGTAGCAGGCCGTCCCCTCATGTTGGGCGGGGTGCAAATACCTTTCGAAAAAGGTTTGTTGGGCCACTCCGATGCCGACGTGTTGTTGCACGCCATTACCGATGCCTTGTTGGGTGCTGCCGGTTTGGGCGATATTGGGCAACATTTTCCCGATACCGATGCCACCTACAAGGGTGCCAACTCTGTGGTGCTTTTGAAAAAAGCGCACGACCATGTCAAGCAGTTGGGCTGGCAATTGGGCAATGTCGATTGCACCATCGTGGCCCAAGCGCCCAAGTTGTCGCCGCACCGTTCTGACATTCGCTCCTCTATTGCAAAGGCTTTAGGTGTGACCGAATCGCAAGTCAATGTCAAAGCCAAAACAGCCGAAAAAATGGGTCCTGTGGGCGAGGGCCTCAGCATGGAAGCCAGGGCTGTGGTGTTGATTCACAAGCCCTGAACAAAAATGCCACCTTGAAGGTGGCATTTGAGAGGATGGTATTTGAATTGGGCAGGCTGCTTACTGTGCAGCCCAACCACCGTCCATGTTCCAAGCCACACCGCGAATGTTGTTGCCAGCAGCCGAGCAGAAAAACACAGCCAACTCGCCCAATTCTTCGGGAGTGGTGAATTGTTTGGAAGGCTCTTTTTCGCCCAACAACAATTCGGTAGCGGCTTGGTTGCTAAGGCCCAAGGCTTCTGCCTTTGCGTCCACTTGTTTTTGAACCAGGGGTGTGAGCACCCAGCCTGGGCAGATGGCATTGCAAGTGACGCCTGAGGTGGCGTTTTCTAGGGCCGTGACTTTGGTCAAGCCTACGATACCGTGCTTGGCGGCCACATAGGCCGATTTTTCGGCAGAGCCCACCAAGCCATGAACCGAAGCCACATTGATGATGCGGCCCCAGTTGGCCTTTTGCATGGCCGGCAACACGGCGCGTGTGGCGTGAAAGGCGCTGGACAAGTTGATGGCAATGACGGCATCCCAGCGCTCAACTGGAAAGTTTTCAATGCGAGACACATGCTGAATGCCAGCGTTGTTGACCAAAATATCGACGCGGCCAAACTTTTCTTCGGCAAACTTCACCATGGCTTCAATTTCGGCGGGCTGGGTCATGTCGGCGCCGTGATAGGCCACTTTGGCGCCCAAAGCCGCCACTTCTGCCTCGGGGCCGGCATGGTCACCAAAGCCGTTTAAAACGATGTTGGCACCTTGTTTGGCCAAGGCTTTGGCAATGCCCAAGCCAATGCCACTGGTTGAGCCTGTCACGAGTGCGGTTTTGCCTTTCAGCATGCTGATCTCCGAATGATTTACGATGTGGAAAAGTTGATTATGGCGCGACTAGGCCACGTGGGCCTGACAGTTGCGCTTGAATGAAGTGAAATTACATGTCAGAATGTCTCTTGGGGACCTGCCAATGCCGCGCATGTGGTGTTTTGCGTGCACGGCTTAACCAGGCAAGGGCGTGACTTTGACATTTTGGCGCAGGCCTTGGAGGCCGCTGCCGAAGCAGCGCAATTGCCGCCCGTGCGTGTCATTTGCCCCGATGTGGTGGGGCGCGGCCGCAGCGATTGGTTGCCAGACCCAATGGGCTATCAATTTCCTCAATACGCCAGCGACATGGCGGTGCTCATTCAAAGCTTGAACAGCCAGCACCCTGTTCAGCGCTTGGACTGGGTGGGCACCAGCATGGGCGGCGTCATTGGCATGTTGTTGGCGGCGCAAGACATGCCTGTGCCCATTCGCAATTTGGTACTCAACGACATTGGGCCACCAGTGTCGTGGAAGTCTATTCAATTCATGCAAACCTATGTGGGCGAGGTAGGGCGCTTTGCGTCAGTGCAGGATGCTGCCAATGCCATGTGGGAAGTTTCAAAGGCGTTTGGCCCACATACACCCGCCGAGTGGCTGGCCTTGTCACAGCACATGGTGAAGCGTTTGGACGATGGTGCCTATTGTTTGCACTACGACCCGCAATTGCGCGTGCCCATCAGGGCGGTCACTGAAGAGGCCACCAAAGCGGGCGAGGCCATGTTGTGGCAAATCTACGATGCCGTGCGCTGCAAAACTTTGTTAATTCATGGTGCGCAATCTGAGCTCCTAAGCGTGGATGCTGTAAAGGCCATGACACAGCGCGGACCGCGCGCGCAAGTGGCCACCATAGCAGGTGTTGGCCATGCGCCCACCCTTACGCACCAAGATCAAATTGACATCGTGTTGGCGTTTTTGGAATTGCGTGCATGAGTTTGGAAGTCGAAGACATTCTGGTTCGGGCAAGGGCTTTTGCCAAACCTTTTTTGTCCGGTGAGTTGCTAGACACCGGCGAGAACATGCTCGCCCATGCCGATGCAGTAGTGGCCATTTTGGACACCATGAACAGTGGCAACGATGTGAAGGCCGCCAGTTATTTGGTCTATACGTGCCCGCACCTTAGCCGCCCGCACGAGGTCATTGCCAAAACTTTTGGCAACGAGTTTGCATCGCTTGCCGTCGAAACCACCAAGTTGGTGGAAGTACAGCGCTTGTCGCGCACGGCCACTTCGGCAGCGCAGTTGCAAGACAACCCGCGTGCGCAAACTGAAAACGTGCGCAAAATGTTGCTGGCATTTAGCAAAGATTTGCGCGTCATCATGTTGCGCTTGGCATCGCGTTTGCAAACCTTGCGCTACTTTGCAAGCAGCAAACAAGCGGTACCTGCCAGTTTGGCCAAAGAGTCATTGCAAGTGTTTGCCCCCTTGGCCAATCGACTGGGCATTTGGGAAATTAAATGGGAATTGGAAGATTTGTCTTTTCGATTCTTAGAGCCCGATACATACAAGCAAATTGCCAAACTGCTAGACGAAAAACGCGTAGAGCGCGAGAGCAACATGCAGCGCTTGCGCGAACAAGTGCAAACAGAATTGGCGGCGCAAAACATCAAAGCCTCTGTGCAAGGCCGGCCCAAACACATTTACAGCATTGTGAAAAAAATGCGCGGCAAGTCACTCGACTTTTCGCAGGTGTTTGACATTCGCGCCATGCGCGTCATTGTGCCCAACGTGGCCGATTGTTATGAGGCGCTCAGTTGGGTGCATTCGCGCTTCGTGCCTATTGCCTCTGAGTTTGACGATTACATTGCCAAGCCCAAACCCAATGGCTATCAGTCTTTGCACACCGTGGTGCGAGATGAAAGCGGGCGGCCCATTGAAATTCAAATTCGCACACAAGGCATGCATGACCATGCCGAACATGGTGTGGCGGCGCATTGGGCCTACAAAGAAGCCGGTGCCAAAGGCTATGTGGGCGTCAGTGCCAACAGCGATTACGACGCCAAGATTGCAGTGCTGCGTCAGTTGTTGGCCTGGGAGCGCGAGATGTCGTCAGAGGCCGGTGGGCCTGCTTCAGTGGCTTCTTCAGACAAAGTAAATGCTGCGGGCCAATCTTCCGATGACTCGGCGTTGTTTGACGATCGCATCTATGTGCTCACACCCAACGCCGCCATTGTGGAATTGCCCAAAGGCGCAACGCCCATTGATTTTGCGTATACCGTGCACACCAACTTGGGTCACAGATGCCGCGGCGCCAAAGCCGACGGTGTGATGATTCCTTTGAACACGCCCCTGCAAAATGGTCAGACCGTAGAAATCACCACAGTGAAGGAGGGCGGTCCTTCGCGCGATTGGATGAACACCGAACTGGGCTTCTTGGCCAGTCACCGCGCACGGGCCAAAGTACGCGCTTGGTTCAATGCGCAAATTACGCATGAGAACATTGCCAAAGGGCGAGAAGCCGTAGAGAAAATTTTGCAGCGTGAAGGCAAGACGTCCATCAAGCTAGAAGACCTGGCTTCTGATTTGGGATTTAAGTCATCCGAAGCCTTGTTTGAAACGGTGGGCAAAGATGAGTTTTCCTTGCGCAACATCGAGGTGTTTCTGCGGCCGCCCGAGCCCGTGATGCAGCCCGATGATTTTGTGCTGCTCAAAAAATCCAGGGTGGTGC
Organism: Pseudomonadota bacterium; assembly: GCA_041172085.1. GTDB lineage: Bacteria > Pseudomonadota > Gammaproteobacteria > Burkholderiales > Burkholderiaceae_C > Limnohabitans_A. The sequence goes on along the minus strand of JBEDKQ010000150.1, from coordinate 5,012 downwards.
CGCCCAAGTCGCAGTCGGGTGTGTTGGTGGTGGGCGTCGATTCGTTGCTGACACAATTGTCCAAATGCTGCCGACCTGCGCCGCCCGATGCCATCAGTGGTTTTGTGACGCGCGGCAAAGGGGTCAGCATTCACCGCGACGATTGCCGCAACTTTCAATCCTTGCTTTCTAAGCACGGCGAGCGGGTGATCGAAGTACGCTGGGGCGTTCAAAAACCGGGTCAAACCTTGTTGTACCCCGTTGAGGTGTCGGTGGAGGCATCCGACAGGCAGGGGTTGCTGCGAGATATTTCTGAGGTCTTTGCCAAGGAAAAGATGAATGTGGTGGGGGTGCAAACCCAGTCTGTCAAAGGCACGGCTTGGATGACCTTTACGGTAGAGGTGGCCGATGCATCCCTCTTAAAGCGGGTGATGCAGAGTGTCAAATCCGTGCCTGGCGTGGGGCAGGTCAGGCGAAATTAGGGCTGAGTTTGGACTTTGTTGGTGCAGCTTCAAAAGGGTCAATTTTTGATGCTACAATGCGGGCTGAATTGGCTGAATTTGTAGGCGCGTAGCTCAGCTGGTTAGAGCACCACCTTGACATGGTGGGGGTCGTTGGTTCGAGTCCAATCGCGCCTACCAACATTCTTCTCAACATCAAGCACCCTGTCTCAACACTCGGTGCTTTTTTTGTGTCTGTTGATAAAGTCGTCCATCACGCAGCGTCTAGACAGCTTATGGGGCTTCAAATGAAATTTCTAAACATCAAGAATTTTTTTGCAACCGCTGCCATGTTGCTGCTGACTGCGCATGTGTCTGCGGCCGATACTGCGCCATGCCTCAAGGCGCAAACCACTTGTTCTGAATGGGTCACTTTGGATGCCAATGGCAGTCGCGGCTTGGTTTATCGAACGCACGCGCTCACCAGCCTGAATGAAAAAATAGAAAAAGTGGTCGTGGTCGTTCATGGCCAAGGTCGTAACGCTGATGGCTACTTTCGGCATATGCTGGCCGCAGGTTTTTTGGCCGATGCGCTGCACAATACCTTGATCATTTCGCCTCGCTTCGCATCCAACAATGGCAAATCTTGTTTGGATCAATTGGACACTAAAGAAGTGGGCTGGGTTTGTTCTGGTTCTGAAAGTTGGCGCAGTGGTGGCAACCGTGCCAATGTGCCCGGCACTGAGTTGAACTCCTTCAGTTTCATGGACGCCATTTTGTTGAAGTTGTCCAACGACAAGGTGTTTCCAAATCTCAAATCAATCGTCATTGCGGGTCATTCTGCGGGGGGGCAATATGTCAACCGCTACCAATTCGCAAATCAAATGCATGAAAAATTAGCTTTGGAGCGACGCATCCAAGTGTCTTATGTGGTGGGAAACCCATCGTCTTACACCTATCCAGAAGCGTTAAGACCCACCAAATCCGCCGTTCCCTCTGGTGTATCTGCCGATGCACCTGGCTATGTGCCAGTTCCATCTAAGACGCCCGATGCTGCATTTGTCACGTTCAAAGACAGAAATTCTTGTACAGCCTTTAACCAATGGCCATACGGTTTGGAGAATAAAAAAGGCTATGCCACGGGCCTTGCTGATGCACAATTGAAACGTCAATTGAGTACCCGGCCAGCAACTTATCTTTTAGGCGAGTTGGACATACTGCCTTTGTATGGTTTTGACGATTCTTGCGCGGCCATGGCGCAAGGGCCTACGCGCTTGGCACGAGGGTTTGCTTACGCCCAGTTTGTGAACGATACCCTCCAAGCAAATCACAAAGCAATCATGGTCAATGCGTGTGGTCATGATGCACGCTGCATGTTCACCTCAGAAACGGCATTGCCTATTTTGTTCAAGTAAAGAAGTTGTGCGTGGTCTCGCATGTCTTCTGTTGCCAATTTGAGTTGGCTTCTGAGCAAGCGCTTGGCATGTTGATCGAGCAAACCCGATTGGTCAATGTCGCCAAATAGGCACTCAAACAACAAGGCCCAGCTTGTAGCGCTGTCCTTGGTCACCTTTGTGAGGTCAATGATGAATGCAGCATAGTTGCTGGGAATGTTGATCTTCAGGGTTTGCTGTAAGGCAATGCGGAACGATGTGGTTTGCAAGGAAGCTTTGTTCAAAGCAACTGCAATGTCGACCCGGGTGGCTTCTGGTGGCTTGGTTTGTGCTGACCAGTCTTCATCGGTGAGAGTCTTGGGCTGAGTGGGGGTACTGGGTGCAACCCAATCCTTAACCTTGCTAACCAACTGGCTCATTAAAGAGGCGTCCATTGACTCAGCGGATTTGACATGGCTTGCTGAATTTGTAGAGCTTTGGGCGCTTAGATCAAGCGAGTCACTTTGCTTGCGTAAGAACGCTGGAATTTCGATGTCGTCCATGCCTGCTGAGGACATGCTGTTCACTTTGTCGGAGGCTTGTGTTCGGTTGGTGCGCCATACGCTGGGTGTATTGAGACGGCCATAGTCGCCGCCTAAGCTTGACGCAGACAAGCATTCTGAGATTGCAAAAGGTTCTGAATTGCAACCCGTTCGCAAGACTAACATGTTGGGCGCTGCGCGATTGACAGAACCATACCCGCCAAAGCCTGCTGCCTGCATTTGCGCCACTTGTTGTAACTGGGGCAAACCATTTGCTTTGTTTTCTTCTGCACGCTCGTGCAGCAAGAACAGGTTGGTGTGTTGGATCACCAATTGGTATTTGATGGCCAAAGACTTGGCCAGTTTGGAGTCTGCTTTACCCTCTGTCAGTTCGCCAATTTGAGCTGCAGCGCAAAGTCTGGCCACAATGCCTTCGGTGTCCCAGGTGATGCTGGTGGGCTTGGCGCTACTGACTTCTTGCTCAACTTCTTTGACCAAAGTTTTGCAAATGAGGACAGGGGGCTTTTCTGTTTTGGCGGGCAGTCTGGCAAACAAGTGCACCGTTTCGCCATCGATCAATTGAGGCGGCAGGGTACTGGCCCATTCGTGATTTTTGTGTTGGTCTTCAGTGGCATTCCACTTGATGGCAAAGCGCACTTCTTGTGCGCTTCTCATTCTGTTGAGCATGCGGTCTACCGCGCTGCGCATGTCTTCGCGAGGGGTTACAAACTCACAAGAACCGCCCGTGTCCTTGGCAAGCTCTCGCAACAAACTTTCGGCAGGCGCACTGCCCACGCCAATGGTGTAAACGCGATGGCCACTGATGCGCGCGGACGCCAAAATGTTTTCAATGTTCCAAACATCGCCATCGGTAATGAGCAACACGTCGGCTGAATCTGTGACTTCTGGACTGTTGCGCGGTCTGCCGTTGGCGTTCATGTTGAACACATCGGTCATGGCCATGCCCAACTCGGTTCCGCCCAAGTCAGCTTCTGTTTTGTCGAGGATGCTGAGCAATGTTTGAATGCGCTCGCTGTAGGCCATTGTCATCTTTTTGGTGACGCGGTCGATGCTGCTGCCAAAGCGTGTGTAGGCAAAGCTGTCGTCTTCGTTCAGTTGTTTGAACAAGTGCTTGAGTGCCACGCGCGCTTGGTTCATGCTGTCGCCAGCCATGGAACCGGAGCAATCTAAGAGCACTTTGAGTCTTAATGCACTGGGCTTTGCATTGGGCAGTTTGGGGCAGAAACTGGTGATGATGGCGGTTGTATTGCTGCCTTCGGTGTCGGGGCCCGCAATGCAAAAGGATTCGCCTTTGAGGTCGTCAATGAGCAACACAAAATCGCGGTCTAGAAAGGCTTGCTTGCCCAGTTGCACGTTGATGCCATCAAAAGTTTTGCTTGTTTTAATGGGGTGAGTAGGGCTGCTGACAATGCCTTTGGCCGCCGTGCCCTTGATGTCTAGGGTCATGAAGAAGCCGTATTCCACCAGGCCGCTGGCTGCCGTGGTTTGGTGAGACGGCAGTTGGCCTTGTGTGTGCTGGTTGCCATAGCGCGGGGCAATGGTGGTTGGAATGTTGAGCCTGATGCGGTCGGTTTCAAAGTTGAGCAACTGGGCGTATTCAATTTCAATGACGGCTGTTTCGCCGGGTAGCAGGTTGCCCAAGTTGGCGGTGTAAAGGCCGCGGCCAGAACGCTCAACCATGATGGGGGAGTCGCCGTTGTCGATGGCTTTTTCGTATTGTTTAACGGCTTGTTTCTTTTCTATGACGGTGCCGTTGAGCCTTTTGCCATTCAGCTCTACCGCCAAGTTGAGTAGCGTTGCGCCCCAGGCCAGTGGAAAGGTGTAGACGGTTTCGAGCGATTGGTTTGTGTCGTTGGTGTACGTTTGCCTGACCTTCATTCTTAAAAGTAGGCCATCGAGTTTGCCGTGCACGTGCACAGATTTCATGGCAACTTCTTCGCCGTCGCAGGTGAGGCTGCAGTTTTCTTGTTCTTCGTACATGGTTAGGCCTTGATCTCTTGAATGGTTTTCATGACTGCTTTAACGAGCGCGCGGATTTGCTCTGGGCTCATGTCGGCTTCTTCGGGGCTAATTTGCAACTCAATGCCAGGGGCTACGTGCACGTGGCTTTTGACTTGGATGTCGCCAGGCTTTCTGGCTTTTCTTGGAAGGGGGAGTTCTTCTCCGTTTTGAATTTCTGCAATTCGCTCTAGGGAAATACCAGCGTCTGAGAGTTGTTTGACCTTTAAAAGCTGGTCTAGGTGAGCGGCCAGGTAATGGGCCGCTCTGGTCTCGCCAATGGGCCGGTCAACCAGCCCCATTTGCATGTAGTACCGCACCGTGCGTTTAGGCAAATCGGTGAGGGTGCAGAGTTCATCAAGACTGAAAGTTTTGGACATGCATTTATATTAACACCAAAACTGTAAATATCAACTGTAACAATAAATTTAATCGGGGTCAGATCAACATTAATTTCCAATCAAAGGGGATAAAGCCTAAGGGGGCTTCCTCATACTGGAGTACCAGAAATCGTTCAGCCCCCTTAGGCTTTATCCCCTTCGATTGACCAAATTAATGTTGATCTGACCCCAATTAAATTTCTCTAAGTTAGGCGTTACCAGGCGCTTTGGGAGAGGGCTTCCATTTGCGAGACAGCGGCTTCTAAGGCTTTGGCTGGT
>JBEDKQ010000149.1:0-7746 GCA_041172085.1 Pseudomonadota bacterium | reverse complement strand
TTCTTTCATCAATTTGTTGACGAAGCGCCAGCCAATGGTGGTGTCGTAGACGGCATTGGCCCGGCTAAAAGCAGACTCAGCTTTGGGCATCACAAATGGTGCGCGGCTCATGCTCTCTACACCGCCTGCAATCATCAAACCGGCTTCACCTGACTTGATTGCCCGTGAGGCTGAACCCACAGCGTCCAAACCAGAGCCGCACAAGCGGTTTAAGGTGGCGCCCGGTACGTCAATGGGCAAGCCTGCCAGCAAGCTGCTCATGTGCGCCACGTTGCGGTTGTCTTCGCCGGCTTGGTTGGCGTTGCCGTACAACACATCGGTGACGGCGGCCCAATCGACTTGGGGGTTGCGTGCCATCAGGGCACGAATAGGGATGGCCCCCAGATCATCGGTACGAACGCTGGACAAAGCGCCTCCATATCGGCCGAAAGGCGTGCGGATGGCGTCACAAATAAAGGCTTGGGTGATGTTGGAACTCATAGTGGCTCTTTGCAGTTAATGTGAGGATTTTCAAGAATCATGCAATATAGTGCATGTTTGTTCTAAATTCAAGTCGTGATTGTCCCTAAAGCTTCCCCGCCACCTTAACCTGAATTGCCCTTGGGTCACAATGTTGCCATGCTGATACAACCCTCCCAAGCCGATGTGCGCAGATTCTTCTGTGGCACCTATGCCAAAGCCCGTTCAGGCGCTACGCTAGAGCCCATTGAGATTCTTGCCAGCCAATGGATTGACGAGCACCCCGAATACCACGCCGAATTCTCGGACGTTGATGCGGCATTGGCCAGCATGCTGAACGTTGACCCCACCAAAGAAAATCCGTTTTTGCATTTGTCCATGCACCTGTCCATCAGCGAGCAGTGCAGCATTGACCAACCCCGAGGTATTCGCCAAGCCGTGGAGTTGCTCACGCACAAGAGAAACTCCTTGCACGAAGCGCACCATGCCACCATGGAATGCCTGGGCCGCATGATTTATGAAAGCCAGCGTTCGGGCCGCATGCCGGATGGCAATGTGTACATCGATTGCGTGCAAAGACATGCCACCAAGGACTGAGCCGTTAAAACAAGCGTTCAATCTGGCGATGGCACGGTGAATTCGGTCACTGAAGCGACATTCAAGACGGTGTACCCCATCCCTCAAACGCCTGTTTCTCGCGCACAATCAAAACAAGCTTAACCACTCAATTTAGTTCATCATGAAATTCCAAGGTACCGACAACTACGTCGCCACACAAGATTTGAAATTGGCTGTGAATGCCGCCATCACCTTGAAGCGCCCTTTGCTGGTCAAAGGCGAGCCCGGCACGGGCAAAACCATGTTGGCCGAAGAAGTGTCTGAAGCCCTGGGTTTGAAACTCATTCAGTGGCACATCAAGTCCACCACCAAAGCACAACAAGGCTTGTATGAGTACGACGCCGTCAGCCGTCTGCGCGACAGCCAGTTGGGCGACGAAAAAGTAAAGAACATCGAGAACTACATCATCAAAGGTGTGCTCTGGCAAGCCTTCACATCCGAGGAACCCGTGGCCATTCTGATTGACGAGATTGACAAGGCCGACATCGAGTTTCCCAATGACTTGTTGCGCGAAATTGACCGCATGGAGTTTTATTGCTACGAAACACGACAGCTGATCAAGGCCAAAACGCGCCCCTTGGTGTTCATCACCTCCAACAACGAAAAAGAATTGCCCGACGCTTTCTTGCGCCGTTGCTTCTTCCACTACATCAAGTTCCCAGAGGCCGACACCATGAAGCAAATTGTGGATGTGCACTTCCCCAATTTGAAAAAAGAATTGCTCACGGTTGCGTTGAAAAATTTCTACGATGTTCGCGGTTTGCCTGGCCTCAAAAAGAAACCTTCTACCAGCGAGTTGCTCGACTGGCTCAAGCTGTTGGTGGCAGAAGACATTCCTTTGGAAGCCTTGCAAAGTGCCGACCAAAAAGTGAGCGTGCCGCCCTTGGTGGGCGCATTGCTCAAAAACGAACAAGACGTTAGCTTGTTTGAAAAGCTGGTGTTCATGAACCAGCGCAACCGCTAATTCAACATGTCACGCAATTTGCTCGCTGAAGGTTTGTCAGATGCTGTCGGCTTTGTCGGCGGCGCTCTGCTGGGGTTTTGGGCCGGACGTCTTCTTGGTTGGAATATTTTTGCAGCGGGCTATGGCATCGACAGCATTGGCGGCATTTTGTTGGTGGGCTTAGGTGGGGGGCTCGGACTGCAATTGGCCAGACGTTGGCAGGCACAGCAAGCATCGGCAGCCCAAGACGATGCAAACACTGACGGCGCCAACAAAGGCTCTTCGAAAGACAAATGATGAGCACGCAAAACCCTTTCACTCAAACCATTCACCTCAAGGGACAACACGCCGAGCTGGTCCCTTTGACTGCATCCCATCATGACGATTTGGTAGAAGCCGTAAAAGATGGTGAACTTTGGCGTCATTGGTACACCTTCATTCCTACGCCAGAAAAAATGGCCGACGAAATTGCGCGGCGTTTGAACTTGCACCAACAAGGCAGCATGCTGCCCTTCAGCATTCTGGTCAACGGCAAAGCCGTAGGCATGAGCACCTACATGAACATCGATGCAGCCAACTACCGCGTTGAAATTGGCTCCACTTGGTATCGCACCAGCGTGCAACGCAGCCCAGTCAACACAGAATGCAAACGCTTGTTGTTGACCCATGCCTTTGAGCAACTGCATTGCAACGCCGTAGAGTTTAGAACGCACTTCTTCAACCAACAAAGCCGCCGCGCCATTGAGCGCTTGGGCGCCAAGTTGGATGGCGTGTTGCGCAACCATCAAATTAACCACCATCCTGATGCTGCCGGTGCTCTGCGAGACACCTGCGTCTACAGCATTTTGAACACCGAGTGGCCGTCTGTGAAGGCGCACTTGGATTACCAACTCAGTCGTTCGCGCGAGGCCTGAAGCATGCTGATCGATTTTTTCTACACCCTGCGTGCCGCCAAATTGCCGGTGTCTGTGCGCGAGTACCTCAACGTCTTGGAAGCCCTGCAAGCCAACGTGGTGGGCCCCGCTTCTGATGCTTGCAGCATTGACGATTTTTACCATTTGAGTCGCACCATCATGGTGAAAGACGAGAAGCACTACGACAAATTTGACAAGGCCTTTGGCGCCTACTTCAAAGGCGTTGAAATGCTGACCGACTTCACCAAAGAAGTGCCTTTGGAATGGCTGCAAAAAATCTTAGAAAAAGAACTCACACCTGAGCAAAAAGCCGCCATTGAAAAAATGGGCTGGGACGAGTTGATGGAGACCTTGAAGAAGCGTCTCGAAGAACAAAAAGAACGCCACGAAGGTGGCAGCAAATGGATTGGCACAGGCGGTACCTCCCCCTTTGGCAATGGCGGCCAAAACCCCCAGGGCATTCGGATTGGCGGCAAAGGCGGACAACGCAGTGCGGTAAAAGTGTGGGAGCAACGCGCCTACCGCGACTACGACGACACCCAAGAGCTGGGCACGCGCAACATCAAGGTGGCCTTGCGCCGTCTTCGTAAATTTGCACGCGAAGGCTCTGCTGAAGAACTCGATTTGCCCGACACCATTCGCGCCACAGCGGCCAATGCTGGCTACCTCGACATCAAAATGGTTCCAGAACGTCACAACAACGTAAAGGTGCTGTTGTTGATGGACGTGGGCGGCACCATGGACGATCACATTGCGCGCGTGGAAGAATTGTTCTCGGCTGCCAAAGCAGAATTTAAGCACTTAGAGTTCTATTACTTTCACAACTGCGTGTACGACTTCATGTGGAAGAACAACAAGCGCCGCTATGCAGAGAAGTTTCCGACATGGGACATTCTGCGCAAGTACAAAAAAGACTACAAATTGATCTTTGTGGGCGACGCCACCATGAGCCCCTACGAAATTTTGCAACGCGGCGGCAGTGTGGAATACAACAACGAAGAAGCCGGGGCCGAGTGGTTGCAACGCCTAACGCACACCTTCCCCAAATTTGCCTGGATCAACCCAGAACCACAAGGGGTTTGGCAATACCGACAAAGCATTGCTGTGATACAACAACTCATGAGCAACCGCATGTTTCCGCTCACCCTCAAAGGGTTGGAAGATGCGATGCGCATGATGAGCAAGTAATTATTTAAATTCAGGAGACACCATGGCCAAGGCATACATCATTGGGCAAGTGACGGTTCACAACCCAGAGGGTTACACCAAGTACTCGCAGCATGTGCCTGCCACATTGGCCCAATACGGCGGTAAATATTTGGTTCGAGGTGGTGACTGCACACAACTCGAAGGCACAGCGCAAGGCAATCGCCGCGTTGTGATTGAGTTTGCAAGTCGCGAAGCGGCCCAAACTTGGTACAACAGTCCTGAATACCAGTCTATCTTGCCGCACCGGAAGGCCAATTCAGAGGTTTGAAGGCTAAAATTCAGCCTCCGCCGCCGTAGTTCAATGGATAGAACGAGTGCCTCCTAAGCGCTAGATACAGGTTCGATTCCTGTCGGAGGCACCAAGCAAGCAACTACCTCTGATGCTTGCCTGCATTCCAAGTTCTTTGCCCCGCAGTTTTGACTGCAATCTCATTGGGCACATCTTCTAAAGGTGTCGCCATGCTGTCATTCCATCTGTTGAGGAATCCAAACATGGCCACCACACCCAAAATCTCAACAATCTGACTGTCTGACCAATGCTGTTTCATGAGCGCAAAAAGTTCATCTGTGACGGCATTGGGCTGCGAAGCAGCAGCCAAAGCAAAATCAAGTGCCAGCTTTTCTTTTTCTGTGAACAGGGGGCTGGTTGAATACTGCCAAACATCTGCCAATTTTTCTTCAGAAACCCCAAAGTTGTGAGCACCTAAGAGGGTGTGCGCTTGGCAATACAAACAACCTGAAGCCTGACTTGCAACATGGCCAATAAGGCGTCTAAAACCCAAATCAACTTCGCCTTCAGGATCCATCACGGCAGCATTCAACTGGGCAAAAGCTTGAACCAGTTTGGGTTTGCGTTGCATGGTTAAAACGCTGTTCGGCGTAAAGCCCAAAGTACCTAGAAAAAAATCGAAGTAATTTTTTAACTCAGGCGTAGTTTCGGGTGGCAATGGGTCGAGTCTAGACATCAATGAACCTTGAAGTGTGAATCCAGAATGGGCATCCAAAGGCAACGGCCAACTGTCTTGATATGTCAGCTTTCTAGCTCAATTTTGCGATCGCGCGCCAACTTGGTCCAACGCTCAATGTCGATCTTCATGTAAGCTGAAAATGCGTCGGGCGACAAGGGCATCAAAGCCACTGCTTCAGAAGAAAGTTTGTCCTTAAAGTCTTGCTGTGCCAAAACTTGGGCAAGCGCATCGCTCAGTGTTTTGACAACACCTTGTGGCATGCCGGCAGGGCCGACAATGCCATACCACTGTTGCCCATCAAAGCCCTTGTAACCCAGCTCCTCAAAGGTTGGCACATCTTTGAGCAGTTCATGGCGCTTGGGCCCCGTCACAGCCAAGGGACGCATTCTGCCGCTTCGAATGTGTGGCAACGCACCTGCCAAGCTGGGAAATAAAGCTTGCGTCTGTCCAGAAATTAAATCGACGTTGGCAGGCGCAACACCTCTGTAGGGAATGTGGATCATGAACAAGCCCGTCTGCTGCTTGAACAGCTCTCCCACCAAGTGCGTTAAGGAACCAGCGCCAGCAGAGCCATAGGCAATTTTGCCGGGCTGCTTGCGTACGTATTCCACAAATGTTTTGACATCGCTGGCAGGCACGCCCGGATTGACGCAAAACACATTGGGAGCGGTTCCAATCATGCCTACGGGGGTGAAGTCTTTGAGGGCGTCGTAATTTAATTTACGCGTTGCGGGCGATGTGCCGTGTGTGGCCACATAGGCCTGCAACAAGGTGTAGCCATCAGGGTTGCTCTTGGCCACGTTTTGACACGCAATGGCACCACCGCCGCCAGAGACGTTTTCAATGATGATGCTTTGCCCCAAAACTTTGGTCAATCGCTCACAAGTGGCGCGGCCAATCATGTCGGCGCCGCCACCAGCAGCCACTGGCACCACATAGCGAATGGTCTTGTTGGGATAAATGCTTTGCGCATTGGACCACGGTGCCAAAGTGGATGCTGCCGTGGCCAAAAGCAATTGCCGTCTATTTTTTGAAATCATGTTTTTGTCTCCGTCAACATCTTAGTCGGAACTCAAAAATCATGCCGCAATACACTTATTTTTGAGTGACAAAACCTCTTGGTGCAGGTCTTGCGCCCAAGCCCTGCGATCGCGATCTTGAGCTGTCTGCATCTGGCCAAAATTGACAATGGCCTTTAAGCCTTGCGCATTCAAGGTTGACCACACCGACGCCAACAAGGTGTCATCGTCAATGTAGCGCGCAGCCATGCTGATCTGACCCGAGGCAGAATCTACAAACTGCAAAGCCATGGGTTGAATGGGGGCATCCGCTTCAATGGCCGACTGAATGAGGTTGGCATGGAAAGGCAGCATGCCAATGCCATCGCCCGTGGTGCCTTCTGGAAACACGCCCAACACATCGCCATTGCGCAAAGCTTGTGCCATGTCTTTGACCATGCGCATGGCATCTTTGCGCTGCGCGCGTTGAATGTACAAGGTGCCACCGCCAGTGGCCAAGGTGCCCAACACGGGCCAATCTCGCAACTCCGATTTCGACACAAAGCGGCAGTGCCGGGTGGCATGGATCACCAAGATATCAAGCCAAGAGATGTGATTGCAAACCAGGAGCGCAGGACCCGACACAACAGGCTGCCCGCGCACCTCGAGGTCAATGCCCCAGATGCGCAAGAGTTGCATGGCCCACACTTGCACGCGGGCGTCACGTTGCTGCTGGCTCAGTTGTGGAAACCGAAAATAGATGGTGACCCATCCCACCAGCACATGCCCAATGCCACGCAGCAATTTGAGAGCTGCGCGCATGCTTAGGCTTGATAGGCCACTTGTCCGCCCACCAAAGTGCATTGCACGCGGCCTGGCAGGTCGTAACCAAAGAAGGGCGTGTATTTGCCTTGGCTGCGCAAGTTGTCAGCGGTCACTTGCCAATGGGCCTCAGGATCCAAGATGCAAACGTCGGCTTGCGCACCCACTTTCAATTGCCCCATGTCTTTGCCCAGAACGCGCGCGGCTTCGCTGGTGATGGTGGCAATGGCGCGAGGCAATGGCACTTTGCTGTCTTGCGACCACTTCAATGCCAAGCTGAGCAAGAGCTCAAGGCCGGTCGCACCGGGTTCTGCTTCCGCAAAGGGCAAGGCTTTTTCATCTTCACTCACCGGGCTATGGTCAGAAACCAGAGCGTCGATGGTGCCATCGGCCAAGGCTTCGCGCAGTGCATCGCGGTCTCGCTGCTGACGCAGCGGTGGCGATACGCGTGCACGGCTGTCAAAGTAACCAACATCGGCATCTGTCAGGTGCAATGAATTGATACTGACATCGCATGTGACAGACAAGCCTTCTGCCTTGGCTTGGCGAATCAGCGCCACGCCCGCAGCGCTGCTGATCCGGCACAAGTGCACATGGGCTTTGATGCTTTTGAGCAACTCAAAAATGGTATGCAAGGCAATGGTCTCGGCAGCTACTGGCACACCCGACAAACCCATGCGCGTCGCCAAAGGACCGCTGGCAGCCACGCCTTTGCCCAAATGCAATTCTTGTGGGCGCAGCCACACGGTGAAGCCAAATGAATTGGCATACTGCAAAGCGCGTTGCAACACTTGTGTGTTTTCTAAAGCCACTTC
>JBEDKQ010000148.1:0-4686 GCA_041172085.1 Pseudomonadota bacterium | reverse complement strand
GTCTTGGGCCACCCAGGCATCGGCCAATCGGTTGGGCACCCACGCACCGAGTTCGTTGGCAATGAGTTTTTTGGACCGGACCTTGGCTTGCATCAGTGAGCCTTCGATGTCTGCTTGGGGGGCCAGGTTCAAATGGAGGGGCTGTCCCTCGTGCCAATAGCTGGAAATTTGTAAAACAGCCGGGCCCGACAAACCCCGGTGCGTGAACAGCAGGTCTTCGTCAAAGCTCATGCGGGTTTTTTTAGCGCCAGTTTCAATGCTGACGGGCAATGACAGGCCCGCCAAACTTGCATAAGGTGCCCACTCTTTGTCATCAAAGGTCAGTGGGACCAATCCCGGCCTTCTTGTGACCAAACGCAAGCCAAACTGCTCGGCAATGCGGTAGCCAAAATCGGTGGCGCCAATTTTGGGGATGGACAAGCCACCTGTGGCAATCACCACGGCACCGGCTTGAACATGCCCTTGGTCGGTTTGGACTTGATAGCCATTGTCGGTCTGCGAAATGGCCTTAACGCCACAACCCTGCCAACGCAAGACGCCGCCTTTGTCGCATTCTTTCAAAAGCATTTGAATCAAGTCTTCGGCAGACCGATCGCAAAACAATTGCCCTTTGTGTTTTTCGTGAAAAGGAATGTCATAGGACTGCATTAAGTCAATAAAGTCTTGTGCGGTGTAGCGTGACAAGGCGCTGCGACAGAAGTGCGGGTTCTCGCTTAAAAAATGTTTGTGCGGGGCACTGACATCGATGAGCCGGTTGGTGAAGTTGCACCTGCCGCCGCCAGAGATGCGGATTTTTTCAGCCACTTTGGGGCTGTGATCAATCAAAAGAACAGACAAGCCCAATTGCCCGGCCACGCCCGCACAAAAAAGGCCGGCCGCACCGGCGCCCACGATCACCACATCACATGTTTGCATGCAGTAGGAGTGTAGGGGCAGTTGGCTGATTTTGAGCTGTTTGGAAAATTTGAGCGCAAGCTTGAACCACATCGCCCACCACCAAGATGCTGGGACTTTTCAGGCCTGTTTCTTGAAGCGTGAGGGTTAGGCTGCCCAGTTGCGTCAGGGCTTGGCGCTGGTGTGGCAAAGAGGCGTTTTCGATGATGGCCACTGGCGTGCCTTCAGGTAATCCAGTGAGCAATTCGTTTTGAATATGTTCTGCACCACTCACGCCCATGTAAATGACAAGGGTGAGTTTGGCATCGCGGGCCGTGGCTGCCAATTGGCGCCAGTCGGTACCTGTGTCGCCAGGCTTGGCATGACCCGTCACAAACACAACGCCATGCGCGTGCTCACGATGCGTGAGGGGCGCGCCTAGGCTGGTGATAGCCGCTAAGCCAGAAGTAATGCCGTTGATGATGTTGACCTCGATGCCCACTTCTCGCAGGTGCTCAACTTCTTCACCACCTCGGCCAAAAATGAAGGGATCGCCACCCTTTAAACGCACCACGTTTTCGCCTTCATGAACGGCATTGATCATGAGTTTTTCAATGAAGGCCTGCGGCGTACTTTTACAGCCGCCACGTTTGCCCACATAGACAATGCGCGCAGATGAGGATGCGTGTTTTAAAACTTCTTCATTGACCAAATCGTCTACCAACAAAACGGTAGCTGCTTGAATGGCCTTCACGGCTTTGACTGTGAGCAACTCGGGATCACCAGGGCCTGCACCAACCAAGGTGCAAGTGCCTTGTCTTTTGCTGGATGCGTTTTTGAATGAAGAATCGTTTTGGCTCATAGTGATTTCAAGGCCTGCAAAATGTGTTGAACTTGAAGCGCAATGGGCGCGGGAACTGCGCGCTGCTGGCTCAAAACTGCCTGAATGAAAGTTGCAGTGGCTGCTGCATTGGCTGCCGGCAAGTCGGGAATGCTTTGCAATGCCCCAGCTTGTGCGGCTTGAACAGTCTGCGTGCTGCCATTGTGGAAAAAATCCATTTGAGGCGCACGGCGCGCATCTGCCACAGGCTCGCCTTCTGTACCTCTTAGTAAGAAGGCGTTGGCCTGCGTCAGTTGAAAGGTTTGCGCCATTGAAAGCGCGTATTCAGGATGCGTGTAACTGCTGACAATCAAGGCAGGACCTTGGCAAGGGTTCATGAGTTTGACCAAGCTGTGCGCTGGGTTGCGTAAGTTCACAACGCGCCGAACATCAAGAAGATTTTTAAGGGCAATGCTTAAAACTTCTGTGGGCACCAAATTCAAACCGTCATTCGCATCACCAGCGTGAGTCAAGGGCTTGTGACCCATGGCTTCAAATACTTCGAAGGATGTGGTGCGGCTGCTTTCAGTAGGCGTGCCGTGCACGCACACGCGAACACCTTGTTGTACCAATAGCAAAGCTAGCAAGGGGGCCAAGGCCGGTAATTTGCGTGCACCGTTATAGCAAGGGATGACCACAGTTGCTTTTGATTGGGGGTTGGGCAGGGTGTTCAACCTGGCGTGAACTGCATCCAAAAAGCCCGCCATTTCTTCGGGGGTTTCGCCCTTGATGCGCATGGCCAAACAGAAGGCGCCAATTTCTAAGTCAGAGACTTGCTGGTCCAGCACTTGGCCCAGTAAATCTGCCGCTTGCTCGCGCGTGAGCGAACGCGCGCCATCTTTGCCGCGGCCAATTTCTTTGATGTAGTGTCCAATGCCCATGTGCGTATTGTCGCAAAGCTTAGATAACTCTTGGCTATAAGGCCAATGAAGGCTGTACAGTTTTTTTCGGGTCAGCGCGTTGAAGGGCAATGATTCGCTTCAATTGAGGGACGCATGAGCCGCATTGGGTGCCGCATTGGAGGTTTGTTTTGAGGCCCTCTAGCTGCAAATCTTCAGTGTCAGGGTGTGCCTGCAGCCATGCTTGAATGGCCACATCTTTCACGCCCACACACGTACAGATGGTTTCTCCAACATCCTTTAAAGCCACAGGCGGTTTTTGACCCGTCATGAGCAAACGGCGTCCATAGCTTTCTGTGCTTTGCTGGGTTTGCAGCAGTGCTTTCAGCCAGGCTTCTGCCGATGTATCGCCCGCCATCACGAAAGCTTCCAGTTGAGGAAATGCCTTGCTTCTGTCCAATTTGATGCTTCGGAGGTGACTGCGCTTGGGATCGGCGTAGCGAAGTCCTGATTGGGTGTCCAGTTGCAACAAAGCTTCGATGCCATGGACAAGGCGCATGTCGGGGGCTTCGGAACTGGCTGCTCTAAAAAGGATGCCTTGGCGTACTGCTTGCGCACCATCTTCTGCAAAAGGAACGCAACTTGCAAACTCAAACTGGACCATCAGTTCTCTGAGCGATTGCAAAATGGTCAGTGATTGATCAGAGGGCAGCCAAGCCATGGCCAGCAACTTCCATGGCAACTCCGCCTTCAGAATTTTGACCGCCGCGTGTTTGAGTTCCGGTTGCTTTGAAGTAGGGCAATACGCTGATGTGGTGATGGCGTTGACGCCAGCCAATGCTTTGTTTTGATGGTCTCGTCCACTGATGTAACCGGGTCCCCAATGCATGGCCATAAAGGCTTGCTTGATCCCCAATTCATCTGAAGATTGTGCTGGCGCCACAATGGATCCGCGTTTGCTAGTAAGGTGAACCAAATCGCCATTTTCCAGACCCAGTGACAGCATGTCTTGCGGATGAAGTTGAACCTTGGGTTCGGGGACATGCCCAAACAATTTGGCAATGGTACCTGTGCGGGTCATGCCATGCCATTGATCTCTAAGCCGGCCAGTATTGAAAGAAAATGGAAAACGTGATTCGCAGGGTTCAGCCACTGGCACGTAATCGAGGGCGACAAATTTGGCTTTGCCATTGGCTGTAGGAAATTGACCGTTTTCGTAGAGGCGTTGCAGTCCCGTTTTGGAACCTTCAGGCATAGGCCATTGTTCAGGCTGAATGTCCAAATGCGCATAGCTTAAACCGGTGATGTCCAGGTCTCTGCCTCGCGTGCTTTCGCGGTGCTCATTCCAAATGGCTTCAGGATTGGCATAAGCAAAGTTCATGGCTTGCGCGCGATGCTTGAAAATGGCTTCTTGATTCAGGTACGAAGCCAAATCCAATGCAATTTGCCAATCGTGGCGAGCCTGACCTGAGGGCGCTACAGCTGCCCTGACGCGGGTAATGCGGCGCTCGCTGTTGGTGACAGTACCTTCTTTTTCGCCCCAAGTGGTAGCGGGCAACAAAATGTCTGCAAAGGCACAAGTTTCTGCCGTGGCAAAGGCCTCCTGCACAACCACCATCTCTGCACGCTCCAAGGCTTTTCGAACGGTGCGTTGGTCGGGCATCGATTGTGCTGGGTTGGTGCATGCAATCCACAAGACTTTGATCTCGCCCTCGGCAGCTGCTTGAAACATTTCCACAGCAGTCTTGCCAGGCTTTGCGGGGACTTCCGATAGTCCCCATAGGCTTGCTACTTCAGCGCGATGCACAGGATTCGAAAGGTCGCGGTGTGCGCTCAGCAAATTGGCCAGCCCACCCACTTCGCGACCACCCATGGCATTGGGCTGACCCGTTAATGAAAATGGACCTGCGCCAGGTTTGCCAATGTGGCCAGTCGCCAAATGCAAATGCACCAGCGATGCATTTTTGGCGGTGCCACTGCTGGACTGGTTCAAGCCTTGGCAATACAAACTCAAGGTGGCTTTGGAAGTGGCAAACCATTCGGCTGCTTGAGTCAACTGTGCTTCTGAAATGCCACAAATTTCTTGCACTTTGT
>JBEDKQ010000147.1:0-6449 GCA_041172085.1 Pseudomonadota bacterium | reverse complement strand
CCCTTGCCGGCTTCTGAATCAGGCAATTGAGCCAAAAAGTGTTCATCTTTGATGCTCAGTTGGCCCTTTTCCCTGGCCGCCACCAGCAAGTCTGGTCGATGCTGATGGGTCAAGGCAAGGCTTTGCTGACGGCGCCATTTGGCAATGTCAGCATGGTGCCCAGACATCAAAATAGGCGGAACCGTTTGGTCATGCCAAGTTTCTGGACGGGTGTAGTGGCCGCAATCCAACAAACCATCGATGGCCGGATTGAAACTGTCCATTTGGTGGCTGCCCTCGTCGTTCAAAACACCAGGTTGTAAGCGCGCCACGGCGTCCAACAAGGCAATGGCGGCAATTTCGCCGCCCGACAAGACAAAGTCGCCCAAACTAATCTGCACGTTCACATAAGTCTCAATGAATCGCTGGTCTAAACCTTCATAACGACCACAAATCAAAATGGCGCCATCACTTTGAGACCACGATTCAACCCCCATGTGCGTTAAGGTTTGTCCGATGGGCGAAAACAGCACCACAGGGACCGGTGCTTCGGAAGGGTTCTTCGCCATACGATCTTGGCGAATGGCCAGCAGACATTTTTCGAGAGGATCGGCCGACATCACCATGCCTGGGCCACCCCCAAAAGGACGATCATCGACTCGGCGGTAGGTGCCTTCAGCGTAGTCACGCAACTGCCAGAGTTTGAGTTCTACGGCACCGGTTTCAAACGCGCGTCGGTTGATACCGGCACTTGTGAAGGGGGTAAAGAGTTCGGGGAACAGCGTGATGACGTCAAAGCGCACAACTCACCTCGCCGGTTCAGTAGTCAAGCTGCCAATCAACGGTGATCTTGCGACCAGGCAGGTCCACGTTATCAATGAAGGCCGCTACAAATGGAATCATTCGCTCGATGTCGGGCTTACCGGCTTCTTCAGAAGCTTGTGACAACACCAAAACAGTTTGAGGTCCGGTCGACATCAAGTCTTTGACTTGACCCAAGGCCACGCCCTCGCGGTTGACCACATCGAGACCCAACAAATCGACCCAGTAATACTCATCGGCATCAGCTGTGGGAAAGCTGGAGCGAGGTACAAAAATGCGAGCGCCTTTGAGGGCTTCGGCTTGATTTCTGTCGGCGATGTCTAAGGAACACGCCACCACCAGATCTGAATGATCTTTGGCTTCTTTGATCTTGAGCAAGACGGGCTTGACGTTGCCGCCAGCAGCACCTGCTGCAGAGGCAGCGGCCTTGGCACTGGGTGATGAACCACCCCCCGCCGCTCTATCAGAGGGCAACAAATACCACCGCTTAGAAGAAAAAAGCGCCTCGGGCGAGGCGCTGTGGGGCAAGACTTTGAACCAGCCTTTGATGCCCCAAGCGTCTGCAATGCGCCCCACTTCGATGGCGTCTGCCGGCATATCGGCAAACTCTAGTTGGGGTAGCACGGCAGAGCCTTAGGCGAAGCCTAGAAAGACTGAAGCAGATTAAGCTGCTTTGGCGGCAGCTTGCTTGACCAAACGTTGAACTGTGGGAGACACTTGAGCGCCAACGCCAGTCCAGTAAGTCAAACGGTCTTGCACAACGCGCAGACCTTCTTCAGTGTCTTTAGCGATTGGGTTGTAGAAACCAATGCGCTCAATGAAGCGACCATCGCGGCGAACACGTTTGTCGGCCACAACAATGTTGAAAAAAGGACGGGCTTTTGAACCGCCGCGAGAAAGACGAATGACAACCATGATTTATCCTAGGGTGGTGTCGAGATGGCAAAAACTGCTATCATCTCACAAATTCTTCCAGCGTTTGAGACACGCAACTGGCCACCCGGCCAGTGACACACTGAAAAGCCGCTGATTATAACCCGGAGTTTAAGAATGCCAACGATTCGTCCCAGCCAACCTGAAGACATGGCTGCAATTACAGCCATTTACCAACACCATGTCCTCAACGGAACAGGCACTTTTGAGATTGAGCCCCCCACATTGGCAGAAATGACTGCCCGCAGAGAAGATGTTTTAGGCAAAGGTTTGCCCTATCTGGTGCTTGAAGACAACGGGAAAGTGTTGGGATTTGCCTATTGCAACTGGTTCAAACCACGCCCTGCTTATCGTTTTTCTGCGGAAGATTCGATCTATTTGGCGCATGAGACAGCTGGTAAAGGTTGGGGTCGCATGCTGCTTGCCGAGCTGTGTCATGCGGCAGAAAAGACCGGTATTCGCAAATTGATTGCCGTGATCGGAGACTCGGGTAACGCCGGTTCTATTGGCGTACACACATCCTTGGGCTTCCAACATGTGGGCATTGTTTCTGGCTGCGGTTGGAAATTTAACCGTTGGCTTGACATTGTCATGATGGAGAAAGCCTTGGGTTTAGGACAGAACCAGCCTCCCTGCCAATGACTTGGTTAGCCACTTTGCTTAAATGTTCTTGACTCACCCGACCGGGCGCAAGCTCCGCCAGAGGTTTCAAGACAAATGCGCGGTCGTTCATACGAGGATGAGGCACAGTCAACTCAGCACTTTTAATGCATGCTTCACCGTACAAAAGCACATCAATGTCGAGAGTCCTAGGGGCATTGCGATAAGGTCGTAGCCGCCCTGCTGCATTTTCTAGGGCCTGCAACGCATGCAACAAAGCATAAGCATTTAACCGTGATTCAAGATGAAGCACGGCGTTGATGTAGCACGGACCTTCTGCATCGACCGGAGCAGAACGGTAAAACGATGAACATCTGACCAATTGGGTATTGGGCAATTGACCGATGGCTTCGACGGCTTGTATTACCGTTTGCTGAGCATCGCCTAAATTAGCACCAAGCCCAAGGAAAACTGAAACCCAGTCGCGCGGCATCATGCTTTGAGTCACTTTACGCACCTGGTGACGAGGGTCCCTCGTTGGATCCGCCTGAATGACTGGGTGTATCTTTAGAAGCTGGTTTTCGGCGTCTGGGTGCCCGCCTTGTTTTGCTTGCACCTGCGGATCCTGGCGATACATTGCTTTTTTCAGATTTAGCTTGCTGTATTAAATCTTCACGCGCAGCCTCGTCTGCCATGCTGAACTCTTGCCACCAGTCGGCTAATGTCAACTCAACATCAGCAACTTCGGCACGCAATCGCAAAAAGTCAAAACCAGCTCTGAACCTTGGCTGCTCAACCAACGTAAAAGGTGCACTGCCAATGCGTTTTTCAAAGCGGGGTTGCATCATCCAAATTTCACGCATGTCTGCCGCCAATTTTCCGCGACCAGATACGTCTCCAATGCGAGCATCAAACACTTCATCAATGGCTTCTTGCAATGCTGGAAAGGCCGGCACACGCTGAGCAACGCGTTGATCCCAACCAAGTTTGACATCTGCCCATAAGACACATGCCAATAAGAAACTAGGCGCAACAGGCTTTTCTTCTGCAACACGGCGATCTGTGTCAGCCAATGCAGCTTTGACAAAGGGCGAGTCTGATCGCTCGACCACCACATCCAGCAGTGGGTAGATGCCTTTGTGCAAGCCCAAAATTTGCAACTGGGCAACAGACGCCAGGGCATGACCCGTTTGGAGTAATTTGAGCATTTCGTCGAACAACCGACTTTGCGGCACATCGGCCAGCAGGTTCAACATGGTGGCCAAGGGTTTGGCAGTTTTGGTTTCCAGCTTGAACCCCAAAGGGCTGAGCTTGGCTGCAAAGCGAATCGCACGAATGATGCGAACCGGATCTTCGCGGTATCGGGCCACAGGGTCGCCGATCATGCGCAGCGTTTTCTTTTTGGCATCTTGCATGCCACCGTGATAGTCCACCAAGTACTGCGACTCCGGGTCGTAGTACATGGCATTGACCGTGAAGTCTCTGCGTGTGGCATCTTCATCCTGAGGACCCCATACGTTATCGCGCAAAACACGGCCACTTGAATCAACCGCGTGCTTCATGCCTGCCAACTCTGATTTACTGGTTTTTTCGTTGCCTTTCACTTGCTCTGCCGCACGATTGTCTAGGTGCGCCCTGAAGGTTGAGACCTCAATCACCTCGTGCTCACGGCCGCGGCCATAGACCACGTGAACAATTCGAAAACGGCGGCCAATGATGAAGGCACGTCGGAACAAAGCCTTGACTTCTTCTGGTGTGGCATCAGTGGCCACATCAAAATCTTTGGGGCGAAGCCCAAGCAACAAATCACGCACCGCCCCGCCCACAACATAGGCCTCGTAACCAGCATCTTGCAAAGTCCGCACCACATTCAAGGCACGCTCGTCCACCAACGCAGGGTTGATGCCATGGACCGTGGGTGGAATTTCAACTCGCTTACCAAAATCAACGGCCCCACGCGCAGTTTGAGATTGACCTAATATTTTTTGTATGAATTTTTTAATCATGAGAAGAGTTCAAGTGTGCGCCAGCCTCGATCGGTCGCAAGTTGGCGCAAACGCGCATCGGGGTTGGTGGCCACAGGAATTTGCGCCTTTTCTAGCAAGGGTAAGTCGTTGACAGAATCTGAATAAAAAGTAATGTGGGCATCTGACCATTGCAATTTGCGTGATGCCAGCCATTCAGCAACCCTTGCCACCTTGCCTTCTTTAAAAGAAGGCGTACCTGCAATTTCGCCAGTGATCCATCCAAGCGGGTCGCGTGCCAATTCAACTGCAATCAATTCAGTGACACCAAAGGCGTCGGCAATAGGCCGTGTCACAAATTCATTGGTGGCTGTGACAATCATCACATGGTCACCTGCTGCTTGGTGTTGCTTGACCAATTCAATGGCGGCAGGCTTGACAGCCGGAAGAATCACTTCATTCATGAATTGTTGATGCGCTTTTTCTGCTTGGTCTGCGCCTTTGAGTCGCACAGCATCCGTTGCAAAGCGAACGTAATCATGGATGTTCAAAACACCGGCTTGGTAATCAGCGTAAAACTGATCGTTACGGGCTTTGAATGTGATCGGGTCTGTCCAACCAATCTTCTGACTGAATTCACCCCATGCGTAATCTGAATCGATTGGCAACAAAGTATTGTCTAAATCAAACAATGCCAACTTCATGTACTCTCCAGCATCGACTTGATCAACGGAATGGTGATGGCTCTCTGGGTTTGCAAAGCAAACTGGTCCAAATGTTCTAGCAAATTCATGAGGCTGCTGAGGTCTCTTGAGAATCGGGTCAGCATGTAGGTCACTACCTCATCGCTCAAAAATAAGCCACGGACGTCGGCCTCTTGGCGCAACACGGCACGACGTTCAGAGTCATTTAGAACCTGCAAGGCATAGACATGACCCCAACCTAAACGAGATCGCAAGTCATCCCGCAATTTCAAATCGGCTGGGGGAAAAGCACCAGCAGCCAATACCCAGCGAGGAAGACCTGATTTGGGCGTCAAAGCATTGACAAACCAATTGAAGGCCATGGCTTGCTGCTCCAAATTGAACAAATGCACATCGTCCATCAGAACAGCCGTCCACGATTCATCGAAGGACAAATGCAACGATGTATTGGCGTCCAGCCAACCCACTGAAAAACCATGTGACTTCAGCGCAGCGTGGGCCGCTTGCAGAAGATGCGATTTACCTGAACCACTTTCCCCCCAAAGGTAAGTTGGCACAGGGCTTGGCATTTGTGCGGCCGTCCACAGTTTGAGATGCTGATGCGCTGCAGTGTTGGGCCCAGAAAAAAAACTCTCTAAGCTAGGCACCGAATGAAGACCGATGTCCAAGGCCAACTGTTTCATGTGTCTGTGCCTTGGTAAAGTTTGCTGTCAAAGTATTGATCGCGCATTCTGCGCAGCGCAACCAAGATCACAGCACTGGCAGGCAAAGCGACGAGCACCCCCACAAAGCCAAACAGCTGACCCAAGGCCAACAAAGCAAAGATAACAGCCAGTGGGTGAAGTCCAATTCGCTCTCCCACCAATTTAGGTGTTAGCCAAAAACTTTCAATGAGCTGCCCTGCGCCAAACACCAGGGCAACCATTACAAATGCTTTGATAGAAACAAATTGCAGCAAGCCTGCCAACAAAGCCAACAAGAGCCCCACACCAAACCCGATGTAGGGCACACATACTGCAAGTCCTGTGAACACGCCAATGGGCAACGCCAGGTCTAAGTCAAACAAAGACAAACCCACTGCATAAAAAACTGAAAGAACCAACATGACGAGAATTTGTCCACGCAAGTATTGACCTAAGACAAGATCACATTCGTTTACAAAACTGTCATAGGCTGGACGCCAATTCAAGGGCACCCACTGCACCACTTGCATCACCCAGCGGTCCCAATCTTTGAGCAAATAAAATAGAACAACCGGAATCAATATCAAGTTACCCAAAGCCGCCAAAGCAAAACTTCCCCCCATTTTCAAGGAGGCTACCAGCGGGTCCATCCAGTCGCCGCGATTGGCACTGAGGTAAGTCAAAAGTTGCGACTTGAGGGTTGCAACATCTAGGGTCAATTTCCAGCCATGCCTGTCCAAAATAGGATTGAGGAAAGCTGCCAA
>JBEDKQ010000146.1:0-7208 GCA_041172085.1 Pseudomonadota bacterium | reverse complement strand
TGCAATGGTTTCAGCCATCTTCATTTTGTTTTGCAGACCGGCGTCAATCCATTTGCTGGCTTCCAAAATAGCGGCTGTCACGGCGCGTGCTGTGTTGGGATATTTTTTGGCAAATTCTGCTGTTGTCCCCAAGACCTTCTCTGGGTGATCAGCCCAAATGTCTTGTGTGGTGGTGGCCGTGATGCCAATGCCATCTGCAATAGCGCGGTGGCCCCAAGGCTCGCCCACGCAATAACCGTCCATGTTGCCAACGCGCATGTTGGCCACCATCTGTGGTGGGGGCACTGTGATGACCTTGGCGTCTTTCAAGGGGTTGATGCCCACACTGGCCAACCAGTAATAGAGCCACATGGCGTGAGTGCCTGTGGGGAAGGTTTGTGCAAAGGTGTATTCCCGTTTGTCGGTGGCCATCAACTTAGCCAGACTGGCCGCATCCCATCAACTTAGCCAGACTGGCCGCATCGACAGCGCCCTTGTCCGCTAGTTTCTTGGACAAGGTGATGGCCTGACCGTTTTGGTTCAAGGTCATCAAAACTGCCATGTCTTTTTTAGGACCGGAAGTGCCCAAATGCACACCATAAATCAAGCCGTACAAAACGTGTGCAAAGTCCAATTCACCATTCACTAGCTTGTCGCGAACACCGGCCCAGCTTGCCTCTTTGGTTGGAATTATTTTGACGCCGTACTTTTTGTCGATGCCCAGTACCGAAGCCATCACAACGCTTGCGCAATCGGTCAAAGGAATGAAACCAATTTTGACTTCTTCTTTTTCAGGTTTGTCTGAACCTTGGGCATACACCGCTGCGCGCAATGCAGGGGCAATGGTCAGTGCGCCGGCTGTAGCGGCTTGCAAGACGTTACGTCGGCTCATAGGGGTCTCCAAAATATCAGTCATGGCAAAGCTCCTCAAACAAGTTAATGAATCGTTGAAACGACAAAGGCGTCCTCACCACGTTCAATGTGATTGAACGGGTGGGGACGCCTTTGTCCTGAACCGATAGGTTCTTATTCAACGCATTTGCAATTGCTGTGCCAAGTAGAAACCCTCATCAAACTTGAATGAATTGCCCCAAGCTTGGGAATGACGCACTTTGTTATCGTCAAAATGCACCAAAGAAATGCACACTGTGTCACGTGCTTGGTGCTTCAGGTTTAAGTCAGCAGGTCGGCCATGTCTAACATTCTTTGGGCAACTTCACCCAATTTGAGCCCTTTGTCCATGGCCACCTTTCTCAATTTAGAAAAAGCTTCATTTTCTGTGAGCCCTTGTCTTTTCATCAGCAAGGCTTTAGCCCTGTCGAGGGTGGTTCGATCTTGGAGTTCGCTTCTCGCTTGGTCGCGCTCTGTTCTTAGGCGCTCCTCGTATTCAAAGCGGGCCATGGCCACTTCCAAGATAGGCTTGATCCTTGAACTGGCTAGACCGTCCACAATGTAGGCGGAAACACCCACGGCCACGGCGTCTTTGACGTGGCTGGTGTCATTGTCGTCAGTGAACATCACAATGGGTCGACGCGCATCCCTGGTGGCAAACACCACGTGTTCTAGTGCATCGCGGGCTTCAGATTCGGCGTCCACAATGATCAAGTCAGGTTGGAGTTGGTTGATGCGGTCTGCCAGAAAGACGTCGCCGGGCAGGGTGGCAATCAAGTTAAAGCCATTTTCTAAAAGTCCAATTCTCAAAGCCCGAGACCTGGTTGCCTGAGATTTGGCATGCTCATCATCAGGATCGGAGATGACCAAGTCAGGCGCCACCACCACGATGCGGAGTGCTTCTGGGGCTTTACTTTTAGATGACTTTGGCGAGCGCATTTGATGAGGCTCAAAGTGAATGTATTTTCACATTGCAATTTGTGGGCCACGTCAAATTGAGGGGATCAAAAAGGTCAAGGGCGGTTCGCATAAACTCAGCCCCTATGCTTTTTTTAGGAATTGAGTCTTCTTGTGATGAAACCGGCGTGGCTTTGGTGGAAACCCAAGCGGCGGGGGCACCACGTTTGCTCGCCCACGCGCTGTTCAGTCAAATTGACATGCACCAGGCCTATGGCGGCGTGGTGCCTGAGTTGGCAAGCCGTGACCACATCAAGCGCGTGATACCGTTAACGCGAGAGGTCTTGAAAAATGCCCAAATTGATTTGAGCCAAGTGGATGTGGTGGCCTACACTCGCGGCCCAGGCCTGGCGGGTGCTTTGCTCGTGGGGGCTGGGGTAGGTTGTGCCCTAGGGGCGGCTTTGAACAAGCCCGTTTTGGGTGTTCATCATTTGGAAGGTCATTTGCTGTCACCTTTTTTAAGTGACGACCCACCAGAATTTCCCTTCGTGGCTTTGTTGGTTTCTGGTGGACACACGCAATTGATGCGCGTCGAAGCTGTGGGTTCCTATGAAATTTTGGGTGAGACTGTCGATGATGCTGCTGGCGAGGCCTTTGACAAATCGGCCAAGCTGATGGGGCTGGGCTACCCAGGGGGTCCTGCTTTGTCCAAGTGTGCTGAAGCGGGCAATCCTTTGGCATTGGTGCTGACGCAGGCCAACAAGTTGGGCGATAGCTTGCATGACTCCACCACCACGCACAAAGCAGACTTGGCGGCTTCCACAGAAGCGGCCATTGTCGAGGTGCTGTTGAAAAAATCCATGGCGGCGCTCAAATTGACGGGCATGCGCCGCTTGGTGGTAGCGGGTGGCGTTGGCGCCAATCGCTTGTTGCGACAGCAACTCAATCATGCTTGTGAAAAAGCAGGTGTGCGCGTGCATTACCCAGAGTTGCACTTGTGCACAGACAATGGCGCCATGATTGCCATGGCAGCGGCCATGCGCGTTCAAGCGGGGCAACAAGCACCGCAATACAACTACAGCTTTGACGTGAAGCCACGTTGGCCACTTTCACAAATCTTGGCTGCCAGTCATTAAATTTTCTTGAGGATGTTGTTTTGATTCAAACGGTTCGATTCGTGTTGCGAAGCTTTGTTTGCTTCGTGCTTTGTGCATGCCTGTTGGCGCAAGCCCAAAAGGGTCCGATTCAGTTGGCCTTGATAGAAGGCATGAGTGGCCCCTTTGCCAATACAGGCGAAGCGGTGTTGCGCAATCTGGTGTGGGCTGTTGAGCGTGTGAATGCACGTGGCGGTGTGACCACTGCGGATGGCAAAAGATTTTTGGTGTTGAACCGCTACGACAGCAAAGGGCAAAATGAAGAGGCTTTGACATCGCTGCGAGCCGCTGTTGATGCTGGGGCGCAATATGTGTTGCAGGGTAACTCTTCGGCCAATGCCGCTGTGCTGATGGATGCCATTCAAAAGCACAACGAACGTGAGCCCAATAAGCGGGTCTTATTCCTCAATTACGCTGCTGTTGACCCCGCACTGACACAAGACAAATGCAACTTTTGGCATTTTAGATTTGATGCCCATGCCGACATGCGCATGACGGCCTTGATGCAGGTCTTGAAGCAAGACAACAAGTTGAAGTCGGTCTATTTGATTGGCCAAGACTACAGTTTTGGCCAAGCTGTTTTGCGTGAAGCCAAACAGCAATTGACCAGTTTACGTCCTGACATACAAATCACGGGAGAAGAGCTGCATCCCATGGGACGGGTGAAAGACTTTTTGCCTTATGTTTCCAAAATCAAGGCTTCAGGTGCACAAGCGGTGATCACAGGCAATTGGGGCAACGACCTGACGCTGTTGGTGAAAGCGGCCAAAGAAGTTGGATTTGAAGGCAAGTTTTACACTTTTTATGGCAACGCTTTGGGAGCACCTGCAGCCATGGGCGATGCAGGCGTTGGCAAGGTGCTGGCTGTGGCTGAATGGATGCCCAATGTGGCGGGCGCAGAGAGCGTGAAGTTTTACCAAGCCTTCAAGCAACGTTTCGACAAGCCATCCGAAGATTACGTGCATCTGCGAATGCAATTGATGATGGAAGCCTTGGTGCAGTCCATTGAAAAGGCAGGGACGACCGAGCCTTTTGCCGTGGCTTTGCAACTTGAAAAAGCCGAGGTCAGTATGGGAGGGCAACGCGGCCAGATGCGGACGCAAGACCATCAGTTTCAGCAGCCTTTGGTGGTGGGCATCATGGCCAAGCAGGGCGGCGCAGATGTACCCTTTGATGTAGAAGGCTCTGGCTATGGATTTAAAACCGTGAAGCAATTCAAAGCCAGCGAGGTGGCGATGCCAAGCAGTTGCAAGATGGTTCGACCTGCATCCTGAACTGACACCTGCCCCACACAAAAAAGCCCAGAGAGTCTGGGCTTATTTGTGGGCTACTTAGGCTGGTTTTGCCAAGCCTAGTTTGTCGATGATGGCTTTTTCTTTTTGGTAATTGTCGCGCGCAAATTTGGTGTAATCCTCGGTGTTCATGTAGATCACCGACTGGTCAAATTTCTCGAAAGTGGCCAAGACTTGTGGGTCTTCCAAAGTCTTCTTGAATGCGTCATGCAATTTTCTGGTCACAGCCGGGTCCATGCCTTTGGGGCCGCCAATACCGAATGGCGAGTCTGATACGGTGTCGTAACCCAGTTCAGTCAAGGTCGGCACATTGGGCCAACGCTTGGTCCGTTTGCTACCGTAGGTGGCCAACAAACGGCAAGTGCCAGCGTCCACGTGTGGCGCCCAACCAGTGGCATCGCTGTGCGACATCACGTGGCCACCTAAAACAGATGCCATGCCATCGGCGCTACCTTTGAAAGGCACATGCTGCAATTGAATGCCTGCTTTCATTGCAAACTCTTCCACTGCCAAATGAGGTGTGGTGCCATTGCCGGTTGAACCAAATGTGAATTTGCCAGGATTGGCTTTGGCATAGTCCACCAAGTCTTTGATGGACTTGATAGGGGAGTCAGAGCGGACCACAATGCCGAAGGTGTAGCCCGTTAGGCAGGCAATGAATGTGAAATCTTGCAGAGGGTTGAACTGCATCTTCTGCATGTGGGGCAAACGCAAAATGCCAATGGTGAGTTGCGACAAGGTGTAGCCATCGGGCTTGGCATTGACCAACTCGTTGGGGCCTAACATGCCGCTGGCGCCGGCTTTGTTTTCAATGACCACGGGGCTGCCCAAGATGCGTGTGGCACTCTCGGCCAATGAGCGCATCACGCCATCGGTGGAGCCACCCGCGGGCCAAGGACAAATCAGCTTGATGGGCTTTGAAGGGAAATTACTTTGCGCCATGGCTGGCACAGCAATGCTAACCGCGCCTGCCAAGCCTGCTTGCAGCATGTCGCGTCGGTTGAATTCAATTGTCATGAAGTTAATCCAATGTTGATGGGTTGAAAAAATTACTCAGCTTTGGCGCCAGATTCTTTGACCACTTTGGCCCATTTCACAATTTCGCTGGCTTGGTATTTGCCCAGCTCTTCTGATGAAGACAAAACAGGATCCAAGCCCAAAGTTTTCAAGCGCTCTGCCACGTCTGGCAGTTTGAAAACCCGCAAGACTTCGGCATTCAATCTGTCAATGACGGGCTTGGGTGTGTTGGCTGGTGCAAACATGGCAAACCAAGTGGTGGCTTCAAAACCAGGCAAGGACTCAGCCACTGTTGGAACGTCGGGTGCAGCCGGGGAACGTTTGGCAGTGGTTTGGGCAATTGCGCGAATCTTGCCTTCTTTGGCCATGGGCAAGGCAGAGGGCATGTTGTCAAAGACCAATTGAATGCTGCCACCAATCAGGTCGGGAATGAAGAACTGTCGGCCTTTGTAAGGGACGTGCGTCATGGTGGTGCCGGTCATGGACTTGAACAACTCACCAGACATGTGTACAGAGGTGCCAATGCCCGGTGAGCCAAATGACAATTTGTTGGGGTTGGCTTTCATGTAAGCAATGAGCTCGGGCACCGTTTTGACGGGCAGATCATTGTTCACAACAAGCAAGTTGGGGGCTGATGCAATCAAGGAAATGGGCGTGAAGTTTTTCACCATGTCATAGGGCATTTTTTCGTAAAGTGCCCCATTGATGGAATGCGTCCCCACTGTGCCCATGACGAGGGTGTAACCATCGCCAGCTGATTTGGCCACAATGTCGCTGCCGATATTGCCGCCTGCACCAGGTTTGTTGTCAATCACGATGGGTTGGCCAAGCTGGGCTTTTTCACTGAACAAGCGGGCCAGGATGTCGGGCGCGCCGCCCGTTGGGAAGGTCACGACCAAACGGATGGGTTTGTTGGGGTAAGCGGTCTGGGCTACGGCAGCGTTGCTTGCAATCAGGCCCATGCCGAGGCTGCCTACTAGGCCAATGGCGCCTAGGATGCTTAAACTGAAGCGGCGCTTGGCATTGACTGAATGTTTCGTAAACTTCAAGATAGTCTCCTCTGTGTTGCGATCAAGGCAGACTTTAGAGGTGCGAATTGGGAAAGGGGAGGGTGGAAACCCCCGAATCAGCGCATAACTGGCGCCTTTGTGTCAGCGCTCGTCCAATGACGCGCTCCAGCGGTCATTCCAGCCCACTTCTTTGGCTTTCTCCAGTTCTCGTCGGTTGCGTTTGGTGGGTCGACCTTGCGCAATGCTCAATGCGGGTTCTCTGGCCAGACGCCGTTGCTGGCTGGTTTTTTCGCGCAATGCAATGCTTTCTGGCGTTTCTTCGTACAGAGCCTGCGCCACTGGCGCGGGGCCCCGTTGGTCACTCAGGGCCAGAATTTTGAGGGTGCGGGTGGTGTCGCCCTGTCGGGTGCTGACCATGTCGCCAGCTTTGACTTCCCTGGAGGCCTTGGCCGTTTGACCATTGACTTCAACTCGACCTTTGCCAATTTCATCTGTGGCCAAGGACCTGGTTTTGTAAAAACGAGCTGCCCACAGCCATTTATCGATTCTGATTTTGTCCATAAGGGCACTATTTTGGGTGAATTTCGACGACTTTTGCCTGTTTTTATGTCCAGTGCCGTGTTGGGCGCTTGGTTTGCACTGGCGCCTATGGTTATAATCCCGAGGCTTTGCCAAGTGAACGTCCAATGGGAAATTTGCTTGACCAAGATCGCACGCAGCAGTTGATTCCAAACCGCTTGCGCAAGTTATAAAACCTCGACAATTCACATCTTCAGCTTGCTGATGGGGTGTTAAGTCGAAAAACAAGGAAGAAAAATGATTGCATCTTCAATCAAAGCAGAAGTCGTAAAGGCCAATGCCCGCGCTGTCAATGACACGGGTAGCCCCGAAGTCCAAGTGGCTTTGCTCACAGCTCGCATCAACGAGTTGACACCTCACTTCAAAACACACGCCAAAGACCACCACGG
>JBEDKQ010000145.1:0-4770 GCA_041172085.1 Pseudomonadota bacterium | reverse complement strand
GAGTTGACGCGCATGGTGTTGGCTTATATCTTGACCATGAACCGCACGCCTCAGCTTTACTATGGCACCGAAGTTTTGTTAACCAGCCCTAAAAAACACGACGACTTTGATGCGTTTAGGGCCGACTTCCCAGGGGGTTGGCATGGCGATTCAGTCAATGCATTCACAGGAGAAGGCCTGACAAACGTGCAAAAAAGTCATCAAGAATGGCTTCGAAAATTACTCAACTGGCGCAAGACACAAGACGTCATTCATACAGGCAAACTGATGCACTTTGTGCCTGAAAATGGCACCTATGTGATGGTGCGCTACTCAAACGAAAAAGCGGTCATGGTGATCTTCAATAAGAACGAAACAGAATCCGGCCTTGAACTCGACCGATTCAAAGAAGTGTGGCCAACACAAGCCAAGGCCATGAATGTCATCACAGAAGAGGCCTTGAACCTTAACGCAGTCTATAAAGTACCTGCCAAATCGGTCACCATTTTGCAGACCACACGACGGTCACATTGAACAGAAGATCATCATGCAGGATTCTGTCTCTTCGCTTGCTGCGATCAGCAATGGTCTTGGAGGTTTCGTCATTGAGCAGACGCAAGTGCGTGCACCTGTGGGCAACGAAGTCCGTGTACAAATGGCTGCTGCAGGCATATGCCACACCGATCAGCAATCACTCAGTTGGGACGGCCCCTTGATCTTGGGGCATGAAGGCGCAGGATGGATTGAGTCGATAGGCCCGAACGTTAAAGGATTGACAGTGGGGCAACCCATCTTGCTCAATTGGGCCATACCCTGCGGACAATGTAGACCTTGCACAAACGCACAAGGCCATCTGTGCGACCGAACACAGGGCCTGTCCAATGAATCCCCTTCTATTGATTCACCCAATACGCTATGGCAAAACCAAACAGTTCGACGATCCTTTAACTTAGGCACTTTTTCAGAGTTCACATTGGTTCGAGAAGAAGCGCTAACGCCATTGCCCAAGTCGATGGTCATGACCCATGCTTGCATCCTAGGTTGTGGCGTTATGACCGGTGTAGGCTCCGTCTTGAACAGCGCCAAGGTTCAAGCAGGCGACAGTGTCGTGGTCATGGGATGTGGCGGCGTAGGTTTGTCAGTTGTTCAAGGCGCTCGCATTGCAGGTGCAAAAACCATCATTGCCTTGGACAGAAGAGATGAAAGTCTGGCGCGCGCAAAATCCATGGGTGCAACGCATTCTTGGCGAATAACAGACGAAGACCTCGAACTAAAGGACGCTGTGGCGCATGTGCGTTCGCTCACCGATGCACGCGGCGCAGATCATGCCTTTGAAGCGACAGGCAAACACAGTCTGGCTTTTGCGCCGCTCAAGTTCATTCGTCATGGCGGAAATGCATTGCAGTTGTCTGGGGCACACGGCGATGTAACTGCATCCATGTTAGATTTTTGGTGGGACAAGCGCTATTTAACACCCTTGTATGGTGGATGCCATCCGCCCAGAGACTTCCCCAAACTGATCCATTGGATTGAAGATGGACAACTTGATGTTGCCAGCATGGTGACCAAACAATATGCACTTGATCAATTGCAAGATGCCATGAATGACATGCTCAGTGGCGTCAACATTAAGGGTGTGATTGTGTTTGACCGGGAAAAGCCATGAACTTTAGAACGCTTGAAATATCAGAACCCTCTCTGATGCCCGAGGGCTTGCTGTGTGTAACGGTAAAGTCAAAAGCCCTAAAGCAACGTGCAGATTTGACAATGTTTCTGCCTAAGGAATTTGCTCAGCTTCGCAATCTGCCTATCGTAACCTTACTTCACGGCGTGTATGGCTCGCATTGGTCTTGGGCATTCAAAGGTGCGGCGCACCTTACCGCTGCACAGATGATGCGCCAAGGTGAGATTAAGCCAATGGCATTGGTCATGCCAAGCGATGGACTTTGGGGAGATGGTTCCGGCTACGTGCAACATGCACATCAGGATTTTGAACAGTGGATTGTTGAAGAAGTTCCAGACATTGCGATGCAGATTTTTGAGGCATGCAACTCTGAATCTAATTGCTATATTGCTGGGTTAAGCATGGGTGGTTTTGCCGCACTTCGGTTGGCCGGAAAATATCCAGAGCGCTATCTTGCAGCGTCAGCACATTCTTCTCTGAGCGATATTTCACAAATTGATGCCCTCATTGAAGAATCTCGTGATCACTGGGCTGATGATGCCGTCAGTACCTCGGTGTTGGCAGCAATTCAATCAGCCCACCCGCGTCCAGCACTGCGATTTGATTGCGGGCTTGATGACGCTTACCTCAATACCAACCGTCAATTGCATCAAGCGTTGCTAAACCTGAACATTGAACACATCTACGAGGAATATCCTGGCGGTCACGACTGGTCCTATTGGAAATTACATCTGGCAGATAGTTTGCGATTTTTTTCACGCATTGAATCTGGACAATCAATGAGTCAAGCATGAAACACACATCTCATCTACGCCGCAAATTGCTGCTCAGCGCGCCTGCTTCGGCCATAGCTGCTATGGCAACAAATTTGCCAACAAACACGCAATCAGCAACGAGTCCTCAAAATCAAGCACAGCAACCATCAGGTCAGTGGACTCAATTCGTCAACCCTTTTGCTGGAACTGATGGAACGGGTCATACCTTTCCCGGAGCAGTTGTGCCCTTTGGCATGGTCGCTCCTAGCCCAGACAACGCAGACAGAGGGTGGGACTACACCAGCGGGTACCAATTCAAAAATCCAAAAATTCTAGGTTTTTCAAATACACACATCAGTGGTGCTGGCATTCCTGAACTCGGCGATATCTTGCTCATGCCTAGCCAAGGGCGAGGATGGCAACAAACATCTAAAAACTTTTCCGCACTAAAAGCTCGACGAAGCGAACTGGCAGAGCCCGGCTATTACAAAGTCGAATTGCCCAGTCACCAAGTACAAGTGGAGCTGACATGTACACAACGTGTGGCCATGCATCGTTACATCTTTTCTAAACCAGGAAAAGTTCAGGTCTTGGTTGATTTGCAACATGGCTTGCACTTTAATGAACCGCATCGTGTCAAACAGGCTGATTCTCAAATTAGCACCACCGATTCTGAAGTCACTGGCACCCTTCACTCGGTGGCTTGGGTTGAGCGACAAACTTCATTCATTGTGAAGTTCGATCGGCCTATTGTTGAGGTTGAGCCCCTTCCACTGCTTGAGGGTCATAAAGCGCAAAGGTATCTATTGACATTTGAACTCGATGCATCACGCCGTCTTGAGGCACGTGTGGCATTGTCAACGGTAGATGTGGATGGCGCTCGAAAGAACCTGCAAACACTCAAATCTTTGAAGTTTGATGAGGCAAGAGAACAGGCCAGAAATTCATGGAACAAATTGCTAGGTCGCATTGAAATTGATGCACCCTTGATTCAAAAACGAATTTTCTATACCGCCCTTTATCACGCTTTGATTCATCCCAGCGACATTGCAGACAGCGATGGCCGTGTTCGCGGACCACAGGGTGAAGTTATCAGCACACAGAGTGGTCATTACTACAGCACACTTTCTTTGTGGGACACCTTCAGGGCAGTGCATCCCTTGTTCACTCTCATTGTGCCCGAACGGGTGGATGGCATGATTGAAACCATGCTGGCGCACCATGCGCAGCAAGGCTTCCTGCCCATTTGGACAGCTTGGGGGCGAGAAACCTATTGCATGATTGGCAACCCTTCACTGCCTGTCATTGCCGATGCAGTGACCAAAGGCTTTAAAGGATTTGATCACCAGCAAGCCCTTCGTGCAATGGTGGAGACTTCTACAAATTCAAGAAACCTAGCCCCCCAATGGGCCCAACGCAGCTGGGATTTGCTCAACAATTATGGGTATCTGCCATATGATTTAGAACCCAATGGCGAAGCTGTCTCCAAAACATTGGAGTATGGCTACGGCGATGATGCGGTCGCAAGGGTTGCACAAGCAATGGCTCAAAACGAGACAGTCTTGCGGTTTTCGCAAAGAGCTAAAAGCTACAAAAACTTATGGGATCCTTCTACTAGAGTGATGCGGGGGCGGAACAGTCAAGGCAAATGGCGCGAACCCTTTAATCCAGACATGCCCACCTCGCCCTTGAACAATCCCGGCGATTACACAGAAGCCAACGCTTGGCAATACACGCTCACACCAGCATTGCACGATCCTTTTGGCTTGCGCGATTTGATGGGAGGCCCTCAAGGCATGGAACATTGGCTTGACCATTACTTTCAACGCCGCAGCCAAGTGAACAAGCACTTGGGACAAGAAGCCATGATTGGTCAAAATGCACATGGCAACGAGCCTAGCCATCATGCGGCCTGGCTTTATGCCTACACACCATCGCCGTGGAAAGGTCATGCACTGATAGAGCGTATTGCACGAAGTTTTTATCGTGATGCGCCTAATGGGCTTGTAGGAAACGATGATTGCGGGCAGATGAGCGCTTGGCTTATTTTTGCCACTCTGGGTTTGTATCCTGTCACGCCGGGACAAGCTAACTACGTACTAGGCCTACCATTGGTCAAGCGGGCCAAGTTACATTTGCAAACCAGCACTGGTGAAAAAACAATCACCCTCAACGCACAAACGCCTTCTTCGTTTACAAGGCAACGTGCCCACCGAGTGGCGCTCACCATTGATGGAAAAGGCAACAATGCCCAAGAATCCATCACACACGAAACGCTACTTCAAGCAATTGAGCTAGACTTTAAAGTTATCAAGACAAGGTAGATCAATGCAAAGTGCAGATGGTTTGCAC
>JBEDKQ010000144.1:0-4824 GCA_041172085.1 Pseudomonadota bacterium | reverse complement strand
GGGGGGCTGAACGATTTCTGGTACTCCAGTATGAGGAAGCCCCCCTTAGCCTCTGCCCTCACTGATTAGAAATTAATGTTCATCTGACCCCAATTATTTGCAGGCTGGGGGTTTATTTACTTCAGGGCATCAATTTTTGCCAAGATGTCGCCACCAAATTTGTCTGCATACATTTTGCGCACAGGTTCGTAAGCGGCAGCGCGGAATGGCTCGGTGTTGACATTTTCAATGACTTCAACACCCGCTTTGCGAATGGCCGCCAGGCTTTCAGTTTCAAGGCTGGCGTTGTTTTGGCGCTCGGCAATTGCACCCTCCTTGGCGGCTTTCATGAACATGGCTTGTTGCTGGGGAGTGAGGGCTTTGAACTTGGCCAAATTCATCACCATGGGTGCAGCCGTAAACGCATGACGTGTAACGCTCATGTATTTTTGAACTTCTTGAAACTTCATCTTGGCAATGTGAACCGTTGGGTTTTCTTGACCGTCCACCGTTTTGGTGTTGAGTGCCAAATAAACTTCAGAAATGGCCATGGGTGTTGGGTTGGCACCCCAAATTTTGAAGGCCTCAATGTGCATCGGATTGGGGGTGGTGCGCAGCTTGACGCCTTTCAAATCGGCGGGCGTTCGAATAGGCCGCACTGAGTTGGTGATGTTTCTAAAACCAATTTCCCAATAGGCCAAGCCTTTTAAACCACGGGCATCAAACTTGTCCATGAGTTCACGACCCAAGGGGCCATCAATGACACGGTAGGCATGGTCCACTGTTCTAAACAGAAACGGAATGTCCAGTGCGGCCTGCTCGGGTGAGACACCGCCATAAAAAGGGTTGCCGGTGACGCTGACATCAATGCTGCCCACTTGGGTGCCAATGATCATGTCAGCACCTTTTCCCAATTGCTCTTGCGGAAAGATCTCGACCTTGAAAGCGCCACCGCTTTCTTTTTCTAAAACCTCTTTGAACTTGAGCGCCCCAACATGAACAGGGTCGGAGGTGGGGCCGTAATGCGCAAATTTAATGACAGTTTGCGAAAACGCCCAAGTGTGCGACAGGGCTGCAGCTGCAATGAGCGCTTGAACCAGTTTGCTAGAAAATTTCATGTGTCTCTCTCCCTTGTTAATGATTCATTTGTTACATCTTGATGTTGGCTTGCTTGATCAGCTTGCCAAATCGCTCAAACTCTTGACGGTTCAGTTTGCTGAACTCTTCTGGACTGATGTTGCCGGGCTCGCCACCCAAACCTTTGAGCTTGGCTTGCACGTCGGGCAATTTGATGATGCGTGCTAGCTCCGTCTGAAGTTTGGTCACCACATCGGGTGGTGTGCCTGCGGTCACAAACACGCCGTACCACGTACTCATTTCGAAGCCTGTAACGCCGGCTTCAGCCAGCGTGGGTACGTTGGGCAATTCGCTGGTGCGCTGAGCGGTGGTCACTGCCAGTGGCTTGAACTTGCCAGCTTTAATTTGCCCCATGGCAGACGACGTGGTGTCAAACATGATTTGAACATTGCCTGCAATGATGTCCAGATGGGCTTGCGCGCTGCCTTTGTACGGCACATGCACACTTTTAACGCCGGCGGCAATGTCAAAGCCTTCGCCCGCTATGTGCTGCGTGCTGCCGACGCCAGAGGATGCGTATTTGTACTCTTCGGGTTTGGCCTTCATGAGCGCCACCAATTCTTTGATGTTGTTGGCGGGCACTGAACTTCCAACCACCAAGACATTGGGAACGGTGACAACCAAGCCCACAGGCGTCAAATCTTTGATGGGATCAAAGGCCAGTTTGATCAAATGCGGTGCAATGGCTTGACCCGTGTTGGTGGCCACCAACAAGGTATGGCCATCGGGCGCTGCTTTGGCCGTGAGGTCGGCTGCAATGGTGTTGGAAGCACCGGGTTTGTTTTCAACAATGAAGGTGCCTTTAAGCGACTCTGTCATTTTCTCGGCCAGCATGCGCGCAATGATGTCTGTACCGCCGCCTGCACCGGCGCCAACCATCAATTTGACCGGCTTAGACGGATATGCAGTTTGTGCAAAAGTACCGACAGCACAGAAGGCTGCTGCAATGAGGATGAAGAGATTTTTTTTCATGCAATGTCCTTTGCTTTAGGTCGCCAGTGATGCTTGCGACAGACGATGATGTTGTCCCATACGACAAGCCAATTCAAAGGCGTTGCACATGGCTTGAGGATTGGCCACGTTTTGGCCGGCAATGTCGTAGGCTGTACCGTGTGCAGGTGTGCAAATAGGGATGGGCAAACCGCCATGGACCGTGACACCCTTTTCAAATCCCATGAGCTTCATGGCAATTTGGCCTTGGTCGTGGTACATGGTAATCACCCCGTCGTAGCCGCCTTCTTTGCGAATGGCGCGCACAAACGCGGTGTCGGCAGGGAAGGGGCCGTCAGCAGGTATGCCCGCTTTGTGTGCCATCTCGACACCCGGCGCAATGATGCGAAGTTCTTCGTCGCCATAGTTGCCGTTGTCACCGTTGTGAGGATTGAGGCCGCACACAGCCAATCTGGGGGCAGACTTGCCAGAAGCGGTCAGTGCTTTTGAAATCATCTGTATCGACTCAAAGACTTTTTGGCTACTGAGCAACCCACTAACTTCTTTGAGCGCAACATGAGAGGTCACGCGCGATGTCCAAAGATCTTGCAAGACGTTGAGTTCGCCGCACACACCTTTGAAGTTGAGGAATTCTGCAAACCAACGCAGCTCGTCTTCTTGGTGCATGCCGCCCATGCGCAAGGCACTTTTGTTGAGAGGGGCAAAGCAAAATGCATCGGCATGGCCATCGCGCACCAATGACACGCCTTCTGCCAGCGCTTGAACCATGTAGGCCCCATTGTCAGCGTTGGACACTGCTTGTGGAAAGGGCGCTGCGTGGTGGCCAGTCCATTCATGCCATTGAACTTGGGGGGTGGTTTTGATACTGCCTTGTTGGCCAATCAAAATGACTTTGGCGGCTTGTTGACTGACAGGGCTTTGCAGCAACTTTTGAACCAGCTCGGGGCCGATGCCCGCAGGGTCGCCGGTGAAAAGGGCAATGGTGGGTAGGGTCATGTGGGGGTCCAAGTGTGAATCTGTAATCTGTAATTACGGATTCCAGTATAGTGAAGCTCGTAGAATGCACAACATCCGTTATTACCCTCAGTTCTTCTTAATTTAAAAGCAATGCCAACCAAGGACCCCATCGCCAGAACTTCCTTGCATACCGAGGTCACGGCTCGTCTGCGAAGTTTGATTGTGGAGTCGCACATCAAGCCAGGTGAACGGGTACCAGAGTTGGAGATCAGCAAAAATTTGGGTGTGTCGCGCACACCCATCCGAGAAGCCTTGAAGGTTTTGGCTTCTGAAGGTTTGGTGGAGTTGCTGCCCTTAAGGGGTGCGGTTGTGAAGTCTTTCAGCGCCAAAGATGCCGCTGACATGCTAGAAGTAATGGGCATGCTCGAGAGTTTTGCGGCCCAAAAAGCCTGCCAAGCAGATCAAAAGCGCATCGACCAGGTGTTGGCCATGCACGAAAAGATGAAGGTCTTGTATGCCAAAGGCAAGCGCCCAGAATATTTCGAATTGAATCAAAAAATTCACGATGCCATGGTGGACATGGCGGACAACGAATCGCTCACCATGGTGCACAACACACTCAGCAAGCGCATGCGCAGTTTGCGCTACAGTGGCAACAGCACGCCAGACAATTGGCGAGGCGCTCTGGCCGATCATGAGCTGATAGCGCAAGCATTGGCGCAGCGTGATGCGAAGAAAATCAAGAAGGCCGTTGAGGCGCATTTTGAAAACACCATCCAGCGCGTTGTGAAATAAACCCAACGCCATGTCTCAACTTCTGAACGACACGTCGCGCAATCGACAAATTGGAATAGCCCTTGTCACCATCACCACTTTGATGTTTGCGGTGCTAGACACTAGTGCCAAGTGGTTGGTGCAAAGCTTGCCGGTGTTGCAAGTTGTGTGGCTGCGGTTTGTGTTTCACACCTTTTTGACCACGGCCATTTTCTTGCCCTCTATGGGGTCAGAATTGTTCAAGATCAACAACCCGCGCTTGCAGTTGCTTCGCGGTTTGATGCTGGCCCTCATGACGGGGCTGAACTTCTTCGCTCTGCAATATTTGCAGCTTGCAGAAACGGGTGCCATGCAGTTTTCCGTGCCCATTCTCATTGCACTTATTTCAGCCCTGTGGCTTCACGAGAAATTAGATGCAAAGAAGTGGCTGGCCATTTGCCTTGGTTTTGTGGGTGTGCTGGTCATTATTCGGCCTGGCAGCCACGCCTTTCATCCGGCCATTTTGCTAAGCATCATGAACGCATTAATTTACGCCGCCTTCAACATCATGACACGTCGATTGGCAGGCAGTGACAATCCCATATCTACCCAACTGGCATCCGCCATCGTGCCATCTGTTGTGTTGGCACCCTTTGCAATTTGGACTTGGCAAGCACCAGACTCATGGCAAGTGTGGTGCGTCTTGGTATTGGCCGGCTTAACGGGCGGCTTGGGCCACACGGCTTCTGCGCTGGCCCATCGCTATGCAACGGCCGCTGTGCTCGGCCCTTTTCTGTACCAGCAAATCATTTACATGAGCTTGGGCGGCTGGCTCATCTTTGGCCAAATTCCCGACGCCCCCGTTGTACTTGGCGCAGGCATTGTGGTGCTGAGCGGCCTGTACCTCTTGTGGCGCGAATTTAACCTCGCGAAAAAATAATTGAGAACAAAAATAATTGGGGTCAGATGAACATTAATTTTGTCAATCAGTGAGGGCAGAGGCTAAGGGGGGCTGAACGATTTCTGGTACTCCAGTATGAGGAAGCC
>JBEDKQ010000143.1:0-5331 GCA_041172085.1 Pseudomonadota bacterium | reverse complement strand
GTTCACCATTTGCTTGTTCAGAGCACCCTTTGTGCCGAACGACACGTGGCCGTCAACCAAAGCGAACAATGTGTGGTCTTTGCCGATGCCGACATTGGTACCAGCGTGGAACTTGGTGCCACGTTGACGAACAATGATGGAGCCAGCGCTGATGAGTTCACCACCGAAAGCTTTCACACCGAGCATTTTGGGCTTGGAATCGCGCCCGTTTCGCGTAGAGCCGCCGCCTTTTTTCTGTGCCATGACCTAAGCTCCTTAGCCTGCAATCGCACCGATTTGCAGTTCTGTGTACTGCTGACGGTGACCTTGACGTTTTTGATAGTGCTTGCGACGGCGCATCTTGAAGATGTGCACTTTGTCGTGCTTACCGTGTGCCAACACAGTGGCTTTAACAGTGGCGCCGGACACCAGGGGCGTGCCAACCTTAAGATCTGCGCCGTTGCCGACTGCCAGAACCTGGTCGATCNNNNCCACGTCCGCAGCAATCTGTTCTACTTTAATTTTTTCGCCAGCAGCAACACGATACTGTTTGCCGCCGGTTTTTATGACCGCGTACATAATGACCTTTTCGAAATTTCCGAAATCTTCAATGGAAGTTCCATAGGAGGAACCCTAAGGAACCGCGGATTTTAGCACGGTCTTTTGGGACTTGCCAAGCCCCCATGACAAGATGCGCCGCCAACGGGGAAAAGCAGGCTTTTTCGCTCTCTATAATCAGGCGAATTCCAGAATTCTGAGCCAAATTACCCAAAATTTGGGCGTTGGGTGGTTCTGGGTCCCTGTCACCCCGTTGAATTAAGCCATTTTGTCTACCTCCGCGTCTCCTGCAGCAGCCTCACCAGCCTTGGCTTTGGCCTTGGTCGCGCAAGACATGGCCAAGGTCGACGAGGTCATCGCAGAACGTCTAAGCTCTGGCGTGCCTTTGGTGGGGCAAGTGGCCCAGTACATCATTTCGGCAGGTGGCAAGCGCTTACGCCCCGTCATTTTGCTGCTCACTTGTGGCGCTTTGAATTACCAAGAAGCTCACAAATTCAGCTTGGCAGCGGTGGTGGAGTTTATTCATACCGCCACCCTTCTGCATGACGATGTGGTGGACGAATCCACGCTTCGCCGCGGCAGGCCCACCGCCAACGAGAGCTTTGGCAACCCCGCCAGCGTCTTGGTGGGTGACTTTTTGTATTCACGCGCCTTTCAAATGATGGTGGATGTGGGCAGTATGCGCATCATGCAAGTTCTGGCCGATGCCACCAACGTGATTGCAGAAGGTGAAGTGCTGCAGCTGATGAACATGCATGACGCATCCTTGGACGAAGAAGCCTATTTGCGCGTGATTCGTTCCAAAACCGCCAAGTTGTTTGAAGCCAGCGCACGTTTGGCAGCCCTATTGGCCCAAACTTCCCCAGAGCTAGAAGAAGCGTGCGCCGAATACGGCCAAGCCCTTGGCACTGCCTTTCAGGTTATTGATGATGTTTTGGATTACGAAGGCAATGCGGCAGAAATGGGCAAGAACCTAGGCGATGACTTGCGCGAAGGCAAAGCCACGCTTCCCCTTATTCTGGCCATGCAACGGGGCACATCGG
Source organism: Pseudomonadota bacterium (assembly GCA_041172085.1). GTDB lineage: Bacteria > Pseudomonadota > Gammaproteobacteria > Burkholderiales > Burkholderiaceae_C > Limnohabitans_A. The sequence goes on along the minus strand of JBEDKQ010000143.1, from coordinate 3,751 downwards.
CTCAAAGAGAACTGGTTCAAAAAGCCATTGAAACGGGTTCAGTGGACCAACTTAACCAAGTGATTGAGATTGTTCGTGAAACAGGTGCCTTGGATGGCAGTCGCCAAGCGGCCATGGCAGAGGCGCAACGCGCCATCAACGCTGTGCAGCTTTTACCCACGGGCCCTTACAAGGATGCGCTGATTGCATTGGCGTCTCAATTGCTGGTTCGCAGAACCTGATTGTCAACAGGCTGATGCCATCAGGGCGCCACTTCACGCAAGAGGCGCATCCCCAATAAGGTATAGCGACTGTCCGGCGCGTTGATGTTGCGATAACTGCAGCGCGCGTAAATTGGCCAAGTGTGCCAAGACCCACCTCGTCTCACTTTCAGATGTCCTGCATTGGGGCCTTGCGGATCGATGGCGGGTGAAGTTTTGTAGTAATCGTCTGCGTAATGATCACTGACCCATTCCCAAGCATTGCCCACCATGTCGTACAAGCCAAAGGCATTGGGCGCATAACTGGCCACCGGTGCCGTAAAGGCATGGCCGTCGTTGCCAGGCAAAGCTTTGTCTTGCCAACGCTGCCAATGCGGCGTGGCTGATGCATCAAACAGATTGGCCCACTGCGTCAAAGTTTGGGGGTCATTGCCGTGCGGGTAACGTGTTTGTGTGCCGGCTTTGCACGCGTACTCCCATTCCGCTTCAGTCGGCAATCGATAGGTCACACCTTCTTTTTGTGAAAGCCATTTGGCCATGGCCATGGCATCATGCCAAGTGACGTTGACCACCGGATGATCATCGGCTTGGGGAAAGCCTGGCGTTTTCCAACTGTAGAGAGGGTCTCTGCCTGCAAATGCATCGGCTTTTTCAGGTCGATTTCTGTCATGGCTGATGCTGTAGCCATAAGCGCCCGTTTTGTCACGAATGGATTCTGGAACGTAGCCAGAGCGTTGCAAAAAATTTTCAAACTGTGCACGCGTAACTTCTGTTTGCCCTAAATCAAACGCACGAGAAATTTTGACGCGATGCAAAGGCATCTCGTCGGACAACTCATCCAATCTTTTCAATTCCAGTTGAGGAAAATCTTTTTGCAATGCCGCAATTGTTTCATCGCTGCCCATCATGAATTCGCCGGCTGGAATGCGAACGAACTTCATGCCCAAGGAATTGACACTGACGGCAGGCAACCGACTTGAAGCAGCTTGCGCGAAAGCAGTGCCAGTTGCACTGACGCCCAAACTCATGACCAAGAGCCATGCACACCGGCCTGTTGACAAAACGTGTTTGAAGTTCATGTGGAGGATGTTAACAACTGCGCAAATCGGGTCAAATCAACATTGCCGCCACTGATGATGACACCCACGCGCTGACCTTTTAACTGCGGCGCTGCTTGTATGGCTGCCGCCAAAGACAAGCAACCCGTTGGTTCTACCACCATCTTCATACGCTCTGCATAAAAGCGCATGGCATCAATCAGTTGTGCATCGGTGACCGTGTGAATGTCATTGACCAAAGCTTTGATGATTTCAAAGGTGATGGCCCCCACCATGGGTGTTTGTGCGCCGTCAGCGATGGTGATAGGCGTTGGAATTCTGACCCGTTCGCCCTTGCGAAATGATTGCTGAGTGTCATTGCCAGCCTCAGGTTCGACACCGTAAATTTTGCATTTCGGTGAGCGCGCCTTGGCAGCCAGCGCACTGCCACTGAGCAAACCACCCCCGCCCAAACACACAAACAAGGCATCAAGATGGCCAACTTCGTCAAACAATTCCAATGCAGCGGTACCCTGCCCTGCCAGCACATCTGCATGGTCGAAGGGCGGAATGAATGTCAGACCTTTGTCTTGCGCCAATTGCATGGCTTTGGCACTGGCGTCTTCAGAATATCGGTCGTAGCCAATCACCGTCGCTCCATAGCCTTTGGTTGCGGCCAACTTGGCTGGCGAGGCATCATGCGGCATGAAAATGGTGGCAGGAATATTCAGAATGCGTGAAGACAAAGCCACAGCTTGCGCATGGTTGCCAGATGAATAAGCCACCACGCCTGATTGACGCTGCGCTTCGTCCAATTTGGCCAGGGCATTGAACCCCCCTCGAAACTTGAATGCACCCATGCGCTGAAAGTTTTCACACTTGATGAAAACCTGTGCTTGCAGTTGATGGTTCAAACTGCTTGACTGCAGAACAGGTGTCTTGTGGGCAACACCTTGCAATCTTTTGGCTGCCGCCAATACATCGTCGAACGTGGGCAAGGCTTGCTGCATGAGATTTACTCTATTGAACCAAAAATTGTTATTGTTTAAGCTCGATTGAAATCAAATCGAGGAGACATGGTGATCAGTTTCAAACTCAATGGTAAACCGACTCAGTCCAACGCTGATCAGTCAGAACCCTTGCTTCACATCTTGGCCAATGACTTGGGTGTCAATGGTCCAAAGTTTGGCTGTGGTCTGGCGCAATGTGGGGCTTGCACCGTTTTGGTCAATGGCAACCCTCTGCGCAGTTGCGTGGCACCTTTGTCGACCATTGAAGGACGTTCTGTCTCAACCCTCACAGGCTTGTCAGTCAATGGCCAGCCAAGCAAACTGCAACAAGCTTTTATCCATGAGCAAGCCGCCCAATGTGGTTATTGCACATCGGGTGTGATCATGCAGGCGCAGTCCTTGTTAGACCGCAACCCCAAACCCACAGAGTCTGAGGTCAGGGCCGCGCTAGATGGCAATCTTTGCCGCTGTGGCGCACACAACAGAATCGTACGTGCCGTCATGCGCGCTGCGCAAGGAGTTTGAGATGAGCAGCCAAGTCACTTCACGTCGCCAATTTCTCAAGTCTACTGGGGCCATTACACTGAGTTTTGGCATCCCTTTGATGGATGTGCATTCACAGTCACCTGTTGGCCAAGACAAGCCCAGACTGGCAGGCGATTTGCAAATCCACCGAAAACTCAATGCCTGGATTCGCATTGACAGTGCCAACAAAATGGTCGAGTTGCGCATTGGCAAAGTCGAACTGGGTCAAGGGATCTTGACAGCAGTTGCGCAAGTGTGCGCCGAAGAGCTAGACGTTGATTTCGCCCAAATCAATCTTATCTCTGGCGATACAGCATTGGTGCCTGACGAAGGCGTCACAGCAGGTTCTTTTTCAATGCCCTATTGCGCTACTGCTGTTCAAGCGGCTTCCGCAGAAGTCAGAGCCATCTTGTTGAACTTAGCTGAAACCAAGTTGAATCAATCTGCGCAACAAATGACCGTCGAGAAGGGCGTCATTCGCGCAATCAACGGTGCGCAAATCAGTTATTGGGATTTGGTTGTCGGTGAATCCCTCAATCGCGAGGCGACGGGCTTGGTCAAACCCAAACCATTCACAGCGTATCGGTACATCGGACGTTCAGTCCCTCGTCCTGACATTCAGGCCAAAGTGATGGGGCAGGCTATTTTTGTTCAAGAACAAAGGCCCAAGGGCATGCTGTTTGGTCAAATTGTGCGGCCACCCAACCATGGCGCCAGACTTCAGTCGGTCAATTTCAATCTGGTCGAAAAAATGCCGGGTGTGGTCAAAGTCGTTCGCAACGGCAGTTTCTTAGGCGTCATCGCAAAACGCGAGGCTCAAGCGCAAGTTGCTGCGCAAGCGCTGCAAAATGTTTGCGAATGGCAAGTGCCCCATGTGCTACCCAAAACGCAGGAAATGCAAACTTGGTTGTTACAAACCAAACCCAATGTGGTCATCCCCACCAAAAAGCAAGACAGATCAAATTCCGTTAGCGCTGCG
>JBEDKQ010000142.1:0-5039 GCA_041172085.1 Pseudomonadota bacterium | reverse complement strand
TCGTGTTGCCGTGCATGCAAGAACCACTTGCGGTAAAGCGCCACCCACGCGCCGCCCGCTATTGCAAAGTAAACAGACAAGGCCATGGCCAAGAGCACCACAGCCGAGGCGGCCAACCAAGATGGCAAGCCGCCGTATTGATGCATCGACACATACAACCAGCCCCATGTAGAAGACATGGCGGCTGTGGCAAATAAACCCGAAATTTTTGCGCCCTTGAGCCATGCGCGTTTTGGTGCTTGGCGCATTGAAAGCGATGACTCAACTTCGTGAGACGCGACATGCAACAACAAGGCCCCAAGACCCGCCAAGCTGACGACTTGCAAGAGCCCAAATGATTGCCCCGCAATGCCCAAGGCCTCGCCAAACGCAAAGCTGGGCCAAGCCATTGAAAACCCTTGCAACACACCGGCCAACACTGATGCGCCGTAGGCCCACATGTTTATTTATGTTTGTGGGTCGGTGAGACTTTGAACCATCGCACTGCACCACCACGTGTGTGCAAGACCACGAAGTCGAGTCCCGAGAGGCTGAACTTTTCGCCGCGCTGCGGCACATGCCCCATCTCGTGGGCAATGAGGCCGCCGATGGTGTCGAAGTCGTGCGTTTCTTCGTCAACCACATCGGGGTTGAGCTTGACGCCAAAGGCTTCTGACACTCGCTCTAGTGAAGTGTCTCCGCTGACGCGGTAGGTTTGATCGGCCAGGCCAAAGATGTCGCCGGCTTCTTCGTCGATGTCGAATTCATCTTCAATTTCGCCCACAATTTCTTCGAGCACATCTTCAATGGTGATGAGGCCCGCAGTGCGTCCAAACTCATCGATGACGATGGCCAAATGTTGACGGTTGCCCCTGAATTGACGCAATAATTCGTTCAGTCCCTTGCTCTCTGGCACAAACACGGCGGGTCGCAACAGCGCGCGAATGTTGAGCTCGGGTGCACGTTGCAGCTTGAGCAAATCTTTGGCCATCAAAATGCCAATGATGTTTTCTTTGTCATCTTCATAAACTGGAAAACGCGAGTGCGCAGTTTCAATCACTTGATTGAGTAACTCATCGATGGGGGCGTCAATGGACAACAGTTCCATGCGAGGGGCTGCCACCATGGCATCGCCGGCGGTCATGTCGGCCATGCGAATCACGCCTTCCAGCATGAAGCGACTTTGTGAATTGATGATGCGGTTGTCCTCGGCCTCTGCGAGTGTTTCGATCAACTCGTCTTTGGAGTCGGGGCCGGGATGAATGAACTCCGCCAGTTTTTGCAAAAAAGAGCGCTTGTCTTCGCGCTTTGAATCTCGTTTTTCGTCACGTTCGTTCAAACGCGCGGGGTGAGGGTCGGACACAGTGGATATGGCATTAGGCCGTTGTTGCAGAGCCTCTAGGATAGCGGATTAAGGGCGCGATGGGTGACGAGACTCGCGCACACCCTTGCGAACTTCTTGCAAGGTCTTGAGAAAATGCATGAACTGTTTGGCACGTGACTTGATCTGAAAGTCTAAATCGGCCATGCCCTCCTCCCATAGTTCATTCACCTGGCTGTCAAAATTGGCCGGCGGCAAACTGAGGTAGGCGTCACTTTCACTGCCATCGCGCTCAACGCGCGCCCCTGCCTTTCGGGCTATTTTCAACATGGGTGTGTTTTCGCTCAAGGCATGAATGAAGAGCAATGCCACGCCTTGGTTACGCGCATGCATGACGGCACGCTCAAACATGCGACCACCCAAGCCACGTCCGCGCATTTTCAAATCCACTGACACGCCAAATTCAGCGCAAGTCACCCATTGTGGATCGACAGAAAACGCCAAGTGCGCCATGGACAGAATTTCAAGTTTGCGGTTGAAGACCCCATAAATATCGTCACGCTCAAAATCTAAGTGCGCTACATAGCCTTCAATGTGCTCGTCTGTGGCGGGGTAACCAAATCTCAAGTAGCGGTCTTGTGGTCCCAAGCTTTTCAAATGCGCTGCAATTTTCGGCCGATGCTTGGGGCTCAGAATGCGGATGGGAATCCAGCGCATCCAGCGACGCCACAAGGCCTTGGTAATTTGAGCAAGTTGCATAGACTTTATAGGGTTTACCCGCATTCTTGCACATCTTAGGTCTTCTGTCGCGTTGGCTTGCTTTGCGAACTTTGGGGCCTTTGTCGCTTTGGGGACGAAATGCAGATTTCATATCCCCATCAGGGGTAATGCCTCATGGCAGGTACCGCTCAGAATGGCGACAATGCGAAGATTCCTAGGAGCAGTACATGGACAAAATTTGGCTGAAGAATTACCCCGCCAACGTGAAACACGAGATCGATCCCAACGAATATGCTTCGTTGACCGATTTGTTAACGCGCGCCTTTCAGCAACACGGTGACAACCCCTTCTCTGTGTGCATGGAGCGGTGGATGACCTACCGCGAGCTTGACCAGTTGTCGCAAGCACTGGGCGCTTGGTTTCAGTCGCAAGGCTTAAAACCGGGCGACCGCATTGCCTTGATGTTGCCCAACATTCCACAATTTGCTGTCACCATGGCCGCCATCTTGCGCGCAGGTTATACGTGCGTCAACGTCAACCCTCTCTACACAGCGCGCGAACTCGAACATCAGTTGAAAGACTCAGGCGCAAGTGCCATTGTGATTCTAGAAAACTTTGCCCACACCTTGGCCGAAGTGATTGAGCACACGCAAATTAAGCACACCGTGCTGGCCTCAATGGGTGATTTACTGGGCCCGTTTTATGGCCGTTGGATTACCTTTGCTGTGCGGCACTTGGCAAAGATGGTGCCCGAGTTTGAATTGCCTCTGGGCGAGCACCACAAGGTAATTTCTTTTAAAGATGCCATTGCGTCGGGTCGTCATTTAACGTTCAAACCTGTGACGCAAAGCTTGGACGACATTGCCTTCTTGCAATACACCGGCGGTACCACTGGCTTGTCTAAGGGTGCTGTACTGACGCATCGCAACATTGTGGCCGCTATTCTGCAAGCCGAAACTTGGTTTGCACCTGCGCTGTCTCGCTTACCTGATTTGCGCAAAGTTAACAGCATTGCGGCCTTGCCGCTGTATCACATCTTTGCCTTGACCCTGTGTTTCTTGGCCATGCGCCAAGGCTCACACCTTACCTTGGTTCCCAATCCGCGCGATTTTGCCAAGTTCATTGAAACTCTCAAAACACGCCCATTCCACATGCTGCCGGGCGTGAACACGTTGTTCAATGCCTTGCTCCAACATCCCATGTTCAAAACCATTGACTTCTCCAACTTGTGTTTGACGCAAGCGGGTGGCATGGCCGCTTCAGAAGGAACGGCACGTGCTTGGCAAGCGGCCACAGGCAGCGCCATGATTGAAGGTTGGGGCATGAGTGAAACCTGTGCCATTGGAACCAACAACCCCGTCACACGCACATCTTTCAGCGGCACCATTGGTTTGCCATTGCCCAGCATCGAGTTGGCCATCAAAGACGATGAGGGCAATAGCTTGGCGCAAGGGGAATCGGGTGAAATTTGCATTCGCGGCCCCAATGTGATGGTGGGCTATTACAAGCAAGAAGAGGAAACACGCAAAGCTTTTACCCCTGACGGTTTCATGCGCACAGGCGATGTGGGCATCATGGATGAAGAGGGTTATTTCAGAATTGTCGACCGCAAAAAAGACATGATCATTGTCAGCGGCTTTAATGTGTTCCCCTCCGAATTGGAAAATGTCATTTCACTCTGCCCAGGTGTGGTCGAGTGCGCCGCCATCGGCATTCCAGACGCCATGCAAGGTGAAGCCATCAAGGTTTTTGTGGTTAGAAGCGACAGCATGCTGACAGAAGATGCTGTGGCCCGCTACTGCCACGATAACTTGACGGGTTACAAGCGGCCCAAGTACATCGAGTTCCGTGATGAATTGCCAAAGTCCAACGTGGGCAAAATTTTGCGCCGTGAATTGCGGACCAACACGCACTGATTACAGATTTTGCTGTTGTCCTTTCGACCTTGATGCAAGACGCGCTCAATATTCCTGGCCTGCAAGTTTTTGAGCGCGGCTGGTTGTCTGCTAACAACATCTTGTTGAGGGATGCCCAATCGTGCACACTGGTAGACAGTGGCTACGTCACGCACCAAGATCAAACTCTGATGTTGCTTCAAAATGCACTAGGTGAGCAGCCATTAGACAGGTTGGTAAACACACACTTGCACAGCGACCATTGCGGTGGCAATGCCCTTCTTCAAAGTGTTTATCCCAATTTAGCCACCTTGATCCCTGCTGGAGATTCTGAAGCAGTTGCGTCTTGGAATGTTGAAGACTTAAGTTACGAAGCAACGGGACAACAATGTCCACGTTTCACATTTTCAAATGTTTTGCGAACGGGCCAAACCTTAACCATGGCCAATCTCGAATGGCAAGTTTTGTCAGCGCCAGGGCACGATCCTCACTCGGTCATTTTGTTTGAACCGACGCATCGAATTTTGATTTCAGCAGATGCTTTATGGGCCAATGGTTTTGGTGTGGTTTTTCCTGAATTGGAAGGCATTGCAGCATTTGACGAAGTGTCTCAAACACTCGATTTGATTGAATCACTCGGTGCGCAGTGGGTTATTCCTGGACACGGGTCTGTGTTTTCGGGTGTTGAAGCAGCGCTTGTCAATGCGAGACACAAGTTGAATGGGTTTGTGCAAAACCCAGCAAAACATGCAAAGTATGGCGCCAAGGTGTTGTTGAAGTACAAACTGTTAGAACTTCACAAAACGCAGTTGAGTCAGTTTGTGGCCTGGGCTACACAAGTTCGATATTTCAAAGTACTTCACCAAACATACAAGCCAGAAATTAGCATTCAAGACTGGGTGTTAGACATGTTGAAAGACCTAGAAAGAAGCAGCGCACTTGAATTACAAGGCGAATGGGTCTTGAACGTCTAAAGGTGCTGATTACTAAAGCGCTTATCTAAGCACAAAAAACAAACCCAAAAAAAAACGCCCCATATTACTATGGGGCGTTTCTCGCTATAAGAGCCTGACGATGTCCTACTTTCACACGGGAACCCGCACTATCATCGGCGCTGAATCGTT
>JBEDKQ010000141.1:0-5044 GCA_041172085.1 Pseudomonadota bacterium | reverse complement strand
ATTCGATATCAGCAAGCTTACCAAGCTGCCGCAAAAATTTTGCAAATTTCCAGCCAACTCTTTGACAGCGTTCTGCAAGTTCGTTGATTGTTTCAGAACAGGATCGCCATATGAAAATTTCAACCCAGCTTCTCTTTGATCGCGCCTCCGATCAAATGAGCCTTGTTCAAAATAAGTTAGCAGCAAGTCAAGCGCAATTGGCGCAAGGCAAACAGTTGTTAAAGCCCAGCGATTCACCCGACCAAGCCGCGGTCATTCAACGCATGAAATCGGTCATGAGTCGACAAGAGAGTTTCAAGACCTCATTGTCTACGCTCAACTCTCGTCTTCAAAATGAAGACACCACGCTTAAAAGCGCCACCAGTCTGCTGATTCGTGCCAAAGAGCTTGCCGTGCAGGCCGCCAACGACACCTTGGCACCGGTTAACCGCAAGGCGCTGGCAGCCGAAATGCAAGGCGTTCGCGATCAGTTGTTAAGCTTGGCCAATGCCAAGGATGACAACGGCCACTTTTTGTTTTCAGGCACGCGCTCGGACAAGCCCGCATTTGCATCGCCAGGCCCCGGTCAAACGCCTGTATACCAAGGCGACCAAACCCGGATGACCGTGATGGTGGGCGAGCAACGCACCATTCCCATCAACCGAACAGGAACCGATGCCTTTGTGTCTTTGTCTCGCATCAATGAAGAAACAGGCAAGCCTGAGGGGGTGAGTTTTTTCAAAGTGATGGACGACTTGGTTGCCGGCATCAACAACTCCAACGACGTTGCAATGCAGCGCGGTGTGGTGGAAATGACCAGCTTGCTCAATGGTTTGACATTGGCACATGCCGACATTGGTACCGACATGAACGTGGTGGAGCAACAGACCAGCGTTGTGGAAGACACCATTTTGAACTTGAAAGTCAATTTGTCGACTGTTGAAGATCTGGACTACGCAGCAGCTATTACCAAAATGAACCAACAAATGTTGAGCTTAGAAGCTGCACAAAGCAGCTTCAGCAAGATGGCGCAATTGACTTTGTTCAATTATTTGAAATAAATCAGGTCTTTTAACATGTTGCGTCATTTTGATTCTTTAATTTTCTGTAGTGAGCACCGTTCATGAGCACCACCACTTCGGCCACATCCAATGCCATTAGCGCCCTTGGCGCTGGCTCTGGCATGGACGTTAAAGCATTGGCCAACAGCTTGGTGGATGCCGAACGCGCCCCTAGAAAAGACATCATTGACAAAAAGATATCCAAATCTGAAGCAGGTATTTCTGGCTACTCGGCCATCAAGTTTGTTCTTGAAGGTTTGAAGACGTCTTTAATGGACATCAAAGACCAAAGTGACTTTTCGTCCATTACCCCTCGCAATAGCCAATCTGCAGCGTTTACGGTTACGGCCAGCGCAACAGCCAGTGCAGGCAGCCACTCAGTCAACGTTCAAAGTTTGGCCAAGGCTGAAAGAAAACTCACAGCAGGCTTTGCGACCACCACCACCACGCTCAACAATGGAGAAGCGTTTAACCTCAACCTGTCAATTCATGGTGGGGCCAATCAGTCCATTTCGGTGGCTACTGGCAAAGACACACCCAGTGGCATCGTAGCGGCCATCAATGAAGCCAACTTAGGCGTTAAGGCCCAACTGGTTAACACCGGCGAAGCTGGCGCCCCCTACAAAATCATGGTCACTGGACAAACAGGGGCTTTGAATGATTTTGTACTTTCGGCAGAAGCTGTTGCGCCAGCCACTACGTTGAGTGCCGAAACCAGTATCTTGTTTGACACCACGCTTCAAAACGCGGCCAACGGCATGGTCACCGTCGATGGCATGAGCTTGACACCCAGCTCCAATCAGCTCACAGACCTTATTCCAGGCGTTACTTTAGACTTGTACGCCACCACAACAGGCGATGCGTCAGTCGATTTAATTCGCGACACATCTTCTGTGAAAACCAAAGTAGCGGCTCTGGTCAAAGCATACAACGATGCCAACACCATGCTCAACACAGTGTCTGATGCCAAGTCATCGGTGGAGACTTATGGGGGGGCATTGGCCGGCAACTCGGTGGTCAACACGCTGCGCACGCAATTGCGTGAGCTCATTTTTCCATCTACGGGCTCTGTGTCCAATCAACTGAGCAGCTTACGCGACATTGGCCTCTCTCTTGACAAAGATGGCACCATGACCTTGGACAATGTCAAGTTAGATTCTGTTTTAAGCTCGCGGTTTGACGAGGCGGTCACCATGCTGACGGGCAACTCAGAAAATTTGAGCGCATACAGCAGTGCGCCTTCAGGTGCTGTTGGGGCCGCATTCAAAGGCATTTCATCCATGTTGAGCAGCACAGGCACTGTTTCTCAACAAAGCACCAACCTAACAAAAAGAATTGCAGAATACAAAGACGAGCTGGCCAAACTCGAAACCCGCATGACCCAACTGCTAGAGCGCTACAACCAGCAATTTGGTGCCATGGAAAGCATCGTGGGTCAAAGTAAGAGCCTTCGAACCAGTTTGTCTAGCACCTTCGAAGGCATGATGGCGTCCTACACAAAGGGTTAACCCTGTAGTTTGTGGCTATTTTTCAAACTTTGCCAAAAAGTCCTTAAGTTTTGAAAACACCTGCCGATTCCCAATCCACGAAACGTCTCTTGTTGCAATTCGCAACAGAGTAATTGGGTCTCTGCATGTCAATCATGCTTTTTTATAAAGGACGGACGAACATGGCTTCCGAATTTTCAAGTATCTCTGCCGGTGGCGCAGGTGCGGCAATCAGTCGCACACCAGCTCCTGCGCCTACAGCTCAATCAGCAACTGTACAGACACCATCTGTGACCAAGAAACCAGATGTCTCCATTCCTCAAAAGCCAGAAATTGCGATTCCCAAAAGACCGCAACTTAACTTTAACGAGGCTGAGAACAGACAAAATCTGAAAGAAGCAGTTGCCATGCTCAATGAGCAAGTGGCCTCTCACAAAAATGGTTTGGGCTTTAGCCTGAACGATCACATCGATGTACCTGTGGTTACCGTTAAAAATACGGTCACAGGTGAAGTGGTAAGACAGATCCCTAACGAGGTTGTCATTCGTGTTGCGCAGAACATTGACGTTGTCAAAAAAGGTTTGCTGCACAACTCTCAGGCTTGAAGAAATATTTCAAATAGTCCTCAAGTAAATCGAAAAAGTTCCGAATCATTTTTTAACAAGAAGTCAATGTTGATTCTTGTCAACCTCTTAGATTTCTTTAAAGGAGAAACCAAATGTCAGTTATCAATACCAACGTTAACTCCCTGATTGCCCAAACTGCAGTCAACGTGAACGCTCGCAACTTGTCTAGCGCCATGGAGCAATTGTCCACAGGCAAGCGCATCAACGGCGCCAAAGACGACGCAGCGGGTCTGTCTATTGCCCAGGTGATGACATCACAAATTCGCGGCTTGAACCAAGCCATTCGCAATGCCAACGACGGTATTTCGTTGTTGCAAACAGCCGATGGCGCCATGATTGAGCAGTCCAACATGCTTCAGCGCATGCGTGAACTGGCAGTGCAAGCATCTTCAGACACAGTCACAGAAACTCAAAAAGGCTTCCTGGACAACGAGTTTCAAGCCTTGAAGACTGAAATTGACCGAATCGGCTCCAACACCTCCTGGAACGATCGCAAGTTGCTTGACGGTACAGGCGGTTTGGCAGGTCAAGTTCGTGCCGTAGGCACTGGTCAATACGACTTCCAAGTGGGTAGCAGTGCAACCATTATTTCGGTGACGGTTCCAAACGCCACAACTGCCGGCGCACCAGCTTCTTCATCTGGCGCCATCTACTCTGATATTGCTGGTGCTGCCGTCAAAATCAGTACTGCCTCAGACGCCACCGCTGCAATTGGCAAAGTCGACTTAGCACTTACTGCTGCCAACACAGCGCGGTCAAAGATTGGCTCAGCCATCAACCAGCTTACCTATGCAGCTGACAACATGGCCAATATTTCCATGAACACCGCAGCCTCACGCAGCCGCATTGAAGACACAGATTACGCCCAAGCTTCTACAGAGTTGGCCCGTACTCAGATCATTCAACAAGCCGCTACAGCGATGTTGGCACAAGCTAACCAATCACCCCAATCGGTGTTGGCCTTGCTGAAGTAACACCATGAACTTCAATGACAATTTGTAGAAGTAAGTACTTTTTAGCTACAAATTACAGCCCGGGCTTGCCCGGGCTTTTTGGCTTTGTGAAATCACTTTTTAAAAAGCCTCAAGTATTCAGATCTGCTGTCGATATAACACTCGTAGGACTGTCAGAATTGACGACGGGCGCGCTTCTTGCATGTAAGCGCGCCTATAACCGCTAGGAAAATGAAATGACCATCAATACAACCACCAACATAGCCCTGCTCTCAACCGCAGACATGAGGGCGCTGACGTCTGGTGAAATTAGCGGGTTGACCACGTCTCAGGCTTCAAAACTGACAGCAGTGCAACTTGACGCATTGACCAGTTCACAAATTCAAACCCTAGAAACAGCAGACATTGCCGTCATTTCTCCGACAGTCCTTAACTCGGCCAGTACTGCAACCTTGGCCGCCTTAACAGGCGATCAGGTGATCGCCCTGACCACTGGACAAGTATCCAGCATGAGCGCAGTCAAGCTCAATTCGTTGACTGAATTTAGCAAACTGCAAACGGCTGACATTGCCGCCATCAGTGGTTCCAACTTCAGTGGCCTGACCACAGCACAACTGGTGAACCTCACCACGACTCAAGCGGGCGCCCTGACTGCAGCACAAGTCTCAACATTGACCGCTGCAAAAATTGCAGCACTGGAAGCGGAAGATTTTGCAAAACTCAGCACCGCAGTTATTCGGTCTTTGTCAAACACACAGCTTGCCGCGCTGACAACAGCACAAGCCGCACAATTGTCTGTCAGTCAAGCTGGTGCACTCTTTGCATCTCAATTGTCTGGCATGGAAACAGCAGACTTGGCTGCAATGGCTGCTGGCACCCAAACCAGCCTAACCAACACCCAACTGGCTGGTTTGTCTGCCGCACAAACAGCCGCTTTG
>JBEDKQ010000140.1:0-5060 GCA_041172085.1 Pseudomonadota bacterium | reverse complement strand
AGACAATGCGCCAACCTACTTGGTGTTTTTCAATACAGCCGGTGGCGATGCCCAAGTACTGATGACCACCTTGGCCAGCACTTTGGCCGCTATTTCTGCAGGTGCCGTGTTCATGGGTGCCAACAGTTACATTGGCAATGCGCCCAACCTCATGGTCAAAGCCATCGCGGAAGACCGTGGCATCAAAATGCCCAGCTTCTTTGGTTACATGGTGTGGTCGCTGTGCGTGCTCATTCCCTTGTTCGTCATCATGACTTTTATTTGGTTCCGTCCATGAAAAAACCTGCAATTTTGGTTGCCCGCGCCATCTTTCCCGAAACCTTGGCACATTTGTCGCAACACTTTGAAGTTGAAAGCAACCAGGCCGATGAGGTTTTAAGCCCTGCCGAATTGACCCGACGTCTTCAAGGCAAAGCGGGTGCTCTGACCACGGGGAGTGAGCGAATTGACGCCACATTACTGCAAGCCAACCCACAATTGAAAATTGTGGCCAACATGGCTGTCGGCTTCAACAATTTCGACGTGCCGGCCATGACAGCAGCTGGCGTTCTGGCCAGCAACACCCCAGACGTCTTGACTGAAACCACGGCAGATTTTGGCTTTGCGTTGCTCATGGCAACTGCACGCCGCGTGACCGAAAGCGAACACTATTTGCGCGCAGGCAAATGGACCAAGTGGAGCTATGACATGTTTGCAGGCGCCGAAGTTCACGGCAGCACTTTGGGCATCATTGGCATGGGACGCATTGGCCAGGGCATTGCGCGGCGTGGTGCTTTGGGCTTTGGCATGCGCGTGATCTATCACAATCGCTCACAACTCTCTGCACAACTAGAAGCCGAGTGCAAGGCGCAATACGTCTCTAAAGAAACCTTGTTGAAAACAGCCGATCACGTGGTGCTGGTGGTGCCCTACAGTGCAGAGTCGCATCACACCATTGGCGCCAAAGAAATAGGTTTGATGAAGCCTACGGCCACCTTGGTCAACATAGCGCGTGGCGGCATTGTCGACGATGCGGCTTTGGCCAAAGCGCTGGCTGCTGGGCAAATAGCGGCAGCTGGCTTGGATGTTTTTGAAGGTGAGCCGGCCTTGAATCCTGAGCTTTTGAAAGTTCCCAATGTGGTCCTTACGCCCCACATTGCCAGCTCTACGGTTCAAACTCGTTTGGCCATGGCGCAATTGGCGGCCGATAACCTCATTGCTTATCTCACCGAGGGGCGAGCATTGACACCCCTCAATACACCCCAAGCCAAGGCTTAATCAGGATGGAAGTTTCACTGCTTCAAATTGTCTTTGTATTTGCACTGCTTGGGGTTGCACTGGCGGCGGTGTTTTTATTTTCCAGGCAGTTGAAATCACAAGAGCAATTACAAGCACAAGAGCTCAGTGAAATTACAAAGTTGTCCGCCAGCCTGCAAGCGGCCAACGAACGATTAGAGCGAGAGTTGCGAAATGCCATCCTTGAATCGGCCAGGGGCGGGCGTCAAGAGTTAACGCAAACACTGGGCACTTTTCAGCAAAGTTTGGTGCAACAAAGTGCCGAAGCCACACGAACGCAAAACAGTCAGATGGATGCGTTTGCACAGCAATTGGCCTTGCTGCAAAAAACTTTGTCTGACACCCTCACTTTGCAGGTGCAACAACTCTCAGAAGCCAATGCGCGCCGTTTGTCTGAAATGCGTGGCACCCTAGAAACCCAATTGGCGCAGTTACAACTGAACAATGCTGCCAAACTGGACGAGATGCGCCAAACAGTCGACGAAAAGTTGCAAACCACTTTGCAAGCGCGTTTGGGCGAAAGTTTC
Organism: Pseudomonadota bacterium; assembly: GCA_041172085.1. Lineage (GTDB taxonomy): Bacteria > Pseudomonadota > Gammaproteobacteria > Burkholderiales > Burkholderiaceae_C > Limnohabitans_A. The sequence continues at coordinate 3,258 of JBEDKQ010000140.1, read as the reverse complement.
AAACAAGTGGCAGACAGGTTGGAGCAAGTGCACAAGGGCTTGGGCGAGATGAACACGCTGGCGCAAGGCGTGGGCGACCTCAAACATTTGCTCACCAACGTCAAAACACGTGGCATGTTTGGCGAGGCACAACTGGCTTCTTTGCTAGAGCAGGTCATGGCGCCAGATCAGTATGCTGCCCAACATGCCACCATTCCTGGCAGTAAAAACCGTGTTGACTTTGCCATCCGTTTGCCAGGCCGTTCGGATGATGGACAGCCCGTTTGGTTGCCCATCGATGCCAAATTTCCCAACGAAGATTACGAGCGTTTACTGGATGCGCAATCGCGTGCAGACGCTGTGCAGGCAGAACTGTGTAGCAAAGCCTTAGAAATGCGAGTGCGATTAGAGGCCAAGTCCATTACTGAAAAATACATTGAGCCGCCATACACGACTGACTTCGCTATTTTGTTTTTGCCTACCGAGGGCTTGTACGCAGAGGTTTTGCGACGTCCTGGTCTCATTGAGTCTTTACAGCGCGACTATCGTGTCACGCTTGCAGGCCCCACCACCTTGATGGCCATGTTGAATTCATTGCAGATGGGTTTCCGAACCCTTGCATTAGAAAAACGCTCAAGCGAAGTTTGGCAAGTCTTGGGTGCGGTCAAAACAGAGTTCGGCAAATTTGGCGATGTGCTGGCCAAAGTCAAAGAGCAAACACAGACCGTTCTGAACACATTGGACAAAGCGCAAACTCGCAGCAATGTGATGCACAGAGCGCTCAGACAAGTGGAAGCTTTGCCCGAAGGGCAGGTGCCCAACTTGTTGGCGCAAGCGGCCGATGAAAGTGACGGCGAGATTTCGTGAAAAGTGAACTCGTAAGGCTGATCAGCGGACAAATATTTCTGCATGCATGCATGACAGGCATGCGTTTGGCAACACCTTTGTTGGCCTTGCAGCAAGGCTACAGCGCCATGGCTGTGGGCGTTTTGTTGGCATTGTTTTCGGTCACCCAAGTCTTCATGGCCATTCCTGCAGGCAAGTTCACAGACCGTCATGGCTTGAAAAAACCTGTTCGCTTTAGCGTGCTCATTGCCTGTGCTGGCGCAAGTTTGGCTGTTGTGTGGCCCATTTTTCCGGTCTTGTGCATTGGGGCTTTAACCACGGGTGGCGCAACAGGCATTACTGTCATTGCCTTGCAGCGCCATGTGGGGCGCATGGCCAGCGACGCCAACCAACTCAAGGAGACCTTCAGCTGGTTGGCCATCGGTCCTGCCGTCTCTAACTTCATGGGGCCATTTTTTGCGGGGTTGTTGATTGACCATGCAGGGGCTATGCCTGCCGATGAAGGTGGCTTTAGAGCCGCCTTCATCATGTTGACCCTGATGCCTTTGGTCGCTTGGTTGTGGATTCGCAAAGTGAAAGAACAACCTGTTGCGCCCATGTTGCCTGAGCATGCCAACAATCGCGTGTGGGATTTGCTCAAAGAGCCCTTGATGCGTCGCTTGTTGCTGGTCAATTGGCTGTTGTCATCGTGTTGGGATGTTCACACCTTTGTGGTGCCCGTGTTAGGGCATGAACGGGGCTTGAGTGCTTCAGTGGTGGGCACCATCTTGGGCTCATTTGCGGTGGCATCTGCGGCCATTCGTGTGGTTCTGCCTTGGATTGCGCGTCGACTTCAAGAATATCGGTTGCTGTCGGGCGCCATGATTTGTGCAAGTTTGATTTTTGCGGCCTATCCATTTTTTGATTCGGCCATGGCCATGGGCATTTGCTCCGTTTGCTTGGGTGTGGTGTTGGGCGTGGTGCAACCCATGATCATGAGCACCCTGCATCAAATCACACCACAACACCGGCAAGGTGAAGCATTGGGACTGCGCATCATGACGGTCAATGCGTCCAGTGTGGTCATGCCACTTATTTTTGGCGCTGCGGGTGCCGTGGCGGGGGTGTCTGTGGTTTTTTGGGTGGTCGGTGCATGTGTGGCTTCTGGAACGCCTCAGGCGTGGCGCCTAAGACCCGCCCCCCACAGCCCTTCATGAACACCCATGGCCACTTATCTGGGCAGTAGCGTTCGTATGTCTGCCCAAGCCTCTTCTGGTGAATCCACGTACTTGAAGCAAGCCAAATCTTCTTTAGAAATGGTGCCCGATGTCACCATCCATTCAAAATCAATCAGACGCTTCCAGTAATCAGAGCCGTACAGCAAAACGGGCGTTGGTTTAACTTTGCGGGTTTGCACCAAGGTCAACATTTCGAACAGTTCATCTAAGGTGCCGAAGCCGCCAGGAAATGCAATGAGTGCTTTAGCGCGCATGGCGAAATGCATTTTGCGAAGGGCAAAATAATGAAACTGAAAACACAATTCAGGCGTCACATAAGGATTGGGTTTTTGCTCGTGTGGCAGAGAAATGTTCAAAGCCACGGAAGGGGCGCCCGCGTCCATAGCGCCTCGATTGGCAGCTTCCATGATGCCAGGCCCACCGCCAGTGCAAATTGTGAGGCGGTCTAATTTGGGAAGGCTTTTGCAGCCCTCTGAAACCAAGCGTGCAAATTTTCGGGCTGCTTCGTAATAACAGTTGTCCTCTTTAAACCGCGCACTGCCAAAAACCACGATCGTGTTTTGAATGCCAGCCTCAGTTTGAACAAGTTCCGGTTTGAGCAGCTCAAGTTGAAATCGTATGCCGCGTGTTTCGGGGCGATTTAAAAACGCTGGGTCATTGAAGGCCAATCGGTAGGCATCGGCCACTTCTTTGGACACATGGAGATCAGAATTTGATTGCATGCGTTCATTGTGAACCATGGCATTGACATTGCAAATAAAAAAAGACCTCCGAGGAGGTCTTTGTTGCCAGAAGGGATGGCCCTTGGGGTTTAGACGCGCTTGCGGTATTCGCCCGTGCGTGTGTCAATTTCGATTTTGTCGCCTTGGTTGACAAACAAAGGCACGGGCACTTCGAAGCCTGTGGCAATCTTGGCTGGCTTGAGCACTTTGCCAGATGTGTCGCCCTTAACAGCAGGCTCTGTCCAAGTGATTTCGCGCTCGACGCTGGTTGGCAATTCAACAGAAATGGCCTTGCCGTCGTAAAACACCACTTCAACAGCCATGCCGTCTTCGAGGTAGTTCATGGCATCGCCCATGTTTTCTGACTCAACTTCGTACTGGTTGTATTCGCTGTCCATGAAAACATACATGGGATCGGCAAAGTAAGAGTAGGTGCACTCTTTTTGGTCCAAGATCACTTGGTCCATTTTGTCGTCGGCCTTGAACACAGACTC
>JBEDKQ010000139.1:0-5103 GCA_041172085.1 Pseudomonadota bacterium | reverse complement strand
AAACTTAAGGGCCAATTGGCGCTTGGCCATGCACCGTCCTGTTGCCATGGTCAGCAGCATGGTGCTTGGGTTTTTCCTGCTCATTGCCTTGGCTGACAGCGTTCACTTTCGTGAGTCCTTGCCTGCTTCAGCAGGGCAGACCAGTACGCAGTACGCTTCAGAAGCCACTTCTCTTTTGGACAAGTTGCTACAGCCCTTGGCTACTGCACGAGAACGCAGCTATTCAGAACCATTGTCAGCAGTCGCTTTTCGAAAAGAAACTTTTGAGCGAGATGGTGTTTCTGTGCGTGATTATCCAAGACTGCGCTTCGGTGGCAAACATTTGAACGATCCAGCAACAGAGCTTTCATCAGACGTTTCAAATAAAACATGGACGGCAATAGGCTTGGGTCTTGCCATTATTCTGAGCGTCTTATTGATGGGTCTTGCACTTGCCACTGCTAAGACGGGCCAAGCGTTTTCAGTGGTGTTGTCTCGATTTAAAAGTGGCCAAACGCAGTGGCCATGGCGTTCAATGGCCATCACATTTTCCTTGTTGGTCTTGGCCATTACATGGGTGGTCGTTTTGTCGCAGGGCTATCATGTTTTTGGAACCGACAGAACAGGCAACTCGGTATTGGTGTTTGCTTTAAAAAGCGTGCGCACTGCCTTGGTAATTGGTGGCTTGACCACCTTGGTTGTTTTACCTTTGGCCCTTCTGTTGGGGGTAACGGCCGGTTATTTGCGAGGTTGGGTAGATGAGGCGATTCAATACATTTATACCTTGTTGGCTTCCATTCCAGATGTGCTTTTGATTGCAGCGTCTGTCTTGCTGCTGCAAGTATTCATTGACAAGAACCAAGGTGTCTTTGAAACCTCTCTTGAGCGTGCAGACGCACGCTTGTTTTTCTTGTGCTTGATCTTGGGCATCACCTCTTTCACGGGTTTGTGCCGGTTGGTGCGTGGTGAAACATTGAAACTTCGAGAGTTAGAGTACATACAATCAGCCAGAGCTTTTGGGGTTTCTACGCCACGCGTTTTGTGGCGTCACATCGTGCCAAACTTGATGCATTTGGTGCTCATCAACACCGTGATGCAGTTTTCCAGCTTCGTTTTGGCTGAAGCAGTTCTGTCCTATGTCGGTGTAGGCGTAGATCCAAAAACTGCAAGCTTTGGTGTGATGATCAACACCGCACGCGCTGAATTGGCCGCTTCGCCCTTGGTCTGGTGGACCTTGGCCACAGCTTTTGGTTTCATGTTCTTGATTGTGCTCAGCGCCAATTTGTTGGCGGATGCTGTTCGAGATGCATTTGACCCGCGTACCCGATTGCGCAGTGTCAGCCCAGCGGCAACTCAAACTCAAGAGGTGGCTGCATGACACAGCAATTGAATGTTCAAAATTTAGTGGTCGATCTTCAAACAGAAGTCGGCATGGCGCGTGCAGTTGATGCACTCAATTTAACTTTGCAAAAAGGGCAGACTTTTGCCCTGGTCGGTGAATCTGGTTGTGGCAAGTCCATGACTGCATTGTCTTTGTTGCGCTTGCTGCCAGACAACGCAGTCATTCAAAACGGTAAAGTTAACTTAAGCGATGTTGATGTATTTCAACTGAGTGAAAATCAAATGCGGACCATTCGTGGCCGCCGCATTTCAATTATTTTCCAAGAGCCGTCGACCAGCCTGAATCCTGTGATGACAGTGGGCGATCAAATTTTGGAAGTCATTTTTCAGCATACCGATCTCAAGCCACTTGAGGCCCGTGCGCGAGCCGTTGAATGGCTTCAAAAAGTAGGCCTGCCTGAACCAGAACGTCGCATGGGAAGTTATCCTTTTGAAATGTCTGGCGGTCAATTGCAGCGAGTGATGATTGCCATTGCCCTGGCTGCTGAGCCGGATTTATTGATTGCCGATGAACCCACCACAGCGTTGGACGTGACCATACAAGCCCAAATTTTGGACTTGCTCAAAAGCTTGCAACAAGAGCGCGGCATGGCCATGCTTCTGATCACACATGACTTAGCCGTTGTAAGCGGTATGGCCGATCAAGTGGCACTCATGTATGCAGGTCAAATTGTGGAGGTGGCATCGGCTGCCGATTTCTTTGTTCGCCCGTCACACCCCTATGCCAAATTGTTGCTCCAAGCTTTGCCGGGAGAAGATTTGAGAGGGCGGCAATTGGCCGCTATTCATGGCACTGTGCCACCGCTGACGCAGGCCTTTAAAGGCTGCCGCTTTGCGCCGCGTTGCCCTTATCAAACAGAAGCTTGTACCGACAAAGCCGTTGCAATGACCCCGCTGTCCGATACGCACAATGTTCGGTGTGTCCGCGTGAACGATGCCAGCTTGCAGTTTTTGAGCCTGCCACCCTTGCTTGAACGAGGTCAAGAAACTTCTCTTGATCATTCTGTGTTGCTCTCTGTCAAAGATTTGTCCGTCACTTACTCGATGGGGGGCGGTGTTTTGGGTGGCAAAAAAACCTTCCAAGCTGTCAAAAATGTAAGTTTTGAGATTCAAAAAGGTCAAACTTTGGCTCTGGTGGGGGAGTCCGGTTGTGGCAAAACCACGATCGGTAAATCCCTGTTGCAATTGCTGACGCCCCAAACGAAAGTCACAGGACAGGTTATTTTGCAAGGTCAAGATTTGTTTCAACTTCAGGGACAAGCCTTGCAGGCATCGCGCAAGCAGATTCAAATCATTTTTCAGAACCCGTTTGCATCTTTAAACCCCCGCATGCGAGTTCAAGAAATTTTGGAGGAGGGCATGAAGAGCCTTCACCCAGAATGGTCTGTTGACCAAAGAAAGGCCGACTTGAAAGTGCTGATGGACCAAGTTGGCTTGCGTTCAGATGCGCTGGATCGTTATCCCCACGAGTTTTCGGGTGGGCAACGTCAACGGATTGCCATTGCCCGAGCGCTGGCCGTCAAACCCAATTTGATCGTGTGCGATGAGCCTACCTCAGCCCTTGACGTCTCTGTGCAAGCCCAGATTTTGAATTTACTCAGAGAGTTGCAGAATCACCTTGGCGTGAGTTACTTGTTTGTCACCCACAACATTGGGGTTGTGGCTTATTTGGCAGACAGAGTGGCGGTGATGCATGCTGGGGAGATGGTTGAAATGGGTGATGCTTCTCAAATTTTGAACAATCCTCAGCATCACTACACAAAATCCTTGCTGTCGGCTGTTCCTAAACTGAACCAGGCACTGGCTTAAATTGGCGCTTTTTTCCAACAAATCCGTTCCAAATCAAGGATTTATAGATTAGAATCAGAGCTTCACGACCAAACGGGCGGGTTTTTACCGCCCGTTTTTTTTGGTCGATCGATTAATGAGCAGGGTTTGTACTTGCATTTAATCTTGTCCTGAAACCTGATTGAGAAGACCTATTTCGCGTGGCATTGCAGCAGATTGTTGAAGAAACCGTGGCCGGGTTGGGCTATGAATTGGTAGAGATTGAACGCTCTGCCGGTGGCCTTATGCGCATCACCATCGACAATCCATGGCAAGACGGGGTCGATCGTTTTGAGATCCCATTTGTCACGGTTGAAGACTGCGAGAAGGTGAACCGACAGTTAATGTTTGCACTGGAAGTTGACGGCGTTGAGTATCGCCGTCTTGAAGTTTCTTCGCCAGGCATCGACCGTCCCTTGCGAAATGAACGCGATTTGGCGCGCTTTGAAGGCGAGCTCATTGACATCACGCTCAAAGCGCCGATGGGCGAAGCCGCGGCAGGACTGGTCAATGCTTTGCGTAAAAAGTTTCGTGGCACTCTGGAAAAAGCAGAAGCCGAAAACACTTGGCAAATCGTTTGGTCCGATGCGCCAGAGCCCAAGCCCGGTGCTCGTGTCAGTAAAAAAAGACCGCCTGTGCCCATGCAAGTTTTGGGTTTCAGGTTGGATGAATTAAGAGAGGCGCGTCTTGCGCCTGTTGTTGATTTCAAGGGCCGTAAGCCCAAAATAGACTTAGGAGAGAATTAACATGAATCGCGAACTGTTGATGTTGGTTGAAGCCATCTCACGTGAAAAAAACGTTGAGCGTGACATCGTGTTTGGTGCCGTTGAGTCAGCCTTGGCGCAAGCCACCAAAAAACTCTACGAAGGCGATGTAGACATTCGCGTTGCAATTGATCGTGACAGTGGCAACTACGAAACTTTCCGCCGTTGGCACGTTGTACCCGATGAAGCGGGTTTGCAAATGCCTGATCAAGAAATTTTGTTGTTTGAAGCACTAGAGCAAATTCCAGACATCGAGGTCGATGAGTACATCGAAGAGGGTGTCGAGTCTTTGCCCATTGGCCGTATTGGCGCCATGGCGGCCAAGCAAGTGATCTTGCAAAAGATTCGTGACGCTGAGCGCGAGATGCTGCTTAACGAATTCATGGCTCGCGGCGAGAAAATCTTGGTCGGTACCGTCAAACGCATGGACAAAGGCGACATCATTGTTGAGTCTGGTCGCGTTGAAGGCCGACTGCGCCGCAGCGAGATGATTCCCAAAGAGAACTTGCGCAATGGTGACCGCGTTCGCGCCATGATCATGGAAGTCGACCTCACATTGCGCGGTGCGCCCATCATTTTGTCGCGTTCTGCCCCTGAGTTCATGATTGAGTTGTTCCGTCAAGAAGTGCCAGAAATTGAACAAGGCTTGCTAGAAATCAAATCTTGCGCACGTGATCCTGGTTCACGCGCCAAAATTGCTGTGTTGTCTCATGACAAACGCGTCGATCCTATTGGTACTTGTGTGGGCGTTCGCGGCACACGCGTCAATGGCGTAACCAACGAATTGGCTGGCGAGCGCGTTGACATCGTTTTGTGGAGTGAAGACCCCGCTCAGTTTGTGATTGGCGCATTGGCGCCTGCCAACGTTCAATCCATTGTCGTGGACGAAGAAAAACACGCCATGGACGTGGTCGTTGATGAAGAAAATTTGGCCATTGCCATTGGCCGTGGTGGTCAGAATGTGCGCTTGGCCTCCGATCTAACCGGTTGGAAAATCAACATCATGGACGCGGCCGAATCTGCTCAGAAGCAGGCCGAAGAAACCACGGGCATTCGTGCCTTGTTCATGGACAAACTTGATGTCGACCAAGAAATTGCAGACATTCTCATCGAAGAAGGTTTCACAAGTCTG